>NZ_CP114599.1:0-319000 GCF_027286305.1 Phenylobacterium sp. NIBR 498073
ATGACGATGAAAGAGGTTGGAATGATGGCCACTGGGGGCGTTGCGAGTTCTGTTGTCGAGACGCAAGCGGCGGCCGTGTGGTCGACGACCTGCGCCGCGCTGAAGCGAGAACTCGGTGAGGCCACCTTCGGCTCCTGGCTGGGACAGGCCGCCCTGCGCGAGCGCGGGGACGAGCTGTGCCTGGTCGCCGCGACCGGCGTCGCCCGCGACTGGATCCGTCGCCACGCCTGGCGCCGCATCGGCGAGCTCTGGGCTCAGAACGACCCGATGGGCCGCAATCTCGAACTGAAGTCGCGCATGGAGTTCGAGGCCGAGGCCCCGAGCGCCCCGGCCGCGCCGGTGGTGCTCAAGGCCGAGCCGATGAGCGCTCCCCTGGCCGAAGGCAATGTCATCGAGATCGAGGTGCCGCTGCAAGCCGCCGCCCCGGTCGCCGCCCGCGCCGGCCGCCAGCAGGGCCTGCAGGACCGCTTCTCGTTCGAGACCTTCGTCTCGGGCCCCGCCAACGAATTCGCCTTCGCCGTGGCCCGCCGCGTGGCGGCCTGGTCGGACGGCCACTTCAACCCGGTGATCTTCCACGGCCCCTACGGCTTCGGAAAGACCCACCTGCTGAACGCGCTCGCCTGGGAGGCCATGCAATCGGCTCCGGAAAAGCGGGTCGTCTACATCACCGCCGAGCGCTTCACCTCGACCTTCGTCAAGGCCGTGCAGGACCGCTCGACCGCCGCCTTCAAGGACGAACTGCGCAACGCCGACCTGCTGCTGATCGACGACGTGCAGTTCGTCGCCGGCAAGTCCTCCACCCAGGAGGAGCTGTTCCACACCCTGCTGGCCCTGGTCGAGGACGGCCGCCGCGTGGTGATGACCGCCGACCGCTCGCCGGCTGAACTCCAGGAGATGGAGCCGCGCCTGCGCAGCCACCTGCAGGCCGGTCTGGTCTGCGGCATCGAGCCGGCCGACCGCACCCTTCGCCTCGGCATCCTTGAGCGCAAGCTCGCCACCCTGGCGGCGCAAGGGCGGTTCATGCCCTCGGCCCGCGCCGAGGTGCTGCAGTTCCTCGCCGACCGCTTCACCGACAGCGTTCGTGAGCTGGAAGGCGCGCTCAACACCCTGGTCGCCCGCGTCGGCGGCGAGATCTCGCGCATGACCCTCGACGAGGCGCAGGCGATCCTGCGTCCCAACCTGGCCTGCAACGAGCGCCGGGTGACCGTCGACCAGATCCAGAAGACCGTGGCCGAGCACTACCAGCTCAAGCAGGCCGACCTGATCTCCGAGCGCCGCGCCCGCGTGGTCGCCCGCCCGCGCCAGGTCGCCATGTGGCTGGCCAAGCAGATCACCACCCGCTCGCTGCCGGACATCGGCCGCCGTTTCGGGGGCCGCGACCACACCACCGTCCTGCACGCCGTGCGCCGCATCGAGGCCCTGAAGGGCGAAGACCCGATGATCGCCCGCGACCTCGACGTCCTGCTGCGCAAGCTGCGCGGCTAGCGCTCTCCCTCCCCATCGTGGGGAGGGTGGATCGCCGCCCCAAACTCACATGTCATCCCGGAAGCCGCGCAGCGGCTGTCCGGGACCCATTGACGCCGCATCCGTCATCCCGGCGCCCGGGCATCCATGTCCATGAACCATCTGGTGTTCATGGGTCCCGGTCTTGCTGCGCAAACCGGGATCACGCTCAGGTCGCCCCCGCGCTCACCACCACCGCCTGGCCCCAGCCGACGATCTCGCCGCCGCCGAACGCTTCGGTGAGCGCCGCGCTCGCCGCCTCGGTCGCCGCGTCCAGCCCCTCGGGGTCGCGCGCCTCGATCTCGCCGCGCAGCGGCGTGCCGGTGCAGAGCCCGACGGCCGCGTCGGCCGCCGACGGCGAGCGCATCTGCAGCCGCACCACGTCGAACTGCGGCGCGGCGAACCCCGCCGCCGCCAGCGCCGCGGCGATCGTCGCGCGGTCGTGATAGCCGAACGGCGTCCGCTCCAGGAACCGCGGCGGGTCCTTGGGGAACAGTCCGGCCACCGCCTCGCCGACGATCTGCGAGATCTCATTGGCGGCGATGTCGTCCCAGACGTTGAATACGAACCGCCCGCCCGGCCGCAGCACCCGCCGCGCCTGCGAAAACCCGGCCGCCTTGTCCGGAAAGAACATCACCCCGAACTGGCAGACCACCGCATCGAAGCTGGCGCCTTCGAACGGCAGGGCCTGGGCGTCGGCCTGCCGCCATTCGACATTGGCCGCCGCCGTCAGCCCCGCGGCGGTGTCGAGCATCGGCTGGTTGAGGTCGGTGGCCAGGATCCTCGCCCGCGGCGCGGCCTTGGCCAGGGCCCGGGTCACGCGGCCGGTGCCGGCGGCGGTCTCCAGCAGGTCCCCTTCGAACCCTTCGAACCGGCGCGCGAGATCGCGGGCGTAGGGCTCGAACAGCATCGGCCCCAGATAGCGCTCATAGAGGTCGGGGATCGAACCGACGAAGGCGGCGTCCGACATGGCGTCCTCCCAGCAGAACCGCCGGGAAGATAACACGGGTTCGCGAAATGGGCGCGGCCCGCCAGCCGCGGGGCATCGACGCCCCGGTCCTCGCCACGATAGAACGCCCGCCCCATGTCCACACGGAGCCAACCATGACGGACGGATACCAGCTCGTCGTCGCGACGCCTTCGGCCGACGACTATCGCCGGCTGCGGGTGGCGGCGGGCCTCAGCGCGAAAAGCACCGAAGCCGCGGCGGCCGGGCTGCCCAACACCCTGTTCGCCGTGCAGATCCGCAAGGGCGACGAGGTCGTCGGGATGGGTCGCGTGGTCGGCGACGGGGGCCTGTTCTACCAGGTGGTCGACATCGCCGTGGAACCCGGCCACCAGGGCCGGGGCTTGGGCAAGGCGATCGTCGAGCGCATCGTCGACCACCTGCGCCAGACCGCGCCGGTCGGGGCCTATGTCAGCCTGATCGCCGACGGCGAGGCCTGGCGGCTCTACGCCCAGTACGGCTTCAAGCCGACCGCCCCGGCCTCGATCGGCATGGCCTTCTCGATCCGCTAGGGCCGCCGCTACCGCTTCTTCATGCTGCCCAGGATGCCGCGCATCAGTTCGCGGGCGATGGTGCTGCCGGCCTGGCGCAGCAGCGATTTGGTGAAGGCCTCGCCCATCGACTGGCGGTTCGAGGCCCGCGGCCGCGGCGCGGCCGGGGCGCGACCGCGCGGGGCCGGCGCCGGAGCCGGCTCCTGGCCGCCGCCCCAGGGCGAGGCCGGCGCCTGCGCTGCGGCCGCCGCCGAGGCCGCGCGGGCCTTCAGCATCTCGAAGGCGCTCTCGCGGTCCTTGACGGTGTCGTAGAGCCCGCGCACCGGGCTCTGGCCCATGATCGCCGCCCGCTCGGCCGGGGTGATCGGGCCCAGGCGCGAGACCGGCGGCCGGATCAGGGTCTTCTGCACCACGGTCGGGGCGCCCTTCTCGTCGAGCACGCTGACCAGGGCCTCGCCGACCCCCAGCCCCTGGATCGCCTCGGCGGTGTCGAAGGCCGGGTTGGTCCGGAACGAGTTGGACGCCGCCTTCAGCCCCTTCTGCTCGGTCGGGGTGTAGGCGCGCAGCGCGTGCTGGATGCGGTTGCCCAGCTGGCCCAGCACCGTCTCGGGGATGTCGGCCGGGTTCTGGGTGACGAAATAGACCCCGACCCCCTTGGAGCGGATCAGCCGCACCACCTGCTCGACCTTCTCCAGCAGCGGTTTGGGCGCGTCGCGGAACAAGAGGTGCGCCTCGTCGAAGAAGAACGCCAGCCGCGGCTTCTCCGGATCGCCGACCTCGGGCAGCTCCTCGAACAGCTCGCTCATCAGCCACAAGAGGAAGGTCGCATAGAGCCTGGGGCTGGCGATCAGCTTGTCGGCCGCCAGGATGTTGACGTAGCCGCGCCCCGAGCTGTCGGTGCGCATGATGTCGGAAAGCTGCAGCGCCGGCTCGCCGAAGAACCCGGCCCCGCCCTGGTCCTCCAGCACCAGCAGCTTGCGCTGGATGGTCGCCACCGTCGCCGGCGAGACGTTGCCGTACTTGGCGCCCAGCTCCTTGGCGTTCTCCGAGGCGAAGCTCAGCGCCGCCTGCAGGTCCTTCAGGTCCAGCAGCAGCAGCCCCTCGTCGTCGGCGGCGCGGAACACCACCGTCAGCACCCCCTCCTGCACGTCGTTGAGGTCGAGCATGCGCGAGATCAGCAGCGGGCCCATCTCCGACACCGTCGCGCGGATCGGGTGACCCTGCTCGCCGAACAGGTCCCAGAACACCGTCGGGGCGGCCTGCGGATTGAGCGTCAGCCCCATCAGCTTGGCGCGCTCCTCGAACTTGGCGTTCGGCGTTCCCGGCTCAGCCACCCCGCAGAGGTCGCCCTTCACGTCGGCGGCGAACACCGGCACCCCGGCGTCGGACAGTCCCTGGGCCAGCACCTGCAGCGTCACGGTCTTGCCGGTCCCCGTCGCCCCGGCGACCAGGCCGTGACGGTTGGCCCGGTTGAGCAGCAGGTTTTCGAGGTGATCCGAGAAACCGATCAGGACGCCGTCGGACATGGGGAACTCCGCAAAGGTTCGTGTCCGGCGAAGCTAGCGGGCCGCAGCGGCGCACGCGATAGGCTTTCCGCATCACTTAGTGTCAACGCTCAGCCAGATCGCCTCGGTCGGCTCGGCGGAGCCTCATCCACGATCTCGCAGCGCCCCGGACAGCGGGGAGCGCGGGAATTCGCCCCGGCGCGGATGTATCGCGTCGCATTCCTGATCAGTGTTCACGCAAACTCATTGCCGAATTTTCTGCGGAAGCGATGAGGATAAACCGCAGGAGCGCGTCTTATCGGCATAGACCCTCCCCACGTCGGTCGAACCGGGGTAGGGATGGTCCAAATTGACGCGGCAGGCTCCGACACTGACAGTCTCGGAGAACCACCACCGCAAAAAGATCTCATGTCCGTCCGAGCCTCAGAGTCCCATACGGTCCGCGTCTCCCTCGTCATCCTGGCGGTGATCGCGACCGGTCTTGCCCTGTACCTGCTGCGGGGCATCCTGACCCCTCTGGCGCTGGCCGTCTTCCTGGCGGTGATGATCGACGGCTTCGCGCGGGTGATCCGGGCGCGCCTGCCTTGGGTGTCCGAGAAGGCGGCGCTGCCGGCCGCGATCGTGTTCTCGGTGCTGCTGTTCGGCGTCTCCGGGCTGATCGTCGCCGAGAACGCCAGCACCTTCATCGGCCAGTTGGTCACCTACAGCCCGCGGCTCAACAACCTGATCGCCCAGATCGCCGGCCTGTTCGGCATGGACGTGCCGCCGACCCTCAGCGACCTGTTCAGCCAGCTGAATCCCAGCGCCTATCTGGCCGATTTCGCCAAGGGGCTGCAGGGCTTCGCTTCCGACGCCTTCTTCATCCTGATCTATCTGGGCTTCATCATCGCCTCGCGGCGCGGCTTCCAGCGCAAGGTGGTCGGGCTGTTCCCGCACCACGCCGAACGCAACGAGGCGATGAGCGCCTTCCGCCGCATCCGCGACGGGGTCGAGCTATATCTCTGGGTGCAGACCGTCACCGGCCTGATCATCGCCGTCGCGTCGTGGATCGCGATGATGGCGATCGGGCTCGACAACGCGGTGTTCTGGGCCTTCCTGATCTTCATCGCCTCCTACATCCCGGTGATCGGCGGCGCGGTCGGCATCCTGGCCCCGCCGGTGTTCGCCCTGATCCAGTTCGAGAGCTTCTGGCCGGCGATCATCCTGCTGGCGGTGCTGCAGGCCATCCAGTTCGTGGTCGGCAACATCATCCTGCCGCGGATGCAGGGCGACAGCCTCAACATGGACCCGATCGTCGTGCTGCTCAGCCTGGCCTTCTGGGGCCTGATCTGGGGCATGACCGGGATGTTCCTCTCCACCCCGCTCACCGTGATGGTGATGGTGATCCTCGCCCAGTTCGACGGCACCCGCTGGCTGGCGGTGCTGCTGTCGGCCGACGGCCAGCCCGAAAAGCTCCGCGACCGCCATCTCGTCGCTGCGCCGACCGAGCAGCCGGTCGCCAAACGCACCCGCCCCCCCTCACGCAAGCGTGAACCCAAAGACTGAAAACCAAGGCCTTCAACTTGTTCGCTTCCTTCCTATCTAAGGTCCATTCGGGCGCCCCCCGAATTCAAGGCGGTTTCGGCCGCTGCGAGCCCCGAGCGCTCCGCCTTCCCCCCCAGGGCGGGGCCACGCGCCGCCGGACTCTCTCCTCCGGCGGCGCCCTCGCATCGGGGGCCTTCCGATGAGCAAGCGACCCAAGCTGACGAGCGCCCAGCGCGCCCTGGTCACGGCCTTCACCGCCCTGGCCGGCGACGCGCCTGACGCGGCCGCCTTCATCGCCCAGGCCGCCGAAGACGCCGCCCCGGACGAACTGCCCGAACTGCCGGGCAAGGCCCTGGCCGCCCTGCTGGCCGACTTCTGGGCCTTCGCCGCCACCCGCAAGGGCGAGGCCCCGATCATCCGCCTGGCCCCGGTCGAGGGCGCTCCGGCGCTCGAGCGGCTGGAGATCATCCAGGACGACGCCCCGTTCCTGGTCGACAGCGTGATGGGCGAGATCGCCGATCAGGGGCTGTCGGTCCGCGCCATGTTCCACCCGGTGGTCGAGGTCGCCCGCGACAAGAAGGGCGCGCGCCAGGCCGACGGGCCGGGCCGCCGGGAATCCATGATCCAGGTGATCCTCGAACGGGTCGGCGCCGACCGCGAGGCGGCCCTGGTCGAAGGCCTGCGCGCGGCGCTGGCCGATGTCGGCGCGGCGGTCGACGACTTCCCCGCCATGCTCGAGCTGATGGCCCGCACCATCGCCGAGCTGCAGGAGGCCCCCGCCGGCCCGACCCGCGACGAGGACCTCGAATTCCTGCGCTGGCTGCGCGACGAGCACTTCGTCTATCTCGGCGCCCGGGTCTACGAGTACCCGCGCCTCAAGGACGGCGGCTACGCCAAGGAAGAGCCGCTGTTCCAGCCGCAGGACGGCCTGGGCGTGCTGCGCGATCCGGCCCGCACCGTGCTGCGCCGCTCCTCCGAGCCGGCCCTGCTGACCGCCCAGGTCCAGGCCAGCCTCGCCTCCGACCCGGTCATCGTCGCCAAGTCGAACCTGCGCTCGCGGGTCCACCGCCGCGGCTACATGGACTATGTCGGCGTCAAGCGTTACGGCGCCGACGGCAAGCCCTCGGGCGAGATCCGCTTCGTCGGCCTGTTCACCGCCGAGGCCTATGACGAGCCGGCCCACGCCGTGCCGCTGGTCCGCGCCAAGGTCGCCAACGTCCTGGCCCGCGCCGGCAAGGCCCCGGGCAGCCACAACGAAAAGCGCCTGCGCAACATCCTGGAGACCTATCCGCGCGACGAGCTGTTCCAGGCCTCGGAAGACGATCTGCTGGCCGCCGCGCTCGGCATCCTGCACCTCTACGACCGTCCGCGGGTGCGGCTGTTCGAGCGGCGCGACCCGTTCGACCGCTTCGCCTCGGTGCTGCTGTTCGTGCCGCGCGACCGCTACGATTCCGACCTGCGTCAGCGCGCCGGCGAGATCCTCGCCGACGCCTATGGCGGCCGCGTCTCGGCCTATTATCCGGCCTTCTCCGACAGCCCGCTGGCTCGCGTCCACTTCATCATCGGCGTCCAGCCCGGCCACCACGCCGAGCCGAACCTGAAGTCGCTGGAGGCCCAGATCGCCGCGGCCGCCCGGACCTGGGTGGACCGCTTCGCCGCCGCCGTCCGCGCATCGGGCCGGGCCACGGCCCAGGTCGCCGACATGGTCGGCCGCTACGGCGAGGCGTTCACCGCCGGCTACCGCGAGCGCTACGACGCCGAGGAGGCCCTGGCCGACATCGCCGTCATCGAGAGCCTGCAGCCCGGCGAGAGCGTGCGCATCCGCGCCTTCCGCAGGGCCGCCGACTCCAAGACCCAGCTGCGCTTCAAGCTCTACCATCCGGGCGCGCCGGCGCCGCTGGCCGACGTGCTGCCGATCCTTGAGAACATGGGCCTCAAGGCCATGGTCGAGAGCGGCTATCCGGTCATGCCGGCCGGCGGCCGGCGAGTCTACGTCCACGAGTTCGAGCTCGACGACCAGCACGGCGAGCACCTGGTGTTCGAGGAGGTGAAGACCGCCTTCGAGGACGCCTTCACCGCCGTCTGGACCGGGGCCACCGAAAGCGACGGCTTCAACCGCATGGTGCTGGAGCTGTCGATCTCCTGGCGCGAGGCGGCGCTGATCCGCGCCCTGGCCCGCTATCGTCAGCAGTCCGGCCTCGACCCCAGCCAGCGGGTGCAGGAAACCGCGCTGTCCAACCACCCCGGCGTGGCGCGGCTGATCCTCGACCTGTTCCGCACCAAGTTCGATCCGGCCACGGGCGCTGACCTGGCCGCGCGCACGGCCCAGGCCGTCGCGGTGATGGACGAGATCGTCCAGGCCCTGCAGCAGGTCGACAGCCTCGACGACGACCGCGTGCTGCGCCGCCTGGCGCTGCTGGTCGGGGCCATCAAGCGCACCAACTACTACCAGTTGGGCGCGGACGGTCAGCCCAAGCCCTACATCAGCTTCAAGGTCGCCTCGGGCGAGCTTTCCGACCTGCCGCTGCCCAAGCCCTATCGCGAGATCTTCGTCTGGGCGACGCACATCGAGGGCGTCCACCTGCGCTTCGGGCCCGTCGCCCGCGGCGGCCTGCGCTGGTCCGACCGCCGCGACGACTTCCGCACCGAGGTGCTCGGCCTGGTGAAGGCCCAGCAGACCAAGAACGCGGTGATCGTGCCGGTCGGATCCAAGGGCGGCTTCTATCCCAAGCAGCTGCCCAAGGGCGGCGCGCCCGACGTGGTCCGCGCCGAGGCGATCCGCGCCTACACCACCTTCCTGTCGGGCCTGCTCGACATCACCGACAACCTCGATCCCGAGGGCCAGGTGATCCGTCCGGCCGGCGTCATCGCCCATGACGGCGACGACCCCTATCTCGTGGTGGCCGCCGACAAGGGCACGGCGACCTTCTCCGACATCGCCAACGGCATCGCCGAATCCTACGGCTTCTGGCTGGGCGACGCCTTCGCGTCGGGCGGCTCGGCCGGCTACGACCACAAGGAAATGGGCATCACCGCGCGCGGCGCCTGGGAAGCGGTCAAGCGCCACTTCCGCGAGCTGGGCAAGGACATCCAGTCCGAGCCGTTCACCGTCGTGGGCGTCGGCGACATGTCCGGCGACGTGTTCGGCAACGGCATGCTGCTGAGCCAGCAGACCCGCCTGCAGGCCGCCTTCGACCACCGTCACATCTTCCTCGACCCCGATCCCAATCCGGCGACCTCCTATGCCGAGCGCCAGCGGATGTTCGAGCTGCCGCGCTCGTCCTGGGACGACTACGACCGCAAGAAGATCTCCAAGGGCGGCGGCGTCTTCGCCCGCAGCCTGAAGTCGATCCCGCTCAGCAAGGAAGTGAAGGCCATGCTCGGCGTCGAGGCCGACAGCCTCGCCCCCACCGAGCTGATGACCGCGATCCTCAAGGCCCCGGCCGAGCTGCTCTATCTCGGCGGCATCGGCACCTATGTGAAGGGCGGGCGCGAGACCCAGGCCGACGCCGGCGACAAGGCCAACGACGCCATCCGCATCAACGGCGCCGACCTGCGGGTCAAGGTGGTCGGCGAGGGCGCCAACCTCGGCTTGACGCAAGCCGGGCGCATCGAGTTCGCCCTGCGCGGCGGCCGGGTCAACACCGACGCCATCGACAACTCGGCCGGGGTCGACAGCTCCGACCACGAGGTCAACATCAAGATCCTCACCGGCATGCTGGAGCGCACCGGAGTCCTGGCCCGCAAGGCGCGCGACAAGCTGCTGAAGTCGATGACCGACGACGTCGCCGACCACGTGCTCGACCACAATTACGACCAGACCCTGGCGCTCTCGCTGATGGACCTGGACGCGCCCGGCGAGCTCGAACCCCACGCCCGCTACATGGCCCACCTGGAGGCCCGCGGTCAGCTCGACCGCGCGGTCGAGGGCCTGCCCGACGCCGGCGTGATCGCCGAACGCCGCCAGGCCGGAAAGGGCCTGACCCGTCCGGAAGAAGCCGTGCTGCTGGCCTACGGCAAGCTGGAGCTGAAGGGCGACATGGCGCACAGCCCGGTCGCCGACGACCCCTATTTCGAGGACCTGCTGGAAGGCTACTTCCCGAAGGGGGTGCGCAAGTACGACGAGGCCCTGCGCCGTCACCGCCTGCGCCGCGAGATCATCGCCACCGTGGTCGCCAACGACGCCATCAACCGTTGCGGCCCGTCGTTCCCGACCCGGCTGATGGCGGCGGCGTCGTGCGACGTCACCGCCTTCGTCACCGCCTATGAGGCGGCCAAGGCCGTGCTCGGCGTGCCGGCCGCCTGGGACCAGGTGTCGGCGCTCGACGGCAAGATCCCGGCCGCCGGCCAGATGGCCCTCTACCGGCGCCTGGCCTACACCCTGCGCGGCGAGACCTTCTGGCTCGCCCGCCGGGCGGCCCGCGGCGGCCAGGGCGTCGAGGCCCTGGTCAAGCGCTACGGTCCGGGCGCGGCGGCGCTGAAGAAGCTGGTTCCGGCGATCCTGTCTCCGGTCGAGCGCGAACGCCTGGAAGCCCAGGTCACGCGCCTGACCGACGCCGGCGCCCCCGAGGCCCTGGCCCGCCAGGTCGCGGCCCTCCAGCCGCTGACCGTCGCCGTCGACCTCGTCGACCTGGCCGAGGCGTCGAACTGGAAGCTGGAGGCGGCCGCCCGCCTCTATCACCAGGTCGGCGCGGCCTTCGCCTTCGACCGCCTGCGCGCGGCGGCCGGCGGCTTCACGGCCGGCGACGCCTTCGAGCGCACCGCCGTCCGCCGTCTGGTCGAGGACCTGCTGGCCGAGCAGGCGGCCGTCACCCGCGCGGTGATGAGCTATGCCGAGGGCGCCAAGGCCGGTGACAGCGACGAGGCCGCCCAGGCCGCCATCGCCGCCTGGACCGCCCAGCGCGCCGACGTCGCCCTGGCCGCCCGCAAGGCGGTCGAGGAGATCGAAGCCGCCGGCGGCGCCTGGTCCTTCGCCAAACTCACCATCGCCAACGCGGCGCTACGTGAACTGGCGAGCGTCGAAGGCAAGTAGAAACTAGGTCGTCGTGGCCGGGCCTGTCCCGGCCACCCATAAACGCCGCGGATCCAGCCTGATCCGCGGCGTTCTTCGTTTTTGCTGACCCAAAATTCCTCCCCCAGAGGGGGAGCAACACAAGGTGTCATCCCGGTTTGCGCAGCAAGACCGGGATCCATGAACACCAGATCCAAGGGGGCGACGGCTCAGCCCCGCCTCATCCCGCCTGCGAGGCGCAAATGGGTCCCGGACAAGCGCTGCGCGCTTTCCGGGATGACACTCTGGGTGGAGCTCGCCGGCCCGCCCGCGCCTAGTGCCGGAACACCCGCACGCCGGTGAACACCATGGCGATGCCGCGCTCGTCGGCCGCCTCGATCACCTTGTCGTCGCCGATCGAGCCGCCCGGCTGGATCACCGCGGTGCAGCCGGCGTCGGCCGCCTGCAGCAGCCCGTCCGGGAACGGGAAGAAGGCTTCCGAGGCGCAGGCCGACCCCTTCAGGTCCAGGCCGAAGTCGGCGGCCCGCAGCGCCGCGATCCGGGCCGAGTCCTTGCGGTTCATCTGGCCGGCGCCGACGCCCAGGGTCTGGCCGTTCTTCGCATAGACGATGGCGTTCGACTTCACGTGCTTGGCGATGGTGAAGGCGAACAGCATGTCGCGCACTTCCTCGTCGGTGGGGCTGCGCTTGGTCACCACCTTCAGGTCGGCCGCCGTCAGGTTGGCGGTGTCGCGGCTCTGCACCAGGAAGCCGCCGGCCACCGAGCGGAACACCTCGCCGGCCGCGTGCGGGTCGGGCAGGCCGCCGGTGGTCAGCAGGCGGACGTTCTTCTTTTTGCGGAACAGGGCGACGGCGTCCTCGTCGGCGTCGGGGGCGATCACCACCTCGGTGAACACCTCCAGCACCTTGGCCGCGGTGGCCGCGTCGAGCTTGGTGTTCAGCGCCACGATGCCGCCGAACGCGCTGGTCGGGTCGCAGGCCAGGGCCCGCTCATAGGCTTCGGCCAGCGTGCTCCCGGTGGCCACGCCGCACGGGTTGGCGTGCTTGATGATCGCGCAGGCCGGGGCCGCCTTCGGGTCGAACTCGGCGATCAGCTCATAGGCCGCGTCGGTGTCGTTGATGTTGTTGTAGCTGAGTTCCTTGCCCTGCAGCTGCTTGGCCGTCGCCACGCCGGTCCGCGGGTTGGCGAAGCGGTAGAACGCGGCCTTCTGGTGCGGGTTCTCGCCATAGCGCATGGTCTGCACCAGCTCGCCGGCATAGGCCTTGCGGCGCGGGGCGTCCTCGCCCAGCGCCTGGGCGAACCAGGCCGAGATCGCCGCGTCGTACGACGCGGTGCGGGCATAGGCGCGGGCGGCCAGGGTCTTGCGCAGGGCCAGCGAGGTCGCGCCGGCGTCCTTCAGCTCGGCCAGCACCGCTTCCAGGTCGGCGATCTCCGTGCAGATCGCCACATAGCCGTGGTTCTTGGCGGCCGAACGGACCATGGCCGGCCCGCCGATGTCGATGTTCTCGACGCAGTCCTCGAAGCTGCCGCCCTTCGCGACCGTGGCCTCGAACGGGTAGAGGTTCACATAGACGATATCGATCGGGCCGATGCCGTGCTCGGCCATCGCCTTGGCGTGCTCCGCCGCGTCGCGCACGCCCAGCAGCCCGCCGTGCACCACCGGGTGCAGGGTCTTCACCCGCCCGTCCATCATCTCCGGAAAGCCGGTCAGTTCCGAGACGTCCTTCACCGCCAGCCCGGCCGCTTCGATCGCCGCGCGGGTGCCGCCGGTCGAGACCAGCTCCACGCCGGCCGCGGCCAGCGCCTTGGCGGCCTCGATCAGGCCGGTCTTGTCGGAGACCGAGATCAGCGCGCGCTTGGGAACGACGCGGTCGGGAGCGGGCGGGAAATTCGGGGCGGCGGGCACGGCGCAGTCTCCTTCGAAGGGTTCAAAAAGGAAAATGCCCAGGCGAGCGGCGTGATGAGGTCCCGCGCTCCCCGGTGGTCGCCCACCTTAAGATTTCGCCAGTCACACGGAACGCCGCCGACTTAGGCCCCCCGCGCCCCAGGGTCAATGCGGCGCACACGCACCACTCCGTGTCATCCCGGTTTCGGCGCAGCCGAAGACCGGGACCCATGAACACCGGATCAATCAGGAAAGGCGCAGTCATCGCCCAACACGGCCGCGGGGACTCCCTCGCCCCCTTGGGGGAGAGGGTTGGGGTGAGGGGGTCTGCTGACTCCGCAGAGCGCCGCTCCGCGCCGCAAAACCCCTCACCTAACCTCTCCCCTCGAGCGGGGAGAGGAACCGGCCGTGCCGGCGTCACCGGACTTTCCCCAGCGGGGAAGCATCTAGAGAGGAGGCCCCGCCGCCGGCGCGGCGCTCGCCAGTTTCCAGCGCAGCTTGGCGCCGCTGTCGGCCCGGGCCTGGCCGCGCAGCACGATGTGCTGGGTGCGGCGCGGCTTGCCGTCCTGGAAGTAGACGCCGGTCTCGATGTCCGCCGAATGGGCGTCGTTGCGCAACCACCAGCCGTGGTCGTCCTCGCCGCTGCGCAACAGGACGCTTTTCCCGTCCCGCGCCAGGCTGGCGCTGACGTCCGGATGCACGTGGAAGCGGACCTTGAACGGGATGAACCGTCGGCCGGCCTGGCCCATCTCGCCCGGCTTGACCGGCGCCAGCATGTCCTCGCCGCGCAGCTCGTCGGCGACCAGGTCGAGATAGAGCCGCCGCTCGTGGCGCAGGCCGAAGCGCCGCGCCCAGCCGTCGTGGGCCAGCTCCAGCCACAGGGCCTGCTCGGTCTCATAACGGCGGGCCTCGACATGCTCGTAGGCCCCGACCAGCCGCGGCCCCAGGGCGGCGGCGCGGAAGCCGCGCAGCGGCTCGCCGCACGGCTCGTCGGCGATCGACAGGGTCGAGGAGGCGTCGACCAGCCGCAACGCCTGCGGACCGGCGGCTTCCGGCGACCAGGCGCTGGCCGCGATCAGCCGGCGGCCGTCGGCCAGCACCTCCATGGCCAGCGGCTGGGCGCAGGCGGTGACGCTCCACGCGCCCTGGGCCGGGGCGGCGGCGTCGGCCAGGATCTGCAGGCTGCGGCCCTGCAGCCGGTGATAGCCGTTGCGCGCCGCCGGCGGCTTGGCGGCGCCGCCGCCCTCGCCGGCCCGCACCGCGGCCACATAGCTCCGGGTGCCGGCCTCGCCGCCCTGCAGCTCGGGCAGCGCCCCGTCGGCCAGGGTGAAGAACCGCACCGCCCCGGCCAGCCGGTCGATGGCCCGCATCATCTCCTCGGGCGCCGGGCGGCCGCGCTGCTCCAGCGCGTCGTCCAGGATCCGCAGGTCGTAGAGCAGCTCCAGCGCCGCGCGCGGGCAGCGGCTGGCGTGGCCGCCGTCCGGGGCGACGCTGACCGGCAGCGCTTTGACCAGCCGCATCAGGCCGTGCTTCAGCAGCCGCTCGCCGGCCTCGCCGCCCAGCGCCGCCCCGGCCAGGGCCGCGACGCTGGCCCGCTCGGCCGCGCGGGCCGGGCCGTCGGCCAGCGACAAGAGGTGGCGCGCCTGCCGCGCCAGGTCCTGGGCGATCAGCCCGGCCTCCATGTCCGAGGCCCCGTCGCAGATCGCCTTGGCTCCGCAGGCCAGGTGCGACACCCGCCGCTCCAGCACCTCGGGGCTCCAGGAGAACGCGTTCCACTTGCCGAACAGCTTGCGCCAGTCGAGCGTCAGCCGCAGCGCCTCGGTCGCGCCCGCCGGGCCCGCGGCCAGCAGGTCGCGCATCCAGTCGAAGCCGTGCAGGCCGACCGCGAAGCCATGGCTGGGGCTGGGGCGGTCCCAGGGATCGCCGCCGACCCCGACTTCCAGGACCACGCCGGCGAACAGGAAGCGGCCGGCCAGAATCCTGCGCCCGGCCTCGGCGTCGGCCGGACGCCAGTCGCGCGGCGCCAGCACCAGCCCCTCGGGGCGCGGCCGCGCCAGCAGCGCGCGGTGCAGCGGCGAGCCGGCCCAGTCGCGCCGGGCCTGACGCGCCACGCCGGCCGCCATGGCCTGGGCCCAGAGCCCGGCCGGATGTCGGAAGATGCTCGGGGGCGCAGCCGCCACCCGGTCAGCCGCCCTTCAGCGCGCGGATGTTGTCGGCGTACTTGGCCGGGCCGCCCTTGAAGACGGCGGTGCCGGCGACCAGCGCCGTGGCCCCGGCCGCCACGCAGAGCGGCGCGGTCTCCGGGGTCACCCCGCCGTCGACTTCCAGCTCGATGTGCTTGCCGCTGGCGTCGATCATCTTGCGCAGCGCCTCGATCTTGCGCAGCTGCGAGTGCATGAACTTCTGGCCGCCGAAGCCCGGGTTGATCGACATCACCAGGATCAGGTCGATCTCGTCCATCATCCACTGGATGACGCTGGGGTCGGTCGAGGGGTTGAACACCACGCCCGCCTTGGCCCCCAGTTCGCGGATGCGCTTCAGGGTGCGGTTCAGGTGCGGGCCGCTCTCCGGGTGGACGCTGATGTAGTCGGCGCCGGCCTCGCGAAACGCCTCCAGGTACGGGTCGGCCGGCGCGATCATCAGGTGCACGTCGAACGGGATCTTCGCGTGCGGGCGCAGCGCCTTCACGATGTCCGGGCCCAGCGTGATGTTCGGCACGAAGTGGCCGTCCATGACGTCGACATGCACCCAGTCGGCGCCGGCGGCTTCGATCGCGGCGACTTCTTCGCCGAGCTTGGCGAAGTCCGAGGCCAGGATGGACGGGGCGATGATCGGTGCGGTCATGGTGTTCGACTTAGCCAAGGGCGGGGTTGGGGACAAGTTGTCGCGAGATCAAACTTCGCGTCGCAGGCGAGCGGCGTAGAAGCCGTCCTGCCCGCCGGGGCGATGATGCGGCAGCAGGCGCAGGGTTCCGTCGGCCAGCAGGCTGGCCTCCGGCGCCCCGCCCTCGCCCGGCGCGGCCGGGACCAGCTTGAAGTCGCCATGCCGGCTGAGGAAGGCGGCGATCTGCGCCTCGCCCTCCTCCGGCTCCAGCGAGCAGACGCAGTAGACCAGCCGCCCGCCCGGCTTCACCCGCCGCGCGGCGGAGTCCAGCAGCCGGCTCTGCACCCCGGCCAGGGCGGCGACGTCGCTGGGGCGCGCGGCCCACAGCACGTCCGGATGGCGGCGATAGGTGCCGGTGGCGCTGCACGGGGCGTCGAGCAGCACCGCATCGAAGGTCCGCGCATCGTCCCAGTCGCCGGCCTCGGCGGCGACGATCTCGGCGCTCAGCCCCATGCGCTGCATGTTCTCGGCGACCCGGGTCAGCCGCGCGGCCGAACGGTCGACCGCCACGACCTGCGCGCCGGCCGCCGCCAGCTGCAGCGTCTTGCCGCCGGGCGCGGCGCAGAGGTCGAGGACGCTTTCGCCGGCCTGCACGTCCAGCAGCCGGGCCGGGATCGCCGCGCTGGCGTCCTGCACCCACCAGGCGCCTTCGTCATAGGCGGGCCAGGCGGCGACATCGCCCTTGCGCGCGGTGCGCAGGGTCGGGCCGGGCAGGACCTCGGCTTCGAACTCGCCGGCCAGCCGCTCGGCCTGCGCCGCCGATTTCAGCGACAGGTCGGTGGCCGGCTCGTCGGCGATCAGCGCCGCCATGGCCAGCGCCGCCTCAGGCCCGAACGCCGCGCTCCAGCGGGCCAGCAGCCACGGCGGGCACAACGCGTCGGGCGCGTTGAGGTCCGGCGGCTCGCGCAGCAGCGCGCGCAGCACGCCGTTGACCAGGCCCTTGAAGGCGCGGGTCGACGAATGGCTGGCGGCCAGGTCGACGCTGGTGGTCACCGCCGCGAAGGCCGGGGTCTCCAGCACGAAGGCCTGGGCCAGGCCGATCCGCAGGATGTTGACCACCCCGTCCGGCGGCGGCTTGGCCAACCGGCCCTGCAGGGCGCGGTCGATCGGCCCCAGCCGGCGCAGCGTGGCCATGGCCAGCGCCATGGCGAAGCCGCGGTCGCGGGGCTCGAGATTGCGGAAGGCGGGGCGGGTCAGCGCCTCGTCCAGCCCGGCGCGGCGGGCCAGGGCGGAGGCGAGAATGTCGATGGCGGCCCGGCGGGCGGGCAGGCCGATGTCACGGTCTTCGGTCACCGGCGGTCCGTGCCCTCATTGGGGCCGCGATGCAAGACGCAGTATGGCGCAGGCCCGGCGGAGCTCACCGCTCCGCCGGGCCGCCAGTCGGCTTAGAAGCGCTTCGTCACCTGGATCCCGAAGGTCCGGGGCTCGTTGACGAAGGCGGTCAGGTTGTTGAAGTCGATGGCGCCGATGACATTGGCTTCGTCGGTGATGTTGCGGACGTAGAGGGCCGCTTCCAGGCCCAGCTCCGGCGCACGCCAGCCCGCGCGGGCCCCGCCTTCGAAGGCGGTGTCCTGTTGGAACTCGACCGATTCATAGAGGAACAGGTTGAAGTTCTTCTGCAGCACCCAGTCCGTCGAGGCGAACAGCTCGGCGCCGCCCGCCAGGGTGTGGACCCAGTCCAGGGCGATGTTGGCGGTGTATTCCGGCGCCTGCGGGAACGGGTTGCCGTTGATGTTCGCGCGGCGGGTCGTACCGACGTTCACGATCGGGTCGGTGACCGTGCAGCCGGCGCCGCAGAACGCCACCAGCAGGTTGCTGTCCTTGATCTCGGTGTGGTTCCAGGCGAACCCGCCGGTCAGGTTGAAGCCGGCGCCGAGATAGACCTCGCCGTCGATTTCGATGCCGTAGCCCTCGCCCTTGTCGGCGTTGATCAGCTGGTTGAAGTTGCCCTCGCCGCCGATCGCGGTGAACTGCGGGTCGGTGACTTCGTAGTAGTAGGCGGTGGCGTTCAGGCTGGCGCGGCGCTCCCACAGCCGGGCCTTGAAGCCGGCTTCGTAGGACATCACCGTCTCGGAGTCGGCGGTAGTCACGATGTTCGAGGTGGCGATCCGGCCCTGGATCGACGGACCGCGATAGCCCTTGGCCACGCGGGCGAAGAGGTTCAGGTCGTCGTTCAGCTCATAGAGGGCGCTGACGTCCCAGCTGACCTGCTCGTCGCCGACGGCCTTGGTCACGTCCAGCGGCGCGCCCAGGATACGTTGGCCGCGGAAGTCGCGGGCGTCGTCGGTGTAGCGCAGACCGGCCGTCAGCTTCAGGGCGTCGTTGACCTGATAATAGCCCTGGCCGAACACCGACCAGGAGTCCGACTCCTGCACGATGTCGGTGACGATGGTCGGTTGCAGGCCGCCGGTGCCGTTGAAGGTCGCCGAGATCAGGTTGAAGCGTTCTTCCCAGTAGAAGGCGCCGACCTGCCAGCCGAACGCGCCGTCGCCGTTCGAGGCCAAGCGCAGCTCGTAGGTGTCCTGCACCAGGTCGCTGTCCAGGGTGCCGGTCTCGGAGTTGAACGGCGTCTTCCAGGGCGCGCCGGCCGGGGCCGAGGCCACGCCGCCGTCGATGTCGCCGTCGCCGGCCGAGGCGCCCCAGTAGCGGGCGGCCACGCCGGTCAGGGTCGCCGGACCGAAGTCGTAGGCCACCTGCAGCGAGCCCGAGCGGGTCTTCTGCTTCTGGAAGTTGTTGCGGCCGCCGTCATAATAGACGCGCTCGCGGTCGAAGTTGGCGTTCAGCTCGTTGGAGCCCTTGGTCAGCACGTTGGCGCGGTTCATCGTGCCGGTGCCTTCGTAGTCGCGGGCCTGCAGGGTCAGCAGGGTCGACAGCCGCTCGGTCGGGGCCCAGGCGACGTGCACGCGGCCGGCGCGGTCGTCGAAATTGCCCAGGTCCTTGCCGTTCGGATCGGCGAAGGCCGGGCTGTACATGTTGTCGATCCAGTCCTCACGATGGTTCCACAGGCCGGCGACGCGGACCTGCAGGGTGTCGTTGACCGGGATGGTCACGCCGGTCTCGGCGCGCACCGCGCCCAGGTTGCCCATCGCCAGCGAGCCGAAGCCGGTGAACGCGTTGGTCGGCTTGACGGTGTCGATCTTGACCACGCCGGCCGGGGTGTTGCGGCCGAACAGCGTGCCCTGCGGCCCGCGCAGCACTTCCAGTTGCTGGACGTCGAACAGCGGGAAGCCCTTCAGGAAGACGTTTTCCAGCACCACGTCGTCGAGCACGACCGAGACCGGCTGCGAGGCGTTGAAGTCGAAGTCGACGTTGCCGAGACCGCGGATGTAGAAGCGCGGGGCGTAGCGGCCGTTCGAGCTCTCGACCTGCAGGCTGGGCACGCGGGCCGTCATCTGCAGGATGTCGCCGCCGCCCGCCGCCACTTCGGCCAGCTTCTGCTCGGTCACCGCGGTGACCGCGAACGGCACCTCGCGGATGTTCTCGCTGCGGCGCTGGGCGGTGACCACGATGTCTTCGACGGTGTAGGCCGCGTCGGCGGTGTCCGCCGTCTGCGACAGGGCGGGCGTGGAGACGAGAAGAGCCAGGCCGCTGACCGTGCAGGCCAACGCGCCGAGACGACGTGACATGAGTATATCCCCGAGGTTTTGGATTATTGGCGCCGCCCTACGTTGCAGGGCGCCAAAGCGCCAATACAAAACGCCGTTCGGTTCGTGAAAATTTTGAGACGTGACCGCAATCACGCATTGCGACGTCCCGCCGCGCATTGCCTGACCACTGAAATGGTGGAAATCAGGCTCCGTGCCCGACGCCCGTTTCCCTGACCGCCGCCGCCTGCTCGCCGGCCTCGCCGCCGCCCCGCTGCTGAGCGGCCTTTCCCCGCCGGCCCCGATCGTCGGGCGGGTGCTGGCCATGTGCGACCTGCATTCGGCCTATGAGCGCACCGGCCAGCTGCTCGCCGCCCTCGCCGCCGAGGTCGCCGCCCACGCGGTCCCGCACGTGATCGCCATCGACGGCGACATCTTCGAGCACGGCAACGTCGCGGCGGTCCGCTCAGGCGGCGAGATCGACTGGGCGTTCCTCGCCGCCCTGCCGAAGCTCGCCCCGACGGTGGTCAATCTCGGCAATCACGACAACGACATCACCACCGACCTCGCCGAGGTGGTCGCCCGCCTGCGCGGCCTCGGCGTCAGCGTGGTGTCCAACATCGTCGATGCGCGCACCGGCGCGCCCTATGCCCCGGCCCAGGTCGACCTGCCGCTGGGCCGGCGCACCCTGCGCGTGGTCGGCGTCGCCACCAACTCAATCAACACCTATCCGGCCGTCAGCCGGCCGACGCTGCAGATCCCGGTCCCGGGCGACTGGGCCCGCGCCCACCTCGCCGCCGCGCTCGCCGGCGCCGACCTCGCCATGGTGCTCAGCCACGCCGGAGTCGCGGCCGACCGCGAGATCCTGCCCCTGCTGCCGGACGGCGCGCTGATGATCGGCGGCCACAACCACCTGCTGTTCCAGCACCGCCAGGGGCGCAACCTCTACGTGCACACCGGCTCGTGGAGCAACGCCTACACCGCCGTGACCCTGCGCGCCGCCGGCCCGGGCGAGGCCGCCTCCGTTCCCGTCGCCCTCGACGGCCCGGTCGCGCCGCAGCTGGCCCTGCTGATCCCCGCCGTCCTCGCCCGGACGCTGACCGACGAAGAACGCGCGATCCTCGGGACCTCGCCCGCCGCCCTGTCGCTCGGCGACACCGGCCGCGCGACAGCCGCCGCCATCGCCCGCGCCGCCGGCGCCGACGCCGGTTTCATCGGCCACACCACGCTCGGGACCGGCCTGCCCGCCGGCCCGGTCTCGCGCCACGCCTTCGACGCCGTGGTCCGCTTCGAGGGCAAGCTGATGGTCGCCGAGGTCTCGCGTGAGCGGCTCGCCGGCTTCATGGCCCGCGCCAACCAGGACCGGCCGATGCCGCTGGCCGACCGCAACGGCGACTTCCTCTACGCCGCCGTCCTGGGCGAACCGGCCGCCGAGACCGTCCGCATCGCCACCACCGACTGGAACGCCACGAACCAGGCCGAGTACTTCGGGGCCAAGGACCTCGCCTTCCGCGAGATCGAGGGCCTGCGGCTCAAGACCGTGGCGGCGAAGGCGCTGCTGGGCTCGGACTGACGCCGGCGAACTGCGGCAGCCGCCGCCACACCCGGTCGTCATGGGCCGGCACCACGATCAGCCCGGGCACGGCCTGCCGCGCGGCGTGCAGACGCTGCAGCATGGCCCAGGTCGCCGGCCCCTCGTCGTCGACCATCAGTCGGCTCAGCATCGGCTTCTGCGCCGGAAGCTCGACGCCCTCGGCCTGCCAGGCGGTGTCGCCGACCAGCACATAACGCTTGCCGTCCGGGGTGCTGACGAAGGCGGCGATCGAGCCCGGCGTGTGGCCCGGCGCCGGGACCAGCACCACGCTGCCGTCCTCGAACACGTCCCAGCTCCGCGCGAAGCCGAGATAGGGGCCGTCGGGAAAGTCGTAGGTCTTGTAGTCGGCGAGCCCCAGCTTGCGGGCGAGCTTGGCCGCGCCGTCGCCGCTGGTCACGAAGCCAAGCTCGGCCTTGGGAACCCAGACCGGAACGCCGGCCAGATGCTGCAGGCCGCTGACGTGGTCCCAATGGGCGTGGGTCAGCACCACCGCCTTCAGCCGCGAGGGCGGCACGCCGCCGGCCGCCAGCTGCTCGGCCACGGGCGTCGTCAGCTGCGGCTTGATCAGCGCCTGCATGATCGACGGGGCGGTCTTGAAGTGCTCGGCCAGGTCGCGCCCGTACCCGGCGTCGAACAGCAGCGCGCCCTTGGGGTGATCGACCAGGATCGCCCCGGTCACGAAGGTGCGCGCCTCATTGCGCCGGCCGCCCTCGAAGGCCATGCCGGCCGTCGACTGCGTGGAGCCCGAGGGCAGCGCGCTCAGCGTCATGCCGGCCGGCGGATGGGCGGCCGGCGGCGGGCGCGGCGCGGCGGGAGCATTCGGCGCGGGCGCCGCGCAGGCCGCCAGCGAGGCGGCGGCGAGCGCGGTCAGGACAAGGCGGCGGGACAGGGCGTGGGACGGCATCGGGATCTCCTGATCTCCTTTCAGCCTTGCGCGCGCCCATCCATACGTAAAATATAGATATCTGAACTTTGCCATAGGTGATGACTATGGAACTGCGGGAACTGCGCTATTTCCTGGCGGTCTACGAGACCGGCAGCGTCACCGCCGCCGCCCGGCGTTGCTTCATTTCCCAGCCGTCGATCTCGGCCGCCCTGGCGGCGCTGGAGCGCGAGCTGGGCGCCGTCCTCTTCGTCCGCCATCGCAAGGGCGTGGCGGCGACCGCGGCGGCCGACGCCCTCTATCCCCGCGCCCGGCGGGTGGTGGACGACGCCCTGTCGCTCAAGTCGCTGTTCGAGCCGGCCCCGGCCGGCGAGGTGACCCTGGGGCTGATGCGCAGTCTCGACATCCCGCGGGTGCTCGCCCTGCTGCAGCCGCTGACCGCCGCCGCAGACCTGCGGCTGCTGCTGGCCGAGGTCGACGCCCCCTGCGACGCGCGGATCGTCTCGCGGACCATGCTGGGCGAGGACGAGGCGTTCTCGCCCCTGTGGTCCGAGGGCTACGTGCTGGCCCTGCCGCCGCGCCACCCGCTGCGCCTGAAGCCGCAGCTGGCCCTGGCCGATCTCGAGGGCCTGCCGCTGGTCGCCCGCTGCCACTGCGAGAACGCCGACCAGACCGCCGACCTCGGTTTCAAGCCGCAGGTCGTCGCCGTCGCCGCCAGCGAGGAGTGGGCCCTCGCCCTGGTCGAGGCCGGCCTCGGCGTGACGGTGATCCCCGAAGGCGTCGCCCCGGCCGACGGCGCCATCGTCACCCGCCCGCTCGCCGACCTGACGCTGCGCCGCGAGGTGGGCCTGGCCTATCGCCAGGCCGACGCCGGCTCGCCGCGGGTGGCGCGGATCTTAGGCGCCCTGACCCACGGCGCCCCCGCCCGCACCCTGGTCGGGCCGCGCGCGGCCTAGCGTCCCGGCCTCGAAGTCTCTATCTCAGCCCCATGAGCGAACCGCCCAACGCCGCCCCGGGGAAGGTGCTGACCCCCGCCGCCCGCCGCGCCCTGGAAGAGGCCGCCGCCCGCCACGCCGCCGAGCAGGAGCGCCAGGCCCGCGAAGCTGAGCTCGGCGGCCCCGCCGGCCCCGAGCCGACCCGCTTCGGCGACTGGGAACGCAAGGGCATCGCCGTCGACTTCTAAGCGCCGCCGCGAGGCCGCGGCCCGCCGCCCCTAGACGCCCGCCATCTCGCCGGCCACCCGCAGCGCGGCCTCGCGCGGGTCGTTGGCCGCAGTGATCGGGCGGCCGCAGACGATGTGGCTGGCGCCGGCGCGCAGGGCGTCGGCCGGGGTGGCGGCGCGGGCCTGGTCGTTCTTGGCCGACCAGTCGGGCCGCACGCCGGGCGTGACCACCAGAAAGTCCTTGCCGCCCAGCTTGCGGGCGAGCTCGGCCTCATGCGGGCTGGCGATCACCCCGTCGGCCCCGGCGGCGATGGCGTGGTGGATGCGCCGCTCGACCAGTTGCCGGGCGCTCTCCTGGAAGCCCATCTCGACCAGATCAGCGTCGGTCAGGCTGGTCAGCACCGTGACCCCGAGGATCTTCAGGTTCGAGCGGCCGCGGCCCTGGACCGCGGCCTTCAGCACCTGCGGCTCGGCGTGGACGGTCAGGAAGTCGCAGCCGGTGTCGGCCAGCACCGCCGCCGAGCGCTGCACCGTCGTCCCGATGTCGTGCAGCTTCCAATCGAGGAACACCTGCTTGCCCTTCGCCTTCAGCTCCTGGGCCAGCGTCATGCCGCCGCCGGTGGCGAACAGCTCCAACCCGACCTTGTAGAAGCTGACCGTCTCGCCCAGCGCCTCGACCAGAGCGCGGGCCTCGGCCAGCGTCGGCACGTCCAACGGCACGATCAGGCGCGGGTCGGCGCGGACAGGGGCTTCGATGACGGCCATGGCGGCGTCCTTTCAGGCAGGCGCGCGCTTCCGCTGCGGGCGGTCGGCGGGCGTGGCGAATTGGGCTAAGACGTCTGCATGAGCCAGTGGGACTTCGCCGTCAACTTCTTCGTCGCCCTGTTCGCGCTGATCGATCCGATCGGCAACGTCCCGCTGTTCGCGGCGGCGACCAACGGGGTGAAGTCCAAGGATGCGCGGCTGATCTCGGTCTACATCGCTCTGTTCGTGCTCGGCTTCCTGACCTTCTTCTACTTCTCGGGCCTGTCGCTGCTCGAGTTTTTCGGCATCTCGCTCCCGGCCTTCCGCATCGCCGGCGGGGTGATCCTGTTCCTGCTCGGCCTGGAAATGGCGCGCGACGACTTCACCGCCGCCTTCGCCGGCGCCGCCGACGAGGATGCGCCGGTCGGCGAGGGCCGCGCCCACGCCCGCCGCCGCTTCGAGCGGATGATCGTCCCGTTCGCCATGCCGCTGCTGATCGGGCCGGGCGCGATCTCGACCGTGGTCATCTACGCCAGCGAGGCCAAGCAGTTCGGACTGGGCGGCGCGGCGGTCGGGGTGGCGGTGATCGCCGCCCTGTCGCTGGTCACCATGCTGATCTTCTGGGCGACGCCGCTGATCAGCCGGCTGCTCGGGCGGATCGGCCTGACCATCGTCGTGCGGGTGCTGGGCCTGATCCTCTGCGCGCTGGCCGTGCAGTTCATCCTGGCCGGCATCGCCGAGTCCACCGCCGGGGTCATCCTGCGCGAAGCCGCCGCGCCCTACGCGAAGTGATCCAAGGGTGTCATCCCGGTTTGCGAAGCAAGACCGGGACCCATGAACACCTGATCGATCAGGATGGCCCGCAGCCTCGCCTCATTCTGCCTTCACGTCGCGAATGGGTCCCGGTCTTCGGCTGCGCCGAAACCGGGATGACACTTGGCTATCGTCAGCTTCCTGCGGCCTCGCGGCCCCAAACCTGCCGAAAGACCGCCCATCGGCAGGCTTCTGGCGGCTCTATCGTCAGAAACACCCTCAACCGGCAGGTTCGCGCCCTGCCCCTGCCGATAGGCCTCAGAGCTTCCCGCGGAAGCGCGGCCCCTGCGAAGCCATAAGCGCCAGCGCCCACTCGTCGGGCAGCAGCTTCACCCCCGCGGCGATGGCCTTGTTCGGCGCGCCCGGCACGCAGATCGGCCGGTTCGCCTCGGCCGCCTCGTAGCCGGCGGCGGCGACCTCGTCGGCCCCCAGCCACATCCACGGCGGGGCGCTGCGGCTGATCTGCTCGCGGGTGTCGTTGACGTCGTGGAATTCCGAATAGGTGAAGCCCGGGCACAGGGCGGTGACGTGCACGCCCTTGTCCAGGGTCTCCAGGTGCAGGCTCTGCGAGGCCTTGATCAGGTAGCTCTTCACCGCCCCGTAGAGCGTCGCGCCCGGCGAGCCGGGGATCAGCCCGGCCAGCGAGGCGACGTTGACGATCCGCCCGAAGCGGCGCTCGGTCATGCCCGACAGCACGCGATAGGCCAGCTCGGTCGGCGCCGTCAGCATCACCCGCAGGAAGGCGTCATGCGTTTCCCAGGACGACTCGAGGAACGCCCCGGGCACGCCGTAGCCGGCGTTGTTGACCAGCACGTCGACCGACCGGCCGTGGGCGGCCAGGTGCTCGAGGATCATCCGCGGCGCGTCCGGATCGGCCAGGTCGGCGGCGAAGGTCAGGGTCTCGACCCCGTGGCCCAGGCGGATCTCCTCGGACAGCCGCTCCAGGCGGTCGGCGCGGCGGGCGGTCAGGGCCACGTCGTAGCCGTGGCTGGCGTAGATCTTGGCGAACGCCGCCCCGATCCCGGCCGAGCCGCCGGTCACCAACGCCAATCTGCGGTCCATCTGCGCCCCTTGCGTCGCGAACAGCGCCGAAGGTGGCGAAAGCGCGTACAAGGTCAAGCCGCCGCTGGCGGTCACGCCAGCGTGACGCCGGCACGCGGCGATTGTACGCTGGCGAGATTGGGTGTAATCGCGCCCGCCTTTGCGGCATCGGGCCGCGCTTGGGAGCCTCTGTCGTGTTCCCGGAGACCTTGAATGGCTGACTCAGCCGCCGTCGCTCAAGAGGCGACCGAGGAATCTCATTCCCACAAGCGGGACAGCTTCGCCGCCCTGGCGTTGGGTGCGATCGGTGTCGTGTTCGGCGACATCGGCACCAGCCCGCTTTACGCGATGAAGGAAGCCCTGCACCACTCGCGCTCCGGCGGGGCCGCCGAGCTGGCCGTGCTGGGCGTGGTGTCGCTGGTGATCTGGGCGCTCGTGCTCATCGTCACCATCAAGTACGTCGTCTTCCTGATGCGCGCCGACAACAAGGGCGAGGGCGGAACCCTGGCCCTGATGGCGCTGGCCCAGCGCCATCTGCCCAAACGCTCGACCTGGGTGTTCTTCCTGGGGGTGATCGGGGCGGCGCTGTTCTACGGCGACGGCATCATCACGCCGGCGATCTCGGTGCTTTCGGCGGTCGAGGGCCTCAAGGAGGCGCCCGGCGTCGGGGCCGGCATCGAGCCCTATCTGGTGCCGATCGCCGCCGGCGTGCTCGTCGCGCTGTTCATGGTCCAGGCCCGCGGCACCCATCGGGTCGCGGCCTTCTTCGGGCCGATCATGGCCGCCTGGTTCCTGGTGCTCGGCGGGCTCGGCATGTTCCACATCGCCGACGACTGGTCGATCCTGCGCGCCTTCAGCCCGCACTACGGGGTGATGTTCCTGTTCGACAACGGCTGGGTCGGGTTCGTGATCCTCGGCAGCGTCTTCCTGGCGGTGACCGGGGCCGAGGCGCTCTACGCCGACATGGGGCACTTCGGGCTGAAGCCGATCCGCATCTCCTGGCTGTTCTTCGCCCTGCCCTGCCTGGCGCTGAACTATCTCGGGCAGGGCGCCAACGTGCTCGCCCATACCGATGCGCGGTTCAACCCGTTCTGGGAAATGGTCCCCGAGCTGGCCTACTGGCCGGTGCTGGTGCTGGCCACCGCCGCGACCGTCATCGCCAGCCAGGCGGTGATCACCGGCGCGTTCTCGATGACCCAACAGGCGGTGCAGCTCGGCCTGCTGCCGCGCATCGACATCCGCCGCACCTCCGAGACCCAGGCCGGCCAGATCTACGTGCCGCAGGTGAACACCTATCTGATGATCGGCGTGCTGATCCTGCTGTTCACCTTCCAGACGTCGTCGTCGCTGGCCGCCGCCTACGGCATCGCGGTTACCGGGGCGATGTTCGTCGACACCCTTCTGTTCTTCGTGATCATCCGGCACATGTGGAAGCGACCGGTCTGGCAGGCCGCGCTCGGCGCCGGCGCCTTCGGCGCCATCGACCTGGTGTTCATCGGCTCCAACCTGCTGAAGATCCCGGACGGGGCCTGGATGCCGCTGGTGATGGGCGCTTTCCTGGTGCTGATCATGTGGACCTGGACCCGCGGCGCCCAGATCCTCTCGGACAAGACGCGGCGCGATTCCGTGCCGCTGGTCGAGCTGTCCGAGATCCTCAAGGCCCGGGCTCCGCACCGCGCGCCCGGGACAGCGATCTTCCTGACCTCGGACCCCGACATCGCGCCCGTCGCCCTGATGCACAACCTCAAGCACAACAAGGTTCTGCACGAGAAAAACATCATCCTGACCGTGGTCACCACCGAGACCCCGCGGGTGCGCGAGGCCGACCGCATCCGCATCGAGCCGGTCAACGACGACTTCAAGAAGGTCTTCATCTCCTACGGCTTCATGGAAAGCCCCAACCTGCCCAAGGCGCTGGGGCTGTGCCGCAAGCTCGGCCTGAAGTTCGACATCATGGCCACCAGCTTCTTCCTCGGCCGCCGCTCGATCGTGCCCTCAGCTCAATCGGGCATGCCGCTCTGGCAGGACAAGATCTTCATTTTCCTCATGAAGAACGCGGCCAACCCGACCGACTTCTACAAGATTCCGCCCGGCCGCGTGGTCGAGCTCGGGACCCAGGTGAGCGTCTGATGAATGTGCTGAGTATCGCCGCCGACACGCTTTGGATCATCGCCCTGTCGATCATGGCCGGCGCCGCGCGGGTGGCCTGGCGGCGCATGGACGCAAGCGTGATGGTGCCGATGGTCGGGACCTGGCGGCTGCCGCGCAACACGGCGCTGATCGCCCCGGTCGCCCTGGCCTTCGTGGTCGGCGTGGCGCTGCTCTGGGGTCACCGCAACGCGGCCGACCTGTCCGCCAACGTCATCTTTTTCGGCCTGCGCGCCACGCTGGCCGCGATCGTCGCCATGGTGCACCTGCAGTGGCTGAAGGGCGCGCTGTCGACCCTGGACGGCGAAGGCGCGCTGAAGTCTTAAGCCTCAGGTCAGCGGGATCTCGTAGCTGCGCTTGACGGTCTCCATCGGCACGTCGGTCTTCACGCTCTGCACGCTGGGGATCCGCGTCAGGTGGTCGGCCTGGAAGCGCCAGTAGCTGTTCAGGTCGGCGGTGACGATGCGCAGCAGGGCGTCGCACTCGCCGGTCGTCAGGTAGCACTCGACCACCTCGGGGAAGCGCCGCACCGCCTCGGCGAACTGGTGCGTCATCGCCGCGTCCTGGGTCTTGAACCAGACCCGCGCGAACACCGTCAGCCCCACCCCGACCTTGGCTCCGTCGACCACCGCCACATAGCGCTCGATGACGCTGGCCTCCTCCAGCAGCCGAACCCGGCGCAGACAGGGCGACGGAGAGAGTCCCACCTCCTTGGCGAGTTCGATATTCTGCATCCGGCCGTCGCGCTGCAGGGCGCGCAGGATGCGGCGGTCGATGGCGTCGAGTTTCATGGCGCCAGGCGCCCTTCTGAGAGACTGTTGTAAAATCTGGCGCCAATATCGCGACGATTGTTGGCGTATTTGCAATCCAATTGTTTTGATCTTGGCCTAGGGTGCCGTCCATGAGCACGAAGTCCTCCATTAAGAAAGTCGTCCTCGCCTACTCGGGCGGGCTCGACACCTCGATCATCCTGAAGTGGCTGCAGACCGAGTACGGGGCGGAGGTCGTGACCTTCACCGCCGACCTCGGCCAGGGCGAGGAGATCGAACCCGCCCGCGCCAAGGCGATCGCCGCCGGCGTGAAGCCCGAGAACGTCTTCATCGAGGACCTGCGCGAGGAATTCGTGCGCGACTTCGTGTTCCCGATGTTCCGCGCCAACACCGTCTATGAGGGCCAGTACCTGCTCGGCACCTCGATCGCCCGGCCGCTGATCGCCAAGCGCCAGATCGAGATCGCCCGCCAGACCGGCGCCGACGCGGTCAGTCACGGCGCCACCGGCAAGGGCAACGACCAGGTCCGCTTCGAGCTCGGCTACTACGCGCTGGAGCCCGACATCCACGTGATCGCCCCCTGGCGCGAATGGGACTTCAAGTCCCGCGAGGCGCTGCTGGACTTCGCCGAGAAGCACCAGATCCAGATCACCAAGGACAAGCGCGGCGAGGCCCCGTTCAGCGTCGACGCCAACCTGCTGCACTCCTCGTCCGAGGGTAAGGTGCTCGAAGACCCGGCGGTCGAGGCCCCCGAGTTCGTGCACATGCGCACCATCTCGCCTGAGGACGCGCCGAACGAGCCGACCGTCTTCACGATGGACTTCGAGAACGGCGACCCCGTCGCCATCGACGGCGTGAAGATGAGCCCGGCCACCCTGCTGACCAAGCTGAACCAGCTGGGTCACGACAACGGCGTCGGCCGCCTCGACCTGGTCGAAAACCGCTTCGTCGGCATGAAGTCGCGCGGCGTCTACGAGACCCCGGGCGGGACCATCCTGCTGGCCGCCCACCGCGGCATCGAAAGCATCACCCTCGACCGCGGCTCGATGCACCTGAAGGACGAGCTGATGCCGAAGTACGCATCGCTCATCTACAACGGCTTCTGGTTCGCGCCCGAGCGCGAGATGCTGCAGACGGCGATCGACTACAGCCAGAAGAACGTCACCGGCCAGGTCCGCGTGAAGCTCTACAAGGGCAACGTCACGGTCATCGGCCGCACCAGCCCGTACTCGCTGTACGACCAGGACCTGGTCACCTTCGAGGAAGGCAAGGTGGCGTACGACCATCGCGACGCCGCCGGCTTCATCAAGCTCAACGCCCTGCGCCTGCGCGTGGCCGCCAAGCGCGATCGTCGGGGCTAACCCTACTTTCCTCCCCTGCGAAGCCGGGGAGGAACAGCGGCTCAACAGGTAGGGCCCTCAGGCCTCGACCTTGTTGTAGGGGTACTGGTCGCGGATCTCATAGGCGAAGAACCGGCCTTTGGAGTCCGCGTCCAGGAAACTTCGGTGCACCTCTCCGGGGACGCCGACATAGACGTAGCGGTCGCCGTCGTGGAACGTCACGAACAGTTTGGCGCGATGCTCGTCATAGGAAATCTCGCGGATCGCTTCGGAGTCGACCAGCATGGCGGGGCCTCCAATTTTCCGTGGATACCCGTAAACGCGCGGAACGCCTGAAAGTGTTCCCCGCCCAGCTGAGCCGTGCGAAGCTCCGCCCCCTAACGGCCGCATTCACCGGCCGATTCAGGGGGAAACATGCAACCGCACAGCTATGTGGCGCTGGTCACCGTCGCCGCGCTTCTGACCTATTTCTGGATGGGCCTGCGGGTCGGCCAGGCCCGCGCCAAGTGCGGCGTCGCCGCGCCGGCCATGACCGGCGACCCGATCCTCGAGCGGCACATCCGCGTTCACTACAACACCCTGGAGTGGCTGCCGATCTTCCTGGCCGCCATGTGGCTGTTCGCGATCTACTGGAACGACCTGATCGCCGCCGGACTGGGCGTGGTCTGGATCGTCGGGCGGATCCTCTATGCGCTGGGCTATGTCGCCGACCCGAAGAAGCGCGAGGCCGGCTTTCTCATTCAGCTGGCCGCCACCGCCATCCTGCTGTTCGGCGCCGCCGGGCGGATCATCTGGACCCTGGCGACCGTCGGAGCCTAGCCGAACAGCACCACCGCCTGCCAGATCGCCAGGCCGGTGACCACATATCCCACGACCCAGGTCAGCGCCCAGATCGGCATGACCTTGGTCATCCAGCCGGCGATCGGGGCGGCCACGACGCCGCCCCCGATCAGGCCCAGCACCGACCAGAGGTGGTCGCGCAGGCCCTCGGTCTCCCAGTGCCCCGTCACCAGGGCGGCGAGGAACGCAGCCGACACCGCGGCGGCCACGAAGGCCTCTGCGGCGTTGGTGGTGCCGATCGCCTTGCGCGGGTCGGCGCCCGTACCCAGCAGGGTCGAGGTGACCACCGGGCCCCAGCCCCCGCCGCCGACGGCGTCGAAGAATCCGCCCACCAGCCCCAGCGGCGCCGGCGACTTCCAGGAGAACGGCTTGGGCCGCGCGCCCTTCCAGGCGCGGTAGAGGATCACCAGCCCCATCAGGCCGAGCCAGGCGACCACGAACGGCTTGATCTGCTCGCCGTCGACCGAGGTCAGCAGATAGGTGCCGGCCACCCCGCCCACGACCCCGCCCAGCGACAGCAGCGCCAGCAGCCGCCAGTCGACGTTGCGGTGGGCGATGTGCGAGGCGGCCGACGCCGCGCCGGTGAACACCTTGGCCGCGTGGACGCTGGCCGAGGCGCTGGCCGGGGGCACGCCGTTGGCCAGCAGCACGGTCGTCGAGACCACGCCGTAGGCCATGCCCAGCGCGCCGTCGACCAACTGGGCGGCGAAGCCGACCGCGGCGTAAAGCCAGAATTCAGGACCCATCGCCCCTCCGTTTCAGGCGCCGCAACTCGCAGAGCTTTCCGACAGGCGCAATGGGGATTACCTCGGGGCGGACTCAGCATTTCTGCGTTTCACCACGGCCGATAGACCCATGCAGCTGCCCGTCGATCCTGCCCGCTACGGCGCCTTCCTGGGCGTGATGGCCGTCATGGCCGTGACCCCCGGCCCGGCCAACCTGTTCGCCATCGCCACCGGGGCCCAGAAGGGCAAGGCCGCCGCCCTGGTCGGGGTGGCCGGCATGAACACCGCCACCCTGGTCTGGTTCTGCGCCGCGGCCCTCGGGCTCGGCGCGCTGATCCTGGGCTTCCCGCAGGTCTTCCACCTGCTGGCCTTCGCCGGGGCGGCCTATATCGCCTGGCTGGGCGTCAAGTCGCTGCTGGGCGCCCTCCGTCACGACGCCGAACCGGGCCACCAGGCGTTCAGGCAGGGCAAGTCGGCCTATCTCGACGGCTTCACGGTGCAGATCGCCAATCCCAAGGCGGTGCTGTTCTTCACCGCCGTGCTGCCGCCGTTCCTGGACCCTGCGCGGCCGCTGCCGGCCCAGCTGGCGGCGTTCGCCTGCGCGACCCTGACCCTCGATATCCTGGCGATGAGCGCCTACGGCCTCGGCGGCGCGGCCCTGGCCGCCAGGATGACCGAGCCGCGCTTCGCCCGCGGCTTCGCGGTGGTCGTCGGTCTGCTGCTGCTCACCGCGGCGGTATTGATGGCGCGCAAAGCTGGCGGAGCTTAACAAGCGCAACCATAATTAGGCCCAGGTGTTTTTCCCTAGTGCGCCACATTCCGCGAGAGACGTGGAAATTCGGGTCCGAAAGTCATGTCACGTAAATCCGCCGCCATCGTCGCCAGCCTGGCCCTCACGGCCCTACTCGGCGCCTGCACGACCGCCACGCCCTACCAACCGAACGTCACCGGCCAGAAGGTCCAGGGCGGCTATTCAGAGCAGCAGGTCGAGACCGACCGCTTCCGGGTCACGTTCTCCGGCAACAGCCTGACCTCGCGCGAGACGGTCGAGGGCTATCTGCTCTATCGGGCCGCCGAGCTGACCGTGCAGCAGGGCTACGACTGGTTCGAGATCGTCGACCGCAACACCGACGCCGACCGCCGCACCTATATCGACCGCGATCCGTTCTACAGCCCCTGGTACGGGCCGAGCTACGGCTACTGGCGTCCGGCCTGGCGCTACTACGGCGGCCCGTACGGCTGGCGGACCTGGGACCCCTACTGGGGCGACCCCTTCTGGTCGAGCAGCGTCGACGTCCGCACCGTGACCAAGTTCGAGGCCAGCGCCGAGATCGTCATGCGCCGCGGCGCCAAGCCGGCCGACAACCCCGGGGCCTTCGACGCCCGCGCGGTGATGAGCAATCTCGGCCCGCGGGTGCTGCGCCCCGTGCCGTAGGCTTCAGCCGACCTTCTGGGCCGGCGCCTCGGACCAGTCGTCCAGCGCCGTCAGCGGCGCCGGACGACCGATCGCATAGCCCTGGACCTCGGCGCAGGCCTCGCCGCGCAGGAACTCCAGTTGCTCGAGCGTCTCGACGCCCTCGGCGGTGACCGGGATGTCCAGGCTGCGGCCCAGGCCCAGCACCGCCTTGACGATGGCCGTCGCCCGGTCGTGGCGGTGAATGTTCTCGACGAAGCTCTTGTCGATCTTGATCTTGTCGAACGGGAACGACTGCAGGGTCGAGAGCGACGAGAAACCAGTGCCGAAGTCGTCCATGGCGATGCGCACGCCCAGCGCCTTCAGCCGGCGCAGGTTGTCGAGCGCCCGCTGATAGTCCTTGAACAGCGCCGTCTCGGTGATCTCCAGCTCCAGCCGGCGCGGAGCCAGGCCGGTCTCCATCAGCACCTCGTGCACCACCGCCGGCAGGTTCGCCTGGTGCAGCTGCACGGGCGACAGGTTGACAGCGATGCGCAGCGGCTTGTCCCAGGCCGCCGCGTCGGCGCAGGCGCGGCGCAGCACCCATTCGCCGAGCGGCAGGATCAGCCCGCTCTCCTCGGCCACCGGAATGAAGTCGATCGGCGCGATCATGCCGCGCTGCGGGTGACGCCAGCGGACCAGCGCCTCGTAGCCGCAGACCTCGCCGTCCTCGGCGCGGGCCAGCGGCTGGTAGTGCAGCACCAGCTCATCGGCGGTGATCGCCTGGCGCAGCTCGCGCGCCAGCGTCCGGCGCTCGCGGATCGTCTCGTCCATCTCGCGCTTGAAGAACCGATAGCTCCCGCGGCCGTCCTCCTTGGCGCGGTAGAGCGCCATATCGGCGTTGACCAGCAGCGCTTCGCCGCTCTCCCCGTCGTCAGGATAGAGGCTGACGCCGAGGCTGGCCCCGACCTGCAACTGCTGATCGGCATAGGGGACGGACGCGCTCAGCACCTCGAGCAGTTCGGCGCAGAGCTCGGCCGCGGCGGCCGGCTGGTCGTCCGCCCCGATCTGCACCACGACGGTTGGCCAGGCCCGTGAGGCCGTCGTGTTCGGCCAGGTAGCGGATCTTCTCCTCGGCCGAGCGGCGCTCGCGCAGGTCGCGCACCGCCAGCACCATGACGTCGCCCGCCTCGCCGGCTTCGCGGCGCCGTTCGAGCATCCGACCGAAGGTCTCGACGGGAATGTCCTCGCCGCCGCCGTGCGGGCGCAGCACGCCCTCGCAGCGCGCGTTGTGAGCGACGCAGGAGGCGTCGTCGAACATCAGCAGCTCGCCGGTCAGCTGGCGGCCGGCCAGGTCGGCCAGCGGCGCGCCGGCCAGCGCGCAGAACGCGGCGTTGGCGTCCTGGATGCGGTCGCCTTGCACGACGACGATGCCCTCATAGGCGGCGTCGGCCAGGCGGCGGATGCGGGTCAGGGCCTGGGCGTTCGCCCCGCCCTCGATCAGCACGGCGCCCAGCCCGCCCAGGATGATCAGGCCGACGATCAGCGCCACGGCCAGGGTCATCATCACCGACGACAGCATCTGGGCCGGAACATGGATCGACGGATCCGGCGTGACGGTGATCGCGCCCATGCCGGCGAAGTGCAGGCTGCAGATCGCGAGCGTCAGCAGCAGGCCGGCCAGCAGCTGCTGCGACAGCCGCGCGGCGTCACGGGCCGCGAACATCGCCGCCAGCGCCCCGCCGAGCCCGGCCACGACCGACCCGGCCACGATCGCCAGGTCCCAGGCCAGCACGCCCTCGGTCACATAGGCGCCCATGCCGGTGTAGTGCATCGCCCCGACGCCGAGGCCGGCGAGCACGCCGCCGGCGATCTTGCCGGCCCGCCCCGGCGCGAAGGCCGGCGCCGCGAACGCCGCGGCCATGAACACCCCGGCGATCAGCAGCGAGGCCAGCGTGCCCAGCGGCAGGAAGCCCGAGCGCAGCCCGGATTCGTAGGACAGCATGGCGATGAAGTGCGTCGCCCAGACCGAGCAGCCGGCGACCAGGCCGGTCAGCAGCACCCAGGCTGCACGCACACCGTGTTCCGATGCGGTTCGCATCCTTGAGTATAGACGAAAGGCCGTGAAACAACCGCCGAAGCACACGAGTCCAGCGACAACAACCAGGCGCAGATCATGTTCTGTCGCCAGGCAATTTAACACTTTGAACACTAAAAAACGCGCCCCGACGGCTGAACCGAAGGCGGCTTCTAGGCAGGCAGGGTAAATAAACGGCTCATCCAGCCAAATAAAGTCAGACCGCGGCGCGCCAACCCAGCCCGACGGTGGTGACCGCCGGCATGGCCCGCAACCGCTCGACGAGCAACCCGGCGGCCTCGGCGCCGATGCCGCCCGCCTCCAGCCGGATCGAGGTCGCCCCAGCGCCCTGCTCGGCGGCCAGGCTGAGAATCTGCGCGCCCTGGACCGCGAACGGGGCCAGCACCCGCAGGACGATGTCCGCCTCCGGGCGCGCTTCGATCAGAAAGGTCCGCCGCTCAGCCATGTTTGAGCGCCTGGTCGGTGTAGACCTTGGCCAGCAGCAGCCGCCCGTCCCCGTCGAAGGCGCGCAGGCGCAGCGCCTCGGGCGCGGCCTCGGTCGCCCAGATCAGCTCGCAGGCCGGCGCGGCGCTCGGCCAGGCCAGGTCCAGCGCCTGCTCGACGGCGAGCAGCGCTTCGAGGCCGCCGGTCAGCGTCGCCTCCAGGCGGGCGGTCTGCTCCAGCAGGGCTTCGTGGGCCAGCGCAGCGGCGAACCGGCGGGCCGCCAGCCCCGCGCTGGCGGGATCCGCTGAGAGGGGGGAGTGGTCCATTGCAGTCAGTCCTTTCGAGAATGAAGGACCGACGGAGCGCGCAACAAAAAACCCCGCTGCCTGTTCGGGAGCGGGGTTCCTGATCTTGCGATCCGTCGGCTTGTCTAAAGCGCGCGCGTTCGCCCCGTTCCGATGGTGGGGGTAATAATAATCATCATGGTGGTTTTCGACGCGCAGGCGGCCGCGCGCGCAGCGGTGCGCGCGTTCGTCAGGCCGGCAAGGTCGAGAGCCAGGGTCATCGCACGACCTATAGACTAGGGCCCGCCGGCCGCGCAACTCGGGTCGCTGCGGAAGACCCTGCCGAAACGCAAAAGGGCCGCCCGAAGGCGACCCCTGCTTGGTCCGATTTCCGATTGGAGCGGGCGAAGAGATTCGAACTCTCGACCCCAACCTTGGCAAGGTTGTGCTCTACCACTGAGCTACGCCCGCACTCCGAAGCGACTTGGTGTTCCGTGCCGCCCGAAAATCGAGAGCGGGCTTATGGCAGAGCGCCCGCACGTTGGCAACACCATCAGCCGTTTTTTTCTCAACCGAATTTCGGACCCTTCAAACGGCGCTTGTTGACGTGGTCCTTGGGGGCCTCGCCGGTCTCCTCGGGGAACTCGCCGCGGAAGTAGTAGCGCTGCCAGGCTTCCTTGGTCGCGTCGGGGTCGGCGCGGAAAATCCGCTTGTTGAACTCGCTGCGATGCTTCTCCCAGGTGTCGTACTGCTCGCGTAGCTCGGGATTGCGGTCCATGCCCCGGATCACCGGCTGGAACTCGGCGAGTTCGCGGTCCTTGGTCAGGGTGATGAAGCAGAACGGCTCGCCCTTTTCGAACCGCACCTGGCCGGGGCGGGTGAACATCCAGTTCATCGTGAACGGGAACGGCAGCCATTCGGTCTCCACAAGGCCGGCCAGCGGCTGGATCCCGTCCTTGATGTGGTTGGGCGGCCCCTGGGCGATCATCGACCAGCCGGGCGGGGTCTTGAACAGGTAGCCGGGGTGGAAGGTCATCACCCCGTGGCTGAAGTGGCTCTTCACGAAGTTGTGGAAATCCGGGTGCGGCCGGTCCGGGAAGAGCTTGATGTCATGCTGCATCACCCCGCCGTTCCACTCGGCGGTGAACGCCATCGGGCAGAGGATCTCCCAGCCGGTGGTGTTGGCCATGGTCAGCGGCAGGCAGCGATAGGGGTGGCGCTCGGCGAAGCGGTCCATCCAGGCGCGCTGCGGCCGGCCCGGCACGATTTCCGGCGGCCGCTCGGCGGTGGGATAGCACTCGAGCTCCATGGGCTCCTCCAGCTGATGTCCTGGCGACTGCTCTAGACCCGCCGGCGGCGCGCCGCTAGCGGCCAGCATCGGGCTTGCGCTAAGCAGGCGCCATGAAGACCCGGTCTGACCTCATCGCCTTCTTCGACGCCCACGGCGTCGAGCACCACACCACCGACCACGAAGCCGTCTTCCGGGTCGGCGAGGGCGAGGGGATCAAGGACGACATCCCCGGCGCCCACACCAAGAACCTGTTCCTCAAGGACGCCAAGGGCCGCCTGTGGCTGATCTCGGCCCAGGACGACACCCAGATCGACCTCAAGAGGCTGCACACGGTGATCGGCTCGGCGCGGCTGTCGTTCGGCTCGGCCGAGCTGATGGAGGAGGTGCTCGGCGTCACCCCCGGATCGGTCACCGCCTTCGCCCTGATCAACGACGTCGACCATCGGGCGACCTTCGTGCTCGACCATCACCTGGCGCAGGCCGAGCGGGTGAATTTCCACCCGCTGACCAACACCGCCACCACAGGCGTGTCCCAGGCCGGGTTCGCCCGCTTCCTGCAGGCGCTGGGGATCGCGCCCATGGTGGTAGACTTCGCGGCCATGGCCGTGGTCGAGGACGCCTAAAGCCCCGTTGAAGCGAAGGCTCTAAGGGACCATTTTAGCGCCCGGACGCGTTACGTCCCGACAACCCCCGTTTGGAAGACCCCCATGAGCCTGATCGGCGAGACCCAGCCCCAAGCCGCCGCCGGCGACCTGATCAAGGACGGCACCGACGCCAGCTTCGTGGCCGACGTCATCGAGGCGTCGAAGGAGACCCCGGTCATCGTCGACTTCTGGGCGACCTGGTGCGGCCCGTGCCGCCAGCTCGGCCCGTCGATCGAGAAGAACGTCCTGGCCGCCAAGGGCAAGGTCAAGCTGGTCAAGATCGACATCGACGCCAACCCGCAGTTCGCCGGCCAACTGCGCGTACAGTCGATTCCGGCGGTGTTCGCTTTCGTCGGCGGCCGCCCGGTCGACGGCTTCATGGGCGCTCTGCCCGACAGCCAGGTGAAGCAGTTCGTCGACCGCATCGCCGGTCAGGCCCCGGCCAACGCCGTCGACGAGCTGCTGGCCATGGCCAAGGAAAGCCTGGAGGTCGGCGACGTCGGCGGCGCGGCCCAGGCCTACGCCCAGGTGCTGCAGGCCGAGCCCGACAATGTGAAGGCCATCGGCGGCATGGCCCGCTGCTACCTGACCGGCGGCGACGCCGAGCGCGCGGCCGAGATCGCCGCCATGGCCCCGGACGACGCCAAGGACGCCGATCTCGACAGCGTGCGCGCCGCCCTGGCGCTCGCCGAAGAGGGCCCGAGCGAAACCGGCGAGTTCGAACAACGCCTGGCCAAGGACGCCAACGACCACGAGGCCCGCTACGAGATCGCCAAGGCCCTGGCCGCCCGCGGGGCCTGGGCCGAGGCCTCCGACCATCTGCTGACCATCATCGCCGCCGACCGCGCCTGGAACGACGACGCCGCCCGCAAGCAGCTGCTGACCATCTTCGAGGCCGCCGGTTCCGGCTCCGACATCACCCGCGCCGGCCGCCGCCGGCTTTCATCCATCCTGTTCTCATGAGGAAGGGCCGCCTCATGCCGGCCGCCGCATTTCGCAGAGCTTCAGATCTCCCCCAGGTGATCCCGGTGTTCCCGCTGGACGGGGCTCTGCTGCTGCCCGGCGGCGACCTGCCGTTGCAGATCTTCGAGCCGCGCTACCTGAACATGATCGACGACGTCATGGCGGGCGACCGGATGATCGGCATGGTCCAGACCCGCTCAGGCGGCGACCGGACGCGGCCGAACCTGGCCAGCGTCGGCTGCTGCGGACGGATCACGAGCTTTTCGGAGACTTCCGACGGCCGCTACCTGATCACCCTGACCGGCGTCTGCCGCTTCCTGGTGCGCGAGGAGCTGTCGGTGGCCACCCCCTATCGCCAGGTGCGGGCCGAGTTCGAGTCCTACGCTGAGGACCTCAGCGTCGAAGCCGCCGATATTCCTGCCTTCGACCGCCGCCGCTTCGCCGGCGCGCTCAAGCGCTACCTGAACCGCCGCGAACTCGACATCGACTGGGAGACCGCCGAGACCGCGCCGCTGGAAAGCCTGGTGACCTCGCTGGCGATGGGCCTGCCGTTCGAGCCGGCCGAGAAACAGGCGCTGCTCGAAGCCCCGACCGTCGCCGACCGCTGCGAAGCCCTGACCGCCCTGCTCGAGATCGACAGTCTCGAAGCGGACGATGACGGCCCGCAGTCGATCCAGTAGAAGCGCGCCATGTCCGACGCCCTCGCCCCGCTCGCCCTGACCGCCGACGTCGATCCGCGGCTGCTGGAAATCCTTGTCTGCCCGGTCACGCACGGGCCGCTGGTCTATGATCGCGAGGCCGGCGAGCTGATCAGCCAGGGCGCCAAGCTCGCCTATCCGATCCGCGACGGCGTGCCGATCATGCTGCCGGAAGAAGCCCGCACCATCGACTGATCCTTCGATGCTCCCCCTCTGGGGGAGCTGTCAGCGCAGCTGACTGAGGGGGACTTTGAGCCTTCCGCCCGAAGAGCGGTCCCCCTCCGTCGCGCTGCGCGCGCCACCTCCCCCATGAGGGGAGGATCTGATGTCCCGCGGCGGCGATGCCTGTTCCTCTCCCCGCTTGAGGGGAGAGGTTAGGTGAGGGGTCTGGCGACGCGGAGCGACGCTCCGCTGAGTCAGCAGTCCCCCTCACCCCGACCCTCTCCCCCAAGGGGGCGAGGGAGCGGTTCCAAACGCTGCACCTCCAGATGCTCCCGCGCTGGGAGAGCTGCCGGACGTTGAGTCTTAGGTGTCATCCCGGAAAGCGCGCAGCGCTTGTCCGGGACCCATGAACACCGGATCGTTCAAGCTGGTTCTGAGCGTCGCCCCACCCCGCAAGCACGGCGCGAATGGGTCCCGGTCTTGCTGCGCAAACCGGGATGACACCCAAGTGCCTACAGCGCCTCGCCGCGCAGCAGCCGCGGCAGGTCGCCGGTCGCGCCGCCGGCGTCTTCCATGAAGAACCGCCGCGCCGGGCCGATGCGGTTGACCGCCGCCATGCCGACGCCACGGGCCAACCGCAGCACCGGGTTGTCGTTCGAGAACAGCCGCGTGAACACGTCGGTAGCCGCCGCCAGCATCACCGTGTCGAAGCTCCGCCAGCGGGCGTAGCGCTCCAGCACCAGCTCCGAGCCGATGTCCTCGCCCAGCCGCGCGGCCTCGACCAGCACCTGGGCCAGCGCCGCCGCGCCCTTCAGGCCGAGATTCAGCCCCTGGCCGGCGATCGGGTGGACGCCGTGGGCGGCGTCGCCCAGCAGCACCGCCCGCGGCGCGGTCATCCGCTCGGCCAGCTGCAGCGACAGCGGATAGGTGAAGACGGGCCCATCGAGGGTCGCCGCGCCGAGGAACTCGCCGAACCGGCGCTGCAGATGGGCGTGGAAGGCCTGCGGCGAGGCCGCCTTCAGCGCCGCGGCCTTCGCCCGGCTTTCGGTCCAGACCAGGCTGGCGCGGTCCTCGGTCAGCGGCAGGATCGCGAACGGTCCGCCCGGCAGGAAGTACTCGTGGGCCACGCCTTCGTGGCCTCGGGCCAGCCGCACCGTGGCGACGACGCCGGTCTGCGGATAGTCCCAGCCGGTGACGCCGACGCCCGCCGCCTTGCGCACCACCGAGCCGCGGCCCTCGGCCCCGACCACCAGCGGCGCGCGCAGGGTCCGGCCGTCCTCCAGGGTGACGCTGGCCCCGCCGGCGCCGAGCTCGACGCCCGCGACCCTGGCCGGCGCCTCGACCCGGATCGCGGCCCGGCCGACCCCGACCGCCAGCGCCGCGCGGGTGCGCCGGTTCTCCAGCATGTAGCCGAGCGGCTCGCCGTCCGAGCGGTCGGCGATCTCGGCGGAATCGAAGCGCAGATAGAACGGCGTCGGCGCCCGCGCCGCCGCCCCCGGCGAGAAGCCGTCGGTGACCAGGATCTGTTCGATGCGCTGGGCGTAGGGCTCGATCTCGGCGGCCAGGCCCAGGGTGCGCCACTGGCGGAACGAGGCGAAGGCGATGGCCGAGGCGCGACCGTCGAAGGTCGGCGCCACCTGATCGTCGAACACCACCGGATCGATCAGCAGCGGCTCCAGTCCCGCGCTCTTCAGCGCCAGCGCCAAGGTCGCCCCCGCCATTCCGGCGCCGGCGATGATCACGTCCGCATCGAAGGTCTCAGCCATGGGCGGATATGCCGACGAACGGCGGCAAAGGTCCAGTTAGAACCGCGCCCCGGCGCGCCCGAGGACGTCCAAGAGGCCGTGATCGGAGCGGCCGACTATCCCCTCCCGCCGATAGCCCCTATCTCTGGGATTGGCGACGCTGACTGAGGGTATGCGATGGCTTTCTCCGCCGACGAACGCGCGATCCTGCTGGCCGTGAAGGGCGTCGGCCCGACCGTGGTGCAGCGGCTGGAGCAGGTCGGGATCGAGGATCTCGCCGGCCTCGCGCGCCAGGACGCTGGCGCGGTCTGTGCGGCCGCTTCGGCCCTGGTCGGCTCGACCTGCTGGCGCAACAGTCCGCAGGCGCGCGGGGCCATCGCCGCCGCCATCTCCGCGGCCCGCGCGCACGTCGCGGACGCCTGACGCCGTGGCCAAGGACCAGCCGCCGTTCGGCGCGTCGGAAGCCGAGTACGAGGCCTGGGCCCGACAGGAGGTCGCCCGCTGGCGCGGCCAGATGCTCAAGGCCCCGAACCTGCTCGACAAGACCACCCGCGGCGTCCAGCAGAAGATCAACCAGGTCATCCCCGAGCAGGTGCACAAGACCGCCACCGCGGTCATTGAGCAGATGACCCGCGCGATCCTGACCGGCTCCAACGTGGTCGCCGCAGCGCCCCTGCTCGACGCCCCGTTGGCGGTGCGCGACGCCCGCGCCATCGCGACCATCGGCGGCTACCGCACCACCGCGGCGGTCGAGGGCGGCGTCGCCGGGGCCGGCGGCTTCTGGCTGGCGGTCGCCGACTTCCCGGCGCTCATCGCCATCAAACTCAAGCTCTTGTTCGACTTGATGGCGATCTACGGCAAGTCGGGGAAGGACTTCTCCGAGCGGCTCTACCTGCTGCACATCTTCCAGCTGGCCTTTTCCTCGGCCGCGCACCGCGCCGATGTATTCCGGGCCATGGAGGCCTGGGACGCCCGCGCCCATCCCCAGCACCTGGACGACTTCGACTGGCGCCGCTTCCAGCAGGAGTACCGGGACTATATCGACCTGGCGAAGATGGCGCAGCTGATCCCGATCATCGGCGCCCCGGTCGGCGCGGTGGTGAACTGGCGGCTGACCCAGCGGGTCGGCGACATGGCGATCAACGCCTACCGGATGCGGCGGCTGGGCTGAGGGCTACCAGCACCCCTCTTCGCCTACCCGGCTGGTCATCGAGGTCACCCGGCCGGACGCATCGACTCGCCAGGCGACATTTGCGCGGACGGCGCACACGATGTTCGACATGTCGTGCACCGCATGCTGCTCCTGCGTCGTCAGCGGACGACGCCGGTACAGTTTAAAACCTTGCGCGCTCAGAAACTCGATCATCTCGTCGTCGGAAGAGCCGATCGGCACGGCCCGCGCCAGGCGCTCAGCGAACTGACGGTTCGCCGCGACGGGTTCGGCGCTCAAGTCCCGCACCAGCCCCGGTGTCGAGCGTCGCTCGGCCAGATTCCATGCGACCAGCATCCCAAGCAGAAAGGTCACGCCGAACAGACCGAAGGCTTCTAGCCAGCCCAATCGTATCTTGCCGTTGATCATCGTCGCGCCCCGTTCACGCCGATTGCTGCCGCCTGCGGCTTTCCGCCTCGTTAAGGTTTCTTGGACGCATTCGTCCATTTTACCCATTGCTGGCCGTCCGAACTCGCCCTACTTCAGTCTTGATTGGACTATTGCGTCCATTTTTCGGATTTTCAGGCGCTCCACATGGCGGTTTTGCCCAAGAAGTTCGTTCCCCTCGCCGTCGGCGGGGTCGTCGCGCTTGGCCTGGTGGTCGGCGGCGGCGTCTGGTGGATGAACAAGCAGAAGTTCGAAACCACCGACAACGCCTTCATTCAGGCCGACAAGGTCAGCGTCGCGCCGCAGGTCGACGGCTATGTCGCCGAGGTTCTGGTCGCCGACAACCAACACGTCCAGGCCGGCCAGGTGCTGGTGCGGCTCGACACCGCGCCGCTGAAGGCGGCGCTCGCCCAGGCCGAGGCCAACGCCGCGGCGCTGGACGCCGCCGTCCGCGCGGTCGACGACAAGGCCCGGCTCGAACAGGCGATGATCGCCCAGAAGGCGGCCGGGGTCGCCGCCGCCCACGCCGAGTCCCAGCTGGCCCAGGCCGAACTCGCCCGCTACGGGACGCTCGCCGGCCAGGGCTGGGTGGCGCCCCAGCGTGAACAGTCGGCGCGCGCCGCCGCCGGCCAGGCCAGCGCCAGCGTCGCCCAGGCCAAGGCCGCGCTGGAGGCCGAACGCCGCAGCGCCGAAAGCCTCGGCTCGGCCCGGGACCAGACCATCGCCCAGGCCCAGGCCGCCCGCGCCGTGGTCGAGCAGGCCCGCATCAACCTGGAACGCGCCGAGATCAAGGCGCCGGCCTCGGGCGTGGTCGGCGCGCGCGCCGTGCGCACCGGCCAGTACGTCCGCCCCGGCTCCTCGCTGATGACCGTCGTGCCGCTGGGCCAGGCCTATGTGGTCGCCAACTTCAAGGAGACCCAGGTCGCCCGCCTGAAGATCGGCCAGCCGGTCACCATCCATGCCGACGCCTTCGGCAAGCAGGCGATCCCCGGCCGCATCGACAGCTTCGCTCCGGCCACCGGCTCGGAGTTCGCCCTGATCCCGGTCGAGAACGCGGTCGGCAACTTCACCAAGATCGCCCAGCGCTTGCCGGTGAAGATCGTCGTCGATCCGAAGTCGCCGTTGGCCGGCGCCCTGCGGCCGGGCCTGTCGGTCGACGTCAAGGTCGACGTCACCGCCGACACCGGCCCGAGCTTCGCCGAAGCCACGCCCTCGGCCGAGTACGCCCGGCGCGGGGAAGCCCGCTAGGGACCTGCGGCCGTGACCGACGCCGCCCTCGACGATCCGCAGAAATCCCCGGCGCCGGCCCCGCCCGCGCCGGCCGGCGCGCACGTCACCGCCTCGGGCGAGGTCGACTGGGTCAAGATCTTCCTCGGCTTCGGCGGGATGGTGGTCGGCCAGTTCATGGCCACGCTCGACATCCAGATCGTCGCCTCCTCGCTCAGCCAGATCCAGGCCGGCATCGGCGCCAGCGCCGACGAGATCAGCTGGGTGCAGACCATCTACCTGCTGGCCGAGGTGGTGATCATTCCGCTCACCGCGTACCTGACCAAGATGTGGGGCACGCGGCCGGTCTACGTGTTCGCTGCCGCCGGCTTCATCGTCACCTCGATCCTCACCGGCCTGTCGACCAGCATCGAGATGATGATCGTCACCCGGGCGCTGCAGGGCCTGACCGCCGGCGCGATGATCCCGGCCGTGTTCGCCACCGCCATGACCGTGTTCCCGCCCGAAAAGCGGGTGATGGCCAACGTCACGGTCGGCCTGATCGTCACCCTGGCGCCGACCATCGGCCCGACCCTGGGCGGTCACCTGACCGAGGCGCTCAACTGGCGCTGGCTGTTCTTCATCAACGTCCCGCCCGGCCTGCTGGTGATGTTCCTGGTCGGCCGCTACGGCGACTTCGACAAGGGCGACCCGAGCCTGGCCAAGGGCATCGACTGGTTCGGCCTGTTCACCATGACCGTCTTCCTGCTGTCGATGCAGTACGTCATCGAAGAGGGCTCGGGCGAGGGCTGGTTCGACGACGACCTGATCCTGTGGCTGACCGTCACCGCGGTGATCACCGGGGTGGTGTTCATCTGGCGGCAGCTGACCTATCGACAGCCCATCGTCTCGCTCAAACCGTTCCAGGACCGCAACTTCACGCTCGGCTTCCTGATGAACGCGGTGTCGGGCATGAGCCTGTTCGGCGGCACCTTCATCCTGCCGCTGTTCCTCGGCCAGATCCGCCAGTACTCGGCGGCCGAGGTCGGCACCACCATGCTGGTCTCGGGCCTGGCCATGTTCCTCAGCGCCCCGGTCGTCGGCCGCGTCGTGCGGCTGATGGACCCGCGCATCTCGCTGGTCGCCGGCTTCGCGCTCGCCGCCTACGGCGTGGGGCTGGGGGTGCGGGTCACCGCCGAATGGGGCTTCTGGGAGTTCGCGGCCCTGCAGGCGATCCGCGGCTTCGGGGTGATGGTGGCGATGATCGCGGCCCAGGCGCTGTCGGTCTCCACCCTGCCGGTCTCGCTGATGAAGGACGCCTCGGGGCTGGTGAACCTGGTCCGCAACGTCGGCGGCGCCATCGGCCTGGCGATCCTGACCACCATTCTCACCGACCAGACCGCCGTGCATCTGTCGGAGCTGTCAGCGGGCATGAGCATCGCCAGCCTGCAGGGCCAGGAAATGCTGGCCGGCATGACCTCGATGATGGAGGCCCAGGGCCTGGCCAATCCGGAAGGCGCGGCCCGCAAGTTTCTCGGCATGGCCCTCTACCGCGACGCCGCCGTCCTCGGCTTCGGCGACGGGTTCTACTTCCTGGCGCTCGGCTGCGCCGTCGCCGCCCTGCTCGGCTTCCTGGCCTCGCCGGGCAAGAGCGATCCGCCCAGCGGCGGCGGCGGAGGCCACTGATGCCGCGCGCGCCCGGCCAGATCGACCTCGCCAAGACCGAGGCCATCCTCGACGCCGCCGCCCAGGTGTTCGGCGAGCGCGGCCTGGCGGCCTCCATGGAGGAGATCGCCCGCCGCGCGCGCGTGTCGAAACAGACGATCTACAACCACTATGGCTCCAAGCCGGAACTGATCCGCGCCATCGTCGACCGGCGGGTGTCGGAGATCACCGCGCCGCTGCTGCTGCCCGAAGCCCTGGAGCATCCGGAGGACGCGCTGGTCGCCTTCGGGCGATCGATGCTCTCGACGGTGATGCTCTCGCGCGGGGTCTCCATGCTGCGCATGACCGTCGAGGCGGCGGCCGAGCATCCTGACCTCGCCCGCGCCTTCTTCGAGGCCGGCCCCGCCACCTCCCGTCACCGGCTGGCCGAATTTCTGCAGATCGAAACCGACAACGGCCGCCTGGCCGTGGACGATCCGGCCCTGGCCGCCGAATTCTTCGCGGGCATGGTTATCGGCGCGCACCAGATCTCCCAGCTGCTCGGCGTCTTCCGCCAGCTCGACGAGGCCCAGATCGACCGGGTCGCGCGCGAGGCCGCTCAGCGCTTCATGAGGGCCTACTCGGCGTAGAGCCCGCGTCAGCCGCACAACCTTCATCGAACCGAGATACGGGCGCCATGCGCCTGGGCCATCAGCCCTCAAGTCTTAACTGGAGGGTAACCATGTTCGCCAAGTCCCTGGGCCTCGCCGCCCTCGTCGCCGCCGGCTCGCTCGCGCTGCCCGCGGCCGCCGCGACCACCATCACCCCGGTCGGCGTCACCGCCACCAACACCTTCCCGTTCTGGGGGATCTATAATCCCGAGAACCTGATCGACGGCAGCGGCCTGTCGGGCGACCTGCACGACGCCGATTTCGCCAACATGTGGATGACCGACCTCGGGATCTCGGCCGCCACCCTGACCTTCGACCTCGGCCAGACCTTCAAGCTCTCGGGCGCCGACATCTGGAACTACAACTTCGGCGTCGAGGAATTCGCCTCGACCCTCGACCGCGCCTCCAAGGCCTTCAGGATCTCGATCTCCACCGACGGCGTCAGCTACACCCAGGTGCTGGCGGGCGAGCTGTCGCGCGGCACGGGCCAGGCCCTGGCGGCCGAGAGCTTCGGGTTCGGCGGCCAGGCCCGCTACGTCCAGATCGCCCTGGACGGCAATCACCAGAAGTATCCGGAGACCTACGGCTACGCCCCGATCGGGCTGTCGGAAGTCCGCTTCACCGGCTCGGCGGTTCCGGAACCGGCGACCTGGGCGATGATGATCGCCGGCTTCGGCCTGGCCGGCGCGGCCTTGCGCTCGGCCCGCCGCCGCGACCGGCAGTTCGCCTGACCGTCAGGGCGCGGTGAGCGGCCCCCAGGCCGCCATCGCGCCCTTGGCCACCGCCAGCAGCCTGTCCTCCGAAGCCCCGTCGCGGGCCTGGATCGACATGCCCTGCTGGACGGTCAGATAGAACGCCGCCAGGGCGGCGAAATCGACGCTCGGCGGCAGGTCGCCGTCACCGACCGCCCGGCGCAGGCGCGCCTCCAGCCCCGACTGGCCCTGGGCCCGGTTCTCGCGCAGGGCGGCGCAGACGCTGGCGCTGGCCTCCGTCGTATTGAGCTGCGAGAGCACGACCATGCAGCCGCGCGGCTTGCCGGGCCTTGAGAAGGAATGTGCAGTGGCGGTCAGGAAACCTTCCACGGCCGCGCGTGCGTCGGGCGCATTCTCGACCACGTCCCAGATTTCCGGGCCCTCGATGCGGCCGTAGAGCTCGATCGCCTCGCGGAACAGCGCCTCCTTCGAGCCGAACGCCGCGTAGAGGCTGGGCGAGCCGATGCCCATGGCCTCGGTCAGGTCGCTGATCGAGGCGCCCTCGTAACCCTTGGTCCAGAAGACCTCCATCGCCCGGCGAAGCGCCGCGTCCCGGTCGAAGCTGCGAGGTCGGCCGCGTTCGGCCATGAGGACACCTTTCTGTAGCGACCGATATATAAAAGCCTTGACGGGTCCCGGCAAGCCGACCATCTGCGTTCTGTATCGAACGACACAGAAATGGAGCAACCCCGTGTCGAACCTCTCCGGAAAGCGCGCCCTGGTCACCGGCGCCAGCCGCGGCATCGGCGCCGCCATCGCCCTGCGCCTGGCCCGCGACGGCGCCGACGTCGCCATCACCTATGAGCGCTCGGCCGACAGGGCCCAGGCGCTCGTGGCGCAGGTCGAGGCCCTGGGCCGCAAGGGTCTGGCGATCCAGGCCGACAGCGCCGATCCGGCCGCGGTCAAGGCCGCCGTCGACCGCGCCGCCGCCGAGCTGGGCGGGCTGGACATCCTGGTGAACAACGCCGGCATCGCCCGCGGCGTCGGGCCGGTCGAGGGTTGGACGCTCGAGGACATCGACCAGCTGCTGGCGGTGAACGTGCGCGGGGTGATCGTCGCGGCCCAGGCCGCCGCCGCGCACCTGCCGGCGGGCGGGCGGATCATCAATATCGGCTCGAACCTGGCCGAACGGGTCCCGATGGCCGGCATCACCCTCTATGCGATGACCAAGTCGGCCCTACTGAGCTTCACCAAGGGCTTAGCCCACGACCTGGGCCCCCGCGGGATCACGGTCAACCTGGTGCACCCTGGCTCGACCGACACCGACATGAACCCGGCCGCAGGTCCGGGCGCCGACCCGCAGCGGGCGCGGATGCCCATTCCAGAGTATGGCAAGCCGGAAGACATCGCCGGCGCGGTCGCCTGGCTGGCCGGGCCCGAAGGCCGCTTCGCCAACGGGGCCGGCTTCGTCGTCGACGGCGGCGCGAACGCTTAGTAGCGGCGACTCGAGCAAGATCCTCCCCTCTTGGGGGAGGTGGATCGATGCGAAGCATCGAGACGGAGGGGGACTGCTCCTGCAATCACAGGAGTCGAGGTCCCCCTCGATCAGCCACGCGGCTGACAGCTCCCCCAGAGGGGGAGCATCTCTCAGCGGCGCCTACTCGCTGTCCGAGCCCAGGCCCATCATGTGGAAGCCGGCGTCGACGTGGACGATTTCGCCCGTGGTCGAGAAGCCGAGGTCCGACAGCAGCCACAGCGCGCAGCCGGCGACGCCCTCCATCGAGGTGTCCTCGCCGAGCGCCGACATCGACCGGCCTTGGGCCAGCATGCCGCGGCCGCCGCTGATCCCCGCCAGCGACAGGGTCTTCATCGCCCCGGCCGAAATGGCGTTGACGCGGATGCGCGCCGGACCCAGGTCGCGGGCGACATAGCGGGTCGCCGCTTCCAGCCCGGCCTTGGCCACGCCCATGGTGTTGTAGTTCGGGATGGCGCGCTCGGACCCCAGATAGGTCATGGTCACGATCGAGCCGCCGTTCGGCATCAGCTTCGCCGCGCGCTTGGCGCAATCGACGAACGAGAACACCGAGATGTCCATGGCGCGCAGGAAGCTCTCGCGCGAGGTGTTCTCGACGAACGAGCCCTTCAGCTCGTCCTTGTTGGCGAAGGCGATCGAATGCAGGAAGAAGTCGATCGTGCCGTGGGCCTTCTCGATGGCGTCGAAGGCCGCGTCCATCGAGGCGTCGTCCTGCACGTCGGCCGGCACGATGGCCTTGGCGCCGACGCTTTCGGCCAGCGGGGTCACCCGGCGCTCCATGCCCGGCAGGTGCAGGAAGGAGAGCTCCGCGCCCTGGGCCGCCAGCTGCGAGGCGATCCCCCAGGCGATCGACTGGTGGTTGGCGACGCCGGTGATGACGCCCTTCTTGCCCTTCATCAGGTCGCCCTTGGGCATCTGATAGTCTTCGGCCACGCGTGGTCTCCTTGGCGTTTCCAAAAGTTCGCCGGTTTGTGGACGGGCCCGAAGTCGCGCGCAAGCGCCATCCTGCTGGCGGCGATCACGAGACCGCGGCTATGAGACGACCCGGGAGGCGATCATGACCGAGCTTTTGCCCGTCATCGACACCGAGCGTCTGCGGTTGCGGGCGCTCGAAACGACTGACGCCGACGACATGGCCGCCAACATGACGCCCGCGGTCACGCGCTGGCTGTCCTCCTGGCCAAGCCCGCTGAGCCGGGACGCGGCGCTGGCGCGGATCGAACGCTCGCGGGCGGCGATCCGGACCGGGGGATATGCCTTCTACGCGCTGACGCGACGGTCGGACGGGCGGATGATCGGCGGTTTCGGCGGCGGCCTGCGGCCCGACGACCGGCGGCGGATGGAGATCAGCTACCACCTGGCCGAGGATTGCCACGGACAGGGCTTTATGCGCGAGGCGGCCGCCGCGGCCATGCCGATGCTGTGGCGGCTGATCCCGGCCGAGGTGATGGAAGCCGGCGCCCAGGTGGAGAACCAGGCGTCCTTCGCCGTAATGGCCGCGCTGGGCATGACGCCCGCCGACGAGCGGATGGTCTATTCGTCAGTGCGCGAACGGCAGGAGCCGACGCAGTTTTTCGAACTGCGTCGGCCTGTTTCCTAGACCCGCGCCATCACCAGGCAGCCGTTGGTGCCGCCGAAGCCGAACGAGTTCGACATCACGGTCTCCAACTGCACGTCCTTGCGCTGCAGCAGGATCGGCAGGTCGGCGAACTCGGGATCGAGGGTCTCGATATGGGCGCTCTGCGCGGCGAAGCCGTTGTTGAGCATCAGCAGGCTGTAGATCGCCTCCTGCGCCCCCGCGGCGCCCAGGCTGTGGCCGGTCAGCGACTTGGTCGACGAGATCAGCGGCACGTTCGAGCCGAACACCTCGCGCACCGCGCCCATTTCCTTGGAGTCGCCGACCGGGGTCGAGGTGCCGTGCGGGTTCAGGTAGTCGATCTTGCGGCCGCCCAAGCCTTCCATGGCCATGCGCATGCAGCGCACCGCGCCCTCGCCCGACGGGGCGACCATGTCGAAGCCGTCCGAGTTGGCCGCATAGCCGACGATCTCGCCATAGATCTTGGCCCCGCGGGCCTTGGCGCGCTCGTATTCCTCCAGCACCACGATGCCGGCCCCGCCGGCGATCACGAAGCCGTCGCGGTCCTTGTCGTAGGCGCGGCTGGCGGTGGAGGGCCGGTCGTTGAAGTTCGAGCTCATCGCGCCCATGGCGTCGAACAGCACGCTCAGCGACCAGTCGAGCTCCTCCGTGCCGCCGGCGAACACCACGTCCTGCTTGCCCATCAGGATCTGCTCGTAGCCCGAGCCGATGCAGTGGGTGGAGGTGGCGCAGGCCGACGAGATCGAGAAGTTCAGGCCCTTGATCTTGAACCAGGTGGCCAGGGTCGCCGAGGCGCCCGAGCTCATCGCCTTGGGCACCGCGAACGGGCCGACCCGCTTGGGGCCGCGCTCCTTGGCGGTGTGCGCCGCCTCGATGATCGCCTTGGTCGACGGCCCGCCGGAGCCGACGATCAGGCCGGTCCGCTCGTGGGAGACCTCGGCCTCCTCCAGCCCGGCGTCGGCGATCGCCTGTTCCATGGCGATGTGGCCATAGGCCGTGCCCTGGGCCAGGAACCGCGCCGCGCGCCGATCCACCAGCTTTTCCCAATCGAGACCGGGATCGGCGTGGACCTGTGAGCGGAAGCCCAGCTCGGCGTATTCGGGCGAAAAGCTGATCCCGGACTTGGCCTCGCGCAGCGAAGCCAGGACTGCATTGGCGTCAGCGCCAATGGACGAGACGATACCGATGCCGGTGATGACGACGCGACGCATGTGCCTGCCCGTGCTCTCAGACCAGGTCCTTGGCGTCGAACAGGCCGACGCGCAGATCCTTGGCCTCGTAGATCACCTTGCCGTCGGCCTCGAGCACGCCGTCGCCGATGCCCATGACCAGCTTGCGGATGATCACGCGCTTGAGGTCGATCTTGTAGACCAGCTTCTTGACCTTCGGGGTCACCTGGCCGGTGAACTTCACCTCGCCGACGCCCAGGGCGCGGCCCTTGCCGGGCGCGCCCGACCAGCCGAGGAAGAAGCCGACCAGCTGCCACATGGCGTCCAGGCCCAGGCAGCCCGGCATCACCGGGTCGTTGATGAAGTGGCACTGGAAGAACCAGAGGTCCGGATTGATATCCAGCTCGGCTTCCAGATAGCCCTTGCCGTGCGCGCCGCCGTCTTCGGTGATCTTCACGATGCGATCGAACATCAGCATCGGAGGCACCGGCAGCTGGGCGTTGCCCGGGCCGAACATCTCGCCTCGGCCGCAGGCCAGCAGCTCTTCGAGATTGTAGTGGTCCTTGGCCTTGGCGCCCTGGATCATGCTTGGCTTTCTTGGCGGCGGCCCGTTTTTCCGAGCCTCGGGAATCGTGAATTTCAGGCCCTAGCAGAGCCGCGCGGCAGGCTCAACGGCTGCGCGCGACGCCGGGACGGCCCACTTTACACTGGATCGCGTCGGAAGTTCCCCAGAGTTCGCTCGCCGGGGCCCAGCCCGAGACCCCCTCGCTGCGCACCCGGCACCAGCCGTCCTCGCAGGTCTTGGGCAGTTCGGCGATCGAGCGCGGGTTCATATAGGCGGTGATCTCGGCCTCGGCCCGCGGCTTCTTGTGCAGGGCCAGACGCGTCGGTTTGACCCGCATGACGGTGGACTCGCCGCTGGTCAGCCGCCGGTGCACCCAGGCCATCCCGCCGTCCGGGTCGCAGATCCGCCGCCACTCGGAGTTCTCGGCGATCACCTGCACCGGCAGCCCCTTGGCCTGGTAGACCCACAAAAGCTTGTGATCTTCCCCCGGCCCGGCCCGCGCATAGACCTTGTCGAACTTCAGCGAGACATAGCGCGGCACCGGCTGGCCGGACGGCGTCTGGCGCGGCGCCGCCTGGACGGCGGGCGTCAGGGCGGCCAGAATCAACGCGGCCGTCAAAAAAACGGGCGTTAAGCGCTTCCGCGGTTCAATCGTTCGAGGCTCGCCTTGGCCGTCCATGGGCGCTTTGCTAGAGGTTCTTCGTCACAACGCAAGGCGCGCCGCGCGCAGTTAAAGATTCCTTTCAGACGCTCATGGCCGCTCGAAAACCCAAAGTCATCGTCACCCGCCGCCTCCCGGACCCGGTAGAGACCCGGATGCGCGAGCTGTTCGACACCGAGCTGAACCTCGACGACGTACCGCTCGACCGCGAGGCGCTGATCAGGGCGGTGCAGCGGGCCGACGCCATCGTCCCGACGATCACCGACCACATCGACGCCGACCTGATCGCGGCGGCCGGCGACAAGCTGAAGCTGATCGCCAATTTCGGGGCCGGGGTCGACCACATCGACGTGGCCGCCGCCAACGAGCGCGGCATCGCCGTGACCAACACCCCCGGCGTGCTGACCGAAGACACCGCCGACCTGACCATGGCGCTGATCATGGCCGTCTCGCGCCGGATCGTCGAAGGCGCCAACGTCGTGCAGGCCGGCGAGTTCACCGGCTGGACCCCGACCTGGATGATGGGCCGGCGGGTCAACGGCAAGCGGCTGGGGATCATCGGCATGGGCCGGATCGGCCAGGCGGTGGCGCGCCGCGCCAAGGCCTTCGGCATGCAGATTCACTATCACAACCGCAAGCCGGTCAGCCACGTGATCGCCGAGGAGCTGGAGGCCACCTACTGGGAGAGCCTCGACCAGATGCTGGCCCGCATGGACATCATCTCGGTCAACTGCCCGCACACCCCGGCCACCTACCACCTGCTGTCGGCGCGGCGGCTGAAGCTGCTGCAGCCGCACGCCGTGGTGGTCAACACCGCCCGCGGCGGCATCATCGACGAGGGCGCGCTGGCCGACCTGCTGGCCGCCGGCGCCATCGCCGGAGCGGGCCTCGACGTCTTCGAGTTCGAACCGGCGATCAATCCCAAGCTGCTGACCCAGCCGAACGCCGTGCTGCTGCCGCACCTGGGCTCGGCCACGGTCGAGGCGCGCATCGACATGGGCGAAAAGGTGATCATCAACCTCAAGACCTGGATGGACGGCCACCGCCCGCCCGACCGGGTCATCCCGTCGATGCTCTGACCAACCAAAAGCTGTCATCCCGGTTTCGGCGCAGCCGAAGACCGGGACCCATGAACACCCGATCTCGAAGGCCTCGCGCAATCCTCGCCGCGAGGCGCGAATGGATCCCGGTCTTGCTGCGCAAACCGGGATGACAACGGGGCTAACGCCCGCCGCACACCTCGCACTCCGGATCGGCCCCGATCCGCACGGTCCGGCTCTCGCCCGACAGCCCGTCATAGATCAGCAGCCGCCCGGCCAGCGGCTCGCCGGCGCCGGCGACCAGCTTGATGGTCTCCAGCGCCATCATCGAGCCGATCACCCCGGCCAGCGCCCCGACCACCCCGACCGCCGAGCAGGTCTCGGCTTCGGGCGGAACCTCGGGCACCAGGCAGCGATAACAGGGCTTGCCGCGGAACACCCCGACCTGGCCGGTCCAGCGGCCGATCGCGCCGGAGACCAGCGTCCGTTCGTGCTGCACGCAGGCGGCGTTGACCGCGAAACGGGTGGCGAAGTCGTCGGTGCCGTCCAGCACCAGGTCGACCCCCGTCACCAGCGGCCCGAGGTTGCACGGCTCCACATGCACCGGGGCGCAGTCGACATGCACGTGCGGGTTCAGAGCCCGCAGCTGGTCGGCGGCCGCCTCGACCTTGCGGCGGCCGACGTCGGCGTCGCGGAAGATCACCTGGCGCTGCAGGTTCGAAGTGTCGACCACGTCGGCGTCGGCCAGCACGATGCGTCCGATCCCAGCCGCGGCCAGGTAGAGCGCCGCCGGCGCACCCAGGCCCCCGGCCCCGACGATCAGCACGCTGGCGGCCTTCAGGCGCTGCTGACCCTGGCCGCCGACCTCGCGCAGCACCAGGTGGCGGGCGTACCGCTCGACTTCGTCGTCCGTGAAGCTCATCGTCGCCTCGTTACGTTTCAGCGCGCGGCGGTCCGGCCTGATCGCGCCGCGCTTGACCTCGCCCGTCCCCCTGGCCACATCGAGAGCCATGACGACAAGCTCGAACTTTCCCGATTGGCACGGCACCACCATCCTCGCGGTGCGCAAGGGCGGCAAGACCGTGATCGCCGGCGACGGCCAGGTTTCGATGGGCCAGACCGTGGTCAAGGGCAACGCCCGCAAGGTGCGCACCCTGGCCGGCGGCAAGGTGCTGGCCGGGTTCGCCGGCGCCACCGCCGACGCCTTCACCCTGATCGAGCGGCTCGAGGCCAAGCTCGAGCAATATCCGGACCAGCTGGCCCGCGCCTGCGTCGACCTTGCTAAGGACTGGCGCACAGACCGCTACCTGCGCCGGCTGGAGGCGATGCTGCTGGTCGCCGACAAGGACTCGATCTTCACCGTCACCGGGGTCGGCGACGTGCTGGAGCCGGAGACCGGCGTCGCCGCCATCGGCTCGGGCGGCAACTACGCCCTGGCCGCGGCGCTGGCCCTGGCCGACAGCGAGCTCTCGGCCGAAGAAGTCGCCCGCAAGGCGATGGGCATCGCCGCCAAGATCTGCGTCTACACCAACGGAGAGCTGACGGTTGAAAGCCTGTAGCCTGATCCTGGCTGCGCTTCTCCTCTCGTCCCCCGCCTTGGCGCAACCTGATCCCTCCGCGGTCGTCGCCGCGGAGCGGGCGTTCGCGGCCGACGGCCTGGCGCACGGGATCAAGCGCTCGTTCCTGACCCATTCGGCCCCGGACGCGATCCTGTTCGCCCCCGACCCGGTCAAGGCCCACGAGCTCTACGGCCCGCGGCCGGACACGCCGCACCCGCCGCTGGTCTGGTGGCCGCTGTGGGCCGGCATCGCCAGGTCCGGCGACCTCGGCTTCACCACCGGCCCGAGCACCTTCGACGGCAAGCCGAACGGCTGGTACTTCACCGTCTGGGCCCGGCAGGGCGACGGCGGCTGGAAGTGGATCTACGACGGCGGCTCGCCCAGCGCCCATGGGCAGGCGCCGCCCCAGGACTCGCCCCCGGCCTATCTGGCCCCCGCCACCGGCCCGTCCGCCGACGCCGCGACGGCGATGCGCTCCGTGCAGGCCGCCGAGGCGGTCCTCGCCCGCGACGCGGCCACGGATTCCGCCGCCGCCTACCTCGCCGTGCTGAGCCCCGACGCCCGCCTCGCGGGCTCCCCGCAGCCGCCGGCGACGACGCCTGCGGCCGTAAAGGCCGAGCTGGCCACGCGCCCGGCCGCCATCGCCTTCGCCCCGCTCGGCGGCCGCGCCTCCAGCGACGGCGATCTCGTCTGGACCTATGGCGAAGCGCGCTGGAAAGACGCCGCCCAGGACCGCCGCGGCCACTATGTCCGCATCTGGCAGAGCCGCGCCGAGGGTTGGCGTCTGGTCTTCGATCAGATTCTTCCTGTCGCAGAGCCGGCGTCGTGACTATCTAGCGGGCCATGACCGAGTTTTCCCCCCGCGAGATCGTCTCCGAGCTCGACCGCTACATCGTCGGCCATCCCGACGCCAAGAAGGCCGTCGCCGTCGCCCTGCGCAACCGTTGGCGCCGCCGCCGCGTGCCCGCCGACCTGCGCGACGAGGTGACGCCGAAGAATATCCTGATGATCGGCCCGACAGGGGTCGGCAAGACCGAGATCGCCCGCCGCCTGGCGCGGCTGGCCCAGGCCCCGTTCCTGAAGGTCGAGGCCACCAAGTTCACCGAGGTCGGCTATGTCGGCCGCGACGTCGACCAGATCGTCCGCGATTTGGTGGAAAGCGCCATGGCCATGGTCCGCGACAAGCGCCGGGCTGGCGTGCGCGCCAGGGCCGAAGCCGCCGCAGAGGAACGCATCCTCGACGCCCTGACCGGACCCGGCTCCACCGCCGCGCGCGAGAGCTTCCGCAAGAAGCTGCGGGCCGGCGAGCTGAACGACAAGGAGGTCGAGCTGACCCTCGCCGACAGCGGCGGCGGCCTGCCGATGTTCGACATTCCCGGCCAGCCCGGCGCCCAGATGGGCATGCTCAATCTCGGCGAAATGATGGGCAAGGCCTTCGGCGGCCGCACCAAGACCCACAAGACCACCGTCGCCGGCGCCCACGCCCCGCTGATCGCCGAGGAAAGCGACAAGCTGCTCGATCAGGAAGCCCTGACCCAGGAAGCCCTGGAGCTGGCCGAAAACAACGGCATCGTGTTCCTCGACGAGATCGACAAGGTCGCCTCCAACCGCGACCGGGCCGGCGCCGACGTCAGCCGCGAAGGGGTGCAACGCGACCTGCTGCCGCTGATCGAGGGCACCACCGTCTCGACCAAGTACGGCCCGGTGAAGACCGACCACATCCTGTTCATCGCCTCGGGCGCGTTCCACGTCGCCAAGCCCTCGGACCTGCTGCCCGAGCTGCAGGGCCGCTTGCCGATCCGCGTCGAGCTCAAGGCCCTGACCCGCGACGACTTCCGCCGCATCCTGACCGAGCCGGAAGCCAACCTGATCCGCCAGCACCAGGCGCTGCTGGCCACCGAAGGCGTGACGCTCAGCTTCACCGAGGACGCCATCGACGCCCTGGCCGACGCGGCGGTGACCGTCAACGGCAGCGTCGAGAACATCGGCGCCCGCCGGCTGCAGACCGTGCTGGAAAAGGTGCTGGAGGAGATCAGCTATTCGGCCTCCGACCGCGACGGCGAGACGATCAGCATCGATGCCGCCTACGTGAAGGAGCGGGTCGGCGGCCTGGCCCAGAACGCCGACCTCAGCCGCTTCATCCTCTAACTAGGGTTTTCCCTAGGCCGGCCAGGGACTTGACCCCCTTGCCGACCTGCTGCGCGGGGCTCTCAATCCCTGCGACGCCGCAGGGAGGCCCCGCATGCAGGTCGAACTCGCCGAGGAGCGCATCTTCCGGTTGGCCGATCGGTTCAGCCTGGAGCACGCCGAGGGCCGCGCCTGGGCCAAGCGGCTGGAGGCGTTCGGCGCCCTGGCGCGGGTCGCGGGCCTGTTCAACCACCCCAAGGAAGACGACTTCGCGGTCGTCTACCGCGAACGCCGGCTGCAGCCGTTCTGGCGCGTCGCGGTCTCGACGGCCACGGCCTACGAGCGGCGGCGCAGCTACGCCGTGCCGGTCGCGCCCGAGGTGCGGCAGGTCACGATCGATGGCCGCAGCCTGCCGGCCGTCGACGGCCGGATTTCGTTCGAGGGCCTGGAGTCCTGCCGCGAGGAGGCCCGCCGCGAGGTGTTTGTCGACGGGCTGAGCAAACAGCCGACTCCGACCCTGGCGGCCTATCTGCAGCACGACGCGGTCGAGACCGACGCGCAGGCCCTGGCCAAGGCCACCGCCGACGGCATGGTCGTGGTGCCGCCCCAGGCCAAGGCCTCCATGGTGGTGCGCGACGTGGTCGCCGCGGCGATCGGCAAGATCGACGCCGACACCGTGACCGAGGAGCTGGTGCGGGTCGAGGCGGTCGACCTCTACTACCGGCCGATCCACGCCTTCCGCTATCGCCGCGCCGACAAGGAGGCCGTGGTCGAGTTCGACGCCGTCACCGGCGAGGCGCGGGTCGGCGGCGACACCTTCGAGCAGTATCTGGGCAAGGCGCTGGAGCCGCGCTTCCTGCTCGACGTCGGGGCCGAGACCCTGAACTTCGTGGTGCCGGGCGCGAACCTCGCCAAGCTGATCATCGTCAAGGGCATGGAGATGAAGGGCCTGCGGTAGGGGGCCCATTCGCGCCAGCGCCGGCGGGCCCTGCGCCGCCTAGCCGCGCCGCGCGTCGTAGATCGCCCGCTCCAGGGCCCGGGCGAAGTCCGCGCGTTCGACCGGGCTCAGCGCCGCGGCCACCGAGGCGTGGCGACCGGACATCGCGACCCGCACTCCGTGGACGACGTCGTCCTCGTCGATCTCCAGGGCCACCCGGGTGAAGGCGGTCGGGCTTTCCCAGACCACTTCGCTGGACTTCGGCGTCTCGCGGACCACCCGCACCTCGCGCGCGGTGACCAGCACCCGCTCGATCTTCTTGGCGGCGGCATAGCTCGCGGCGAAGGCGGCGATCACCGCCAGCACGTCCAGGCCCAGGAACACCGGGACGAAGGTCGCGCCCATCGACAGAAACACCGCCGCGGCCACGCAATTGAAGAACGTGACGATGCTGATCAGCACCACGAACCCCCGCTGCGACAGCGAGCGGTTGGGCGTGATCACGGCGTCCATGTAGACGAGGCCATCCATCGGGCACGCAGTCTAGTGCGCGGCAGGCGGAAGTGGAAACCGGTTCCGCCGCCCGTCGCGCGCCCCAGAAGCCGAATACGGCCGCGAAAAGTCCGCGCCTCTTGGCGGAGCGGGCAAGCCGGGCGATGTTCTCCGCGCCATGGCCAAGCCCGTCACCAAGAAGCGCGTCTCGCCTGCGGAGAAAGCCCGCATCGAGGAACTGTTCCACCGGTTCGAGTCGCTCAGCGACGATCCACGCACCGAGCTCAACTACGACAGCCCCTACACCCTGGTCGTGGCGGTGGCGTTGTCGGCCCAGGCCACCGACGTCGGGGTCAACAAGGCGACCGCCAAGCTGTTCCCCGTGGCCCACACGCCCCAGGACATGCTGGACCTCGGCGAGGAGGCGCTGATCGGCTACATCAATTCGATCGGCCTGTTCCGCACCAAGGCCAAGAACGTCATCGCCGCGGCGAAGATCATCGTCGAGCAGCACGGCGGCGAGGTGCCGCTGAACCGCGACGATCTGATGGCCCTGCCCGGCGTCGGGCGAAAGACCGCCAGCGTGGTGCTGAACGAACTGGGCGTCGAGCCGGCCATCGCCGTCGACACCCACGTCTTCCGCGTCGCCCATCGCCTGAAGTTGTCGACCGGCAAGACCCCCGATCAGGTCGAAGCCGACCTGATGGCCCTGGTCCCGGCCCCCTACCTGACCCGCGCCCACCACTGGCTGATCCTGCACGGCCGCTACACCTGCGTCGCGCGTCGGCCCAAGTGCGAGGAGTGCCAGGTCGCCGATCTCTGCCCGTCGAAGATCCTGTTCAGCCGCGCGGCCTAGAGCATTTTCTGCCGCCATTGCACCCACGTGCGGCGCGGCCTTATCTCCTGCCCATGGCCAACCATCTGCCGCTAAACGCCCTGCGGGTCTTCGAGGCCTGCGCCCGCTGCGGCAGCTTCCTCAGCGCCGCCGAGGAGCTGGCGATCACGCCCGGAGCGGTCTCGCGGCACATCAAGGGCCTGGAGGCCGAGCTGGAGACCCGGCTGTTCGACCGCTTCAACCGCGCGGTGCGGCTGACCGCTGCCGGCGAGCAGCTGTCAGTCGGCGTGCGCCAGGGCCTTTCGACCATCCAGTCGGCGGTGGACGCGGTGCGCTCCAAGCGCGACGCGCCGCTGGTGGTCACGGTGCTGCACTCGCTGGCCGCCCGCTGGCTGGTGCCGCGGCTGCACGACTTCCAGCGCCGCTATCCCGAAGTGCAGATCCTGGTCGCCGCCTCCGATCATGCCGCCGACCTGGCGCGCGAGAATATCGACGTCGCCATTCGTCTCGGGCGCGGCCCCTATCCGGGCCACCACGTCACCCACCTGTTCGACACCCTGATGACGCCGGTGTGCAGCCCCGGCCTGGTCGAGAAGTACGGGCCGTTCAACCACCCCAACGACCTGCGCGGGGTGACCCTGCTGCACGACGTGCTGATGCTGCCCGAGGAGCCTGACTGGGCCGACTGGCTGGCGGCGGCCGGGGCCGACCGGGTCGATCCCAATCCGGGACCGCGCTTCTCCAACACCTACCTCGCGGTCGAGGCGGCCCTCGCCGACCGCGGGCTGGCCTTCGCGCACAAGGCGATGGTGATCGACGACCTGGCCAACGGACGGCTGGTGCAGCCCTTCGACCTGTCGCTGCCCAGCCCCTTCAGCCACTGGGTGCTGTCGCTGCCGGAAAAGGCCGACCAGCCCAACATCCGGCGGTTCCGTAGCTGGCTGCTGGACCAGGCCCTGGCTGACGGACTTGCCGATCCAATTGACTAAATCTCAATCGACAGGCGCTAAGCTCGTTTGTCGCAGTGCAACAAATCTGGGAAATTACGGGCGTCCGCTGTTGTAGGAGCCTCCCCGTGACCTGCACCTATCCTCAATCGATTGAATTTTCGCGCACCGACGTGCTGCGCGACATCATCCTCGTCTTCGCCGTCGCTGTGATCGCCTCCCCCGCGGTGATCGCGCTTATCGGCGCGGCCTGACGAGCGCGGGCCGGCCCCTTTCCTCCAGCCGGCCCGCCCCCTTCCCGTCGGCGCGGCGCAGCGTCCATGGGCGCGCACTTCAGGTGATGCGCTTGACGCTCACCGGGTCGCTGCTCGGAAAGCTCTCTTCCAGACCCTCGTCCAGCAGCGCCTCCTGACGGTCCTCGGCGCGCTTCTGCTTCTCGGCCAGCTGGTCGGGCTTTTCGTCTTCACTTAGCGGCGTGGCCGGACGCGCATACGGCGCCTCGCTCTTGTGGTCGGCCATGGTCGGACGGCCCTCGACGGCGGCGTCGGCCGCCGCCGCGCCCGAACCTATCGCCAGGCCGGTCTTGGTCTTGTCGCGCTTCAGTATCGCCATTTCGATCCTCCGTTGTGCCCAGGATCAACACATGGGACCGGCGGCGGTTGCGGCCGAGGCGCCGCCCGCGTTGCCCCGCAAGGGCTTTGCCTGTAGGACGCGAAGCCTGATTTCCGCGAAAGCCGACCTTTCCCGCATGACCGAGCTCTACGACGTCGCCGCCATCGGCAACGCCATCGTCGACGTGATCGCCCCGGCGACCGACGACTTCCTGACCCAGCAAGGCATGGACAAGGGCGCCATGATGCTGGTCGACGAGCAGCGCAGCGCGGCGCTCTACGCCGCCATGCAGGCCGGGCTCGAAGCCTCAGGCGGCTCGGCCGCCAACACCGTCGCGGGCCTCGCCTCGTTCGGCGGCCGCGGCGCCTTCCTGGGCAAGGTCGCCGACGACCAGCTCGGCAAGGTCTTCACCCACGACATGCGCGCCATCGGCGCCCACTTCGACACCCCGCCGCTGCTGAACGGCAAGGCCACCGCGGTGTCGATGATCAACGTCACGCCCGACGGCGAGCGGACCATGTCGACCTTCCTGGGCGCCTCGACCGAGTTCGCCTCCGAGGACATCGACGCCGCCATCGTCGAGGCCGCCAAGATCGTCTACTTGGAAGGCTACCTGTTCGACGCCGAGGCCGCCCGCCGGGCCTTCGCCAAGGCTGCGGCCCTGGCCCACGGCGCCGGCCGGATGATCGCCATCACCCTGTCGGACGGCTTCGTGGTCGAACGTCACCGCGAAGCCCTGCTCGGCTTCCTGGAGACCCAGGTCGACCTGGTGTTCGCCAACGCCACCGAAGTCGCCTCGCTGTTCCAGACCGACGACTTCGACGCCGCCGTCAACGCACTGCGCTCCAAGGTGAAGATCGCCGCGGTGACCCGCAGCGCCCAGGGCTCGGTGATCGTCGCCGGCGGCGAGACCTTTGAGGTTTCGGCGTTCCCTGTGGAGAAAGTCGTAGACACGACGGGCGCGGGCGACCAATACGCAGCCGGGTTCATGTACGGCCTCGCCAACGGCCGGCCGCTCAACGTGTGCGGCCAGCTCGGTTCGCTGGCGGCGGCCGAGGTGATCTCGCACTATGGCCCGCGGCCGCAGGTCAGCCTCAAGGACCTCGCGGCTTCGAAAGGACTCTAAGGGATGGCCCGCACCGCGGAAGTGGTCCGCAACACCAAGGAGACCCAGATCACCGTTCGCGTGGATCTGGACGGCTCCGGCGTTGCCGACGTCGAGACCGGCATCGGTTTCTTCGACCACATGCTGGACGGTCTCGCGCGTTTCAGCGGGATCGACCTCTATGTCCGCACCAAGGGCGACCTGCACATCGACTTCCACCACACCGTGGAAGACACCGGCATCGTCATCGGCCAGGCGATCCGCCAGGCGCTGGACGGCTTCAAGGGCATCTACCGCTTCGGCCACGCCTACGTCCCGATGGACGAGACGCTGACCCGCTGCGCCCTCGATCTCTGCAATCGGCCGTACCTGATCTGGAAGGTCGCGTTCAAGACCCCGAAGATCGGCGAGTTCGACACCGAGCTGTTCAAGGAATTCCACCAGGCCTTCGCCATGAACCTGGGCGCCTGCGTGCACCTGGAAACCCTCTACGGCGACAACAGCCACCACATCGCCGAGAGCGGCTTCAAGGCCCTTGGCCGCGCCCTGCGCGCAGCCGTCGAACTCGACCCCAAGACCCATGGTCGCGCTCCGTCGACCAAGGGCGTCCTCTAGGAAAGCATCCCCTATGCAGAGCGTCGCCCTGATCGACTACGGGTCGGGCAACCTGCGCTCGGCCGAAAAGGCCCTCGTCCGCGCCGCGGCGGGAACGAGCCAGATCGTCGTCACCAGCGATCCCGAAACCGTGGCCGCCGCCGACCGGGTGGTGCTGCCCGGCGTCGGCGCCTTCGCCGCGTGCATGAAGGCCCTGTCCGAGCGTCCCGGCCTGATCGAAGCCATGACGCAGGCGGTCCAGACCAAGGGCCGCCCGTTCCTGGGCGTCTGCGTCGGCATGCAGCTGCTGGCCACCCGCGGCCTGGAGTTCGGCGAGACCCCCGGCCTCGGCTGGATCCCCGGCGACGTCCGCCGCGTGGAGCCGACCGACCCGGCCGCCAAGATCCCGCATATGGGCTGGAACACCCTGATCGACCCGCACGGCCCCGCGCCGATCGCCGGCGTCGGCGAGGCGCCCATGTACTTCACCCATTCGTTCGCGTTCTTCCCGGACGATCCCGCCGACGTCGCCGCCTATGTCGACCATGGAGGCCGGTTCCCGGCCGCCGTCGCCAAGGGCCATGTCGCGGGCGTACAATTTCACCCTGAAAAGTCGCAAAGCGCCGGCCTCGCCCTGCTGGCGCGTTTCCTGGAGTGGCGACCGTGATCCTCTATCCGGCCATCGACCTTAAAGACGGCCAGTGCGTCCGTGTGCTGCACGGCGACCTCGACACCGCCACGGTGTTCAACACCTCGCCCGCGGCCCAGGCCGCCAGCTTCGTCGAATCCGGCTTCCACTGGGTCCACGTCGTCGACCTGAACGGCGCGGTGCAGGGCAAGGCGGTCAATGAAAAGGCCGTCGAGGCGATCCTCGAGGCGGTCTCGATCCCGGTCCAGCTGGGCGGCGGCATCCGCAGCCTGAAGGACGTCGAGCGCTGGATCGAAGCCGGCGTCAGCCGCGTCATCCTCGGCACCGTCGCGGTCACCGAACCCGAGATCGTCCGCGAGGCCGCCCGCCTGTGGCCCGAGCAGATCGCCGTCTCAGTCGACGTCCGCGCCGGCAAGGTCGCGACCCAGGGCTGGACCGAGAGCTCCGACCTCGACGCCGTCACCGTCGCCAAACGCTTCGAGGACGCCGGCGTCGGCGCCCTGATCATCACCGACATCGACCGCGACGGCACCGTCATGGGCTTCAACGTCGAGGCGTTCGGCGCCATCGCCGACGCCGTCGCCATCCCGGTGATCGCCGCCGGCGGCCTGGCCACCATCGACGACATCGTCAAGATCAAGGCCCGCAAGGGCGTGCCGATCGCCGGGGCCGTGCTCGGCCGCGCGCTCTACAACGGCGCGATCAATCCGGAAGAAGCCCTGAAGGTCGCCGCCTGATGCTCAAAGTCCGCGTCATTCCTTGCCTGGACGTCAAGGACGGCCGCGTGGTGAAGGGCGTGAACTTCGTCTCGCTGCGCGACGCCGGTGACCCGGTCGAACAGGCCACCGCCTATGACGCCGCCGGCGCCGACGAACTGATGTTCCTGGACATCACCGCCAGCCACGAGCGGCGCGGGGCGATCCTCGACGTCATCGCCCGCACCGCCGACGTCTGCTTCATGCCGCTCAGCGTCGGCGGCGGCATCCGCCAGGTCGAGGACGCCCGCCGGCTGCTGCTGGCCGGGGCCGACAAGATTTCCGTCAACACCGCCGCGGTCGAGAACCGCGACCTGATCAGCGCCTGCGCCGACGCCTTCGGCTCCCAGGCCGTGGTCGTGGCCATCGACGCCAAGCACGGCGCGAGCGTTTCCGGCGGGGGCGGGCGCAACGACGGCTGGCGGGTGTTCACCTATGGCGGGCGCACCGACACCGGGCTCGACGTGGTCGAATACGCGGTGGAGGCGGTGAAGCGCGGGGCAGGGGAGATCCTGCTCACCTCCATGGACCGCGACGGCGCCAAGACCGGCTACGACCTGGATCTGCTGAAGGCGGTGACCAGCGCGGTCAACGTGCCGGTCATCGCCTCGGGCGGGGCCGGCAACGCCCAGCACATGGTCGATGCGGTGACCAAGGGGGGCGCCGACGCAGTGCTCGCCGCCTCGATCTTCCACTTCGGCGAGGTCTCGGTCGCCGAGGTGAAGCGCGAAATGGCCAAGGCCCACATCCCGGTCCGCATCACGGAGGCCGCATGAGCCGCTTCTCGCAGACCCTCGAGCGCCTCGCCGCGACCATCGAGGCCCGCAAGGGCGCCGATCCGGCCAGCTCCTACACCGCCAAGCTGCTGAGCGAGGGCGTCGAGCGCGCCGCCAAGAAGTTCGGCGAGGAGGCGGTCGAAGCGGTGATCGCCGCAGCTCAAGGCGACAAGGACGGCCTGGCCGCCGAAAGCGCCGACCTGATCTACCACTGGCTGGTGTTGCTGGCCCGCGCCGGCGTCAGCCTCGACGACGTCGCCGCCAAGCTCGAAGCGCGCGAGGGAACCTCCGGCCTGGCCGAGAAAGCGTCGCGGACCGAATAATTCCTCCCCCGCTGGGGGAGGTGGATCGATGCGTAGCATCGAGACGGAGGGGGCCTGCGGACTCAGCAATCCCCCACAGTCAGCCGTTCGGCTGACAGCTCCCCAGAGGCGGAGCAACTAGAAAGCCCTCCCCCTTCACAGGCGTCGTCCAGAGCCCAGGATCTGCCTTGTCCGCGGGACGCCCATCGCGTCAGGGGGTCCAGCGCATCTTCATGTAGATGTCGCCGTCCTCCAGTTCGTCCAGCATCTGGGCCAGTCGCTTCTGCCGGGTCTCCGGCTTGCGAGCCCGGGCGATCCAGCCGAGGTAGTCGTTGCGCTGGAACGGCGGCCGCGCCTGGTAGGCGTCGACCAGCGCCCGCGCCTCCAGCGCCTGGCGCACCTCGGCCGGCATCGGGTTCAAGTCACGGCTCAGCGTCATCGACGTCCTCCCTCGCGCCGTTAACGAATAGCGGCGGCGAGGGCTATCGCAAACCTTGCATTGGCGTCAGTGCGGCAACACCAGGGTGTGGCTGACCCCGGGACCGCCGCCGCGGGTGAGGATTCCGCCGGTCTGGCGCGCAAAGCCCTCGACCAGCTTGCGGCCGAGTCCGCGGCTGCCGATCTGCGACTCGGGCGGCATGCCGACGCCGTTGTCGGCGACCGTCAGCTCGCAGCCGACCTCGATCTGCTTCAGCGACACCAGGATGCGCCCGCTGCGACCGCCCGGGAAGGCGTACTTGGCCGCGTTGGTGACCAGCTCGTTGACCACCAGCCCCACCGCCACCGCTCGGTCGCGATCGCAGCGACACGAGGTCAGCCAGCTGTCGAGCCGCACGTCGCCGGTCAGCAGCAGGCTGTCGGACAGGTTCTCGCACAGGTCGCCCAGATAGGCGCCGAGATCGATGGCCTCTCCGGCTTCCTCGGGCGAATAGAGGTTGGCGTGCGCCTGGGCCATCGAGTGGACCCGGCGCAGGGCGTCGGCCAGGGCCTGCTCGGTGCTGGCCGCCGCCGCCCGGCGGCGCTGCATGTCGAGCAGGCTTTCGACCATCTGGAAATTGTTCTTCACCCGATGGTTCAGTTCGCGCAGCAGCAGGTCGCGGACCTCCAGCTTGGCGGCGCGCTCGGCCTCGGCCACCCGATAGGAGGTCCGGAACGCCTGGGCCACGGCGATCACCGCCAGGCCGCTCAACGCGTTGAGCACCAGGGCCACGCCCTCTCCCGGGGTCAGCGGGCCGAACTGGGCCGGGTGCAACACCAAGTACCAGACCCCCAGCAGGATCATCGTCAAGCTGTAGGCGCCCGAACGCCACCCGGCGAGCAGCGTCGCCAGCAGCACCAGCGGGTAGAGGAAGACATAGGGCGGGGCGACGACGACCAGCGAGATCAGCGCCCGCAACAGGCCGGACAGCGCCGCGCATACGACCGCGCAGGCCCACTCGGTCACCCAAGTGGGGACGTCCGGCGCGAGCCTCTCGCGCAGATTTAGGTCACCCAGCCCAAGCATCGCTGACACAACGTCGGTCTCGCAAGGTTCCGGTCAAGGCAAAATTCACCCTATGGGCGAATTATCTCAACAAACAGCCTGGCGAGGATGGCCGCCGCGGCCTCGCGCCGATGGCGCAAAATCGCGGCGGAGGGCATAGTCCTTCGGTGCTCGCTCCGTTCCCATTCCTGCAGGCTGTCACCGAGCGCGACCGCCGCTGGCCGCGGGTCGCGGCCATGGCCGCCGCGACGCCGGCCGCCGTGCTGCTGCTGTCGCTGCTGTTCGCCATCGTGCTGGGGACGCTCACCGGCGGGGCGATGTTCGAGGGCGCGGGCGGCCCGCGGCTGCAGCGCTCGGCGGTCTACGTGCTGCAGCTCGGGCTCGGGCTCGGATCGATGGGCTTGGCGGTGCTGCTCGCCGCCCGCTACGTGTTCGGCCGCCCGGTCGTCACCTGGCTGACCGCCGCGCCGTGCTTCCGCTGGCGGCTGCTGCTGGCCGGGGCGGCGCTGACCGTGCTCGGCGTCGGGGTGCTGATGACCGGCGACCTGCTGCTCAATCCCGGCTCGTTCCAGATGCCGATCTTTGACCCGAGCTCCAGCCTGGCGTTGAAGGGGTTCTACGCCCTCGCCGTGGTCGCCGGCCTGCTGGTCGCCGCCACCGCGGAGGAGGCGGTGTTCCGCGGCTACCTGCTGCAGCAGACCGCCGCCTTCACCCGCAATGTCTGGGTGCTGATCGCGGTCAACGCCGCAGCCTTCGCTCTGGCGCACCTGGAATTCGATCCAGGCGCCCTGGCGGCGCGGGCCCTGGCCGGGGCGGCCTTCGCCTGGGCGGCCCTGCGGCTCGGCGGCCTGGAGTTCGCCATCGGCGCCCACGTCGCGACCAACCTGATGATCGCCTTCTTCCAGGCGCCGATGCTGCCCGACGATCCGGAGGTGACGGGCGGCCTGGACGAGACCCTCATCGAGGTGCTGCTGGCGCTCTACATGGTGCTGGTCGTCGAACTGGTGCGCCGCTCGCCGCGGCTGATGGCGCCGTTCGGGTCTACTTCTTCTCCAGCATAAGCTGGCCTTCCTTCTTAAGCCGGCCCTTCACCTTGTCGGCGATCATCGCGAAGAACGGCGGCAGGTCGACCTCCATGCGCACCGCATCCTCGGCCACGTCCAGCCGGCCGGCCACCGCCTGGCCGACGACCTTGGCGGCGAACGAGAGACGGTCGCCCTCCCAGGTGCGGGTCAGCTTCACGCCCTCGCCGAACTGGTGGATCAGCTTGCCGACGCCCTCCTCGATGCGCTTGCGCGCCTCGTCCTTGCCGAGCTCATGGGGGATGGTGACGACGACAGGCTTGGCCATGGGCTGGTCCTCCAGTCCCTAATAACGGCCTGGCCGCTCAAGCGCTCCCGCTCGCCGCCGGCCTTTGCGGCGCGGCCCGGTCGGCCTGGTCCGCGCTCGCCGCCACGACCAGGGCGCCGATCAACAGCACCAGCATGGCGACCGCGCCCAGCGCAGTGGCCAGATTTCCGCGGTCAGGCATCGCGCAACTCCAGGAACCGGCGCAGGGCAGGGCGCTCGTTCTCCGCCGCCCAGAACCCGCAGTAGGACAGCCACCCCGCCTCGCTCTCCAGCGGCCGGACGCAGACGCCGGGATAGAAGGCGCCCATCGCCGAACCGCCGGCCAGGGTCACGCCGAAGCCCAGCGACACCAGGTCCAGCAGGTTGTCGCGCTGCACGGCGTAGTGAAGGAAGTTCGGCGGCCCGCCCAGCGCTCGGATGATCGCACGCTGCAGGGCCCGGTCCCCGGAGCCGGCGCCGGCCATCAGCAGATGGGTCTCCCGCAATTGCTCAGGCTGGACGGCGTTCTGCGCGGCCAGCGGATGGCCCTCGGCCATGAACACCATCAGCGGCTCGGACCACAGCGGCGCTGAGCGCCAACCCCGGCTCCCGGCGTCGTGCAGCGCGACGGCCAGATCGACGCCGCGCCCCGGAACGCGTTCCGTCAGGTCCTGGTCGTCCAGGTCCTCGACGATCAGGTCGATGTGCGGCGCCTTGGCCCGGAACGTCCCGATCAGCCGCCGCAGCGGACCCCAGTTGAGCGAGCAGGCGACGCCCAGGGTCAGGCGCTCTCGCCGCATCGGCCGGGCGACCGGCGTGGCGTGCAGACCGCGATAGGAAAGATCCATGGCTCAGGCCGCCTCCCTGAGCTGGCGGCCGGATCGCCGCGCGACCAGCACGTCGCGGTGCGCGCCGGGCAGGCGGCGGACGAGGTCGAAGCCATGGCCGTGGAAGATGCGGGCGGCCGCGCCGCCGCCGACGCTGGGCGCGGTCTGGACGATGACCACGCCGCCGCGCCGCACATGCGGGCCGTTGTCCAGCAACGCGCCCAGCCAGTCGCCGCTGGCGGTGTGGGCGGCCAGCAGCGCGTCGGTCTCCTCGGCCGGGGCGCGGGCGCCGGCCTGCAGGCAGCCGACGTTCTCGTAGCCGCGCCGGCACAGCCAGATCAGCGCGGGCAGGGCGCCGGGTCCGGTCACCCGGATGGCGCTGGCGGCGTCGAGACCCGCCTCTGTAAGCAGTTGGGAAAGGCCGATGGTCGGCCGCGGAAACGCCTGGGACATGGTCGCCTCTTTGACGCGCTCGGCCAGCGGTGAGCCGGCCTTGCGTCAAATCTGGCGCCGAACCTCGTCAGGGTTCGATGGCGGAAGACGGCGCGCCGCATAAGCGCGCCGTCAAGATCCGCATTACGCTTCCTGGATCGCCGACAGCTTCCAGCCTTCGTTCGGGTGGCGCACGAAGGTCCACAGCTCGGTGGTCTCGGTCGGACGATCGGCGTCGCCCTCGACCACGGCGCCGCTCTGGCGGTCGACCATCACGTCGATGCTCGTATAGCGCAGGGCGGCGGTGGCGTAGTCGACCGGACCCTCGCGCCAGGCTTCGGCGACGTCGCCCTCCAGCATCTTTACGTCGCGGACCTCGTTGCGGCGGCCCGCCGTGGCGTTCTGGCCCAGCTCCTCGGCCAGGTAGCCCATGATCTCGGGCGTGGTGCGCTCGCGGATCGCCGCGTAATCCTCGCGGCCGAAGGCTTCCTGGATCTCACGCAGCAGCCGCTCGAAGGTCTCGCGGTCGGCGCCGGTCACGGCGAAGTCCTGGCCAAGTTCGGCCGGGGCGTAGCTCGGAGGGGCTGCGGCCGGCTGGGCCGGCTGCTGCATGTCGAACGGCGAGCGGAAGGCGGCGTTGTGGCTCGCCGCCGCGGCCTGGGCCGGCTTGCGGCGCGAGGCGAAGAAGCGGAAGGCCAGCATCGCCACCAGGGCGATCGCCGCGATCTGCAACAGGCCGCCCAGCATGCCGGCCATGCCGGCGCCGAACCCGTGGCCGAGCAGCAGCCCGATCAGGCCGCCGAGCATCAGCCCGCGAACCAGCGGATTGCCGAACAGGCCGGGCTTGGGCGCCGCGGCCGGGTTGGCGGCGTTCGGACGGGCGGGCGCCGTGGCCGGGGCGCCCGGCTGGCGTTCGGTCATCGAGCGCTGCACCGGCGCGGTCTGGGTCGGCGAGGTCTTGGTGGGCGGCGGCGCCTGGTAGGTGCGCGCTCCGCGGCTGCCGAAGCTGCCCCCACGGCGAGCGTCCGCCTCGGTCACGAGCGCCAGCCCCATGGCCAGCGACAGGCCGCTGACGGCGAAGATCTTCGGAAGTCGGGAAGTCAAAGCAGCGTTTCCTTTTACTTGTCCGGCGGTATGTCGTGCGCCGCCCCGCCGATTTCCAGGGGGACCTTGCCTCTCATACGCAGTTGTGACCGTTAGCCCCTCGGCTTGCGCTTGAGCGCCACATAGAGCGCCCCTTCGCCGCCGTGCCGCCGGTGGGCCTCGGAAATCCCCGCCACCACCCCGCGCAGGGCCATGCCGCCCAGCCATTCGGGCGCGCGCCGGCGCAGCACGCCGTCGCCCAGGGTTCCCTTGCCGGTGATCACCAGCACCGCGCGATAGCCCTCGTCCCAGGCCCGCAGCACGAAGGCCTCCAGCGCCGCCTTGGCGCGCTGCTGGTCCATGCCGTGCAGGTCGATGCGCGCGCCGATCGGGTCCCGCTCCTTGGCGATGCGGTGCTTGCGGCGCGGCTCGATGCCCTCCGGCTCGCCGCGCAACGGCGGTTGCAGCGGCGGCAGCAGCTCGGCGAGCGGCAGCCGCGCGGCCGGGTCGGTCACCCGTCCCTTGGCCTTCAGCGCCGGGATCGCCGGCTCGGCCGGCGGCGGGGGCGCGTCGGACTTGCGGCCCGGATGCGGGTGGACGGTGGCCGCCACCATCGCCCAGAGCTTCTGCTCATCAGGGCGGATGGGCCGTTTCATCGATAGGGGCCGACCTTCGGGACCAGGCGGTGCATGCGCAGGGTGTGACGCACCCGGCCGGCCTCGGTCCCGGCCTGGGCGCCGACGCCCAGATAGAGGTCGGCGCGCACCGGGCCCTTGATCGCCCCGCCGGCGTCCAACGCCATCACCGTGCGGCGATAGGCCGGGAAGGCCCCCGACAGGGTCGGGGCCACGCCCTCGATGAAATAGAGCCCGCCCAGGGCGTTCAGCCCGGTGTCGACGGCGATCGAGCGCCCGGGCGGCAGCGGGATGCCCGCCGCGCCCACCGGCTGGCGGCCGTCGTCGGGGGCCAGGGTGAAGAACACGTAGCGCGGGTTGAGCCGCATGATCTCGTCGGCGCGCGGGCCGCGGTTGTCGGCCAGCCAGCTGCGGATCGCCTCGCCCGAGGTGTTGCTGGCGGCCAGCAGCCCGCGGTCGCGCATCGGGTTGGCGATGCCCTGGAACGGCTTGCCGTTGGTGGCCGCGAACACCGCCTTGGCGCGCCGCCCGTCCTCGAAGGTCAGCACCCCTGACCCCTGGATCTGCAGGAAGAACAGGTCCTCGGGCCGCATCCAGGCCAGCGCGGGCCCGGCGCTGGCCTTCTCGATCTCGGCGCGGTCGGGATAGGGACCGCCGCCGCGCTGCTGAGCCGGCTTGCCGCCGACGCCGGTGCCGACCAGGTCCTCGGGCTTAGGCCGCACCGGGGCCGAAAACTCGGCGCTCTGGCGCTCGCGCGCCTCGTACTCCGGCGAGAAATAGGCGGTCAGCACCCCTTCGCCGACCAGCAGCTCGGGCCGGAAGTTCTCCTCCAGGAATGCGCGGGCCCGCGGACCGTCCAGCGCGCCGATCGCTCGCGCGCGGCGGCAGACCTCGCCCAGCGCCGGGTCGCGGGCCACGCCGCAGGTGGTGCGGAACGCCTCGTAGCCGGCGCCATGATCGTCCTGCGCCCAGCCGGGCACCTCGGCGAAGCTTTCCGGCTGCGCAGGCGGAGGCGTCGGCTGCGGCGGCTGGGTCGGGGTCGGGCGCGGCGGCTGCGGGCCGGGACCGGGGGCGGGGGCGGGGGGCTTCGGCGTGGCGCAGGCCGCGACCAGCAGGGTCAGCAGCAGGGCCGGAACCAGGCGGCTCGCAGATCGGATGTTCAAGGTGGCCCCCAGCGCTGTCGTCGAAATCGCGGCGATCGGTCCGCCGCCCCGCTCGAACTCAAAAGAAACGAACGCCCGGCGCGCGCCGCGCGCCGGCTCCCCTTCATAGTCCTGCGTTAGGGGCGGGAAAACGGCGTAAGGGTTAACAAACCCTTGCCGCCGTTCGGTTTTCGCCGCGCTTAGGCTTCGGCGGCGGCGACGTTGACCAGCAGCCAGTTGGGATCGCGGCTCTTCAGGCTGCGCTCGAAGGTCCACAGCTCGGCGGTGCGCTTGTCGTCCACCGCCTCGCCTTCCGGGCCCTTGGTGCGGCTGCGGAACTCGGCCAGGAAGCGGACGGTGATCCGCGCCATGTCGCCGTGCAGGTCGGCGCGCTCCATGTCGGCGCGCGGCGGATGCAGGAATTCGACGGACTCGCTGCGGCCCTGGGTCTCGCGTTCCTCGATCGCGCCTTCGAAACTGGTCAGCACGTTCGGGGCCAGCAGGTTGCGCAGGGTCTCGCGGTCGCCGGCGGCGAAGGCGCGCACGACCATCTCATAGGCGCCCTTGGCCCCGCCCAGGAAGCGCGAGAGGTCGAACGACGGGTCGCGATGCTTGATCGCCGGCAGGCCGGTCAGGTCGACGCCGTCGTCGATCTGGTCCATCGCCGGGGCCTGGCGCGCGCCGGCCGCCACGGAGTCCGCGGTGGGGGTGTCCTCAGGCTGACGGCCGACGCGCCGGCCCAGCACCGCATAGAGCTGGTACAGCACGACTCCGGCCAGGCCGGCGAAAATGATCAGTTCGAGGACTTGCAATTCTTCAGGCTCACGGAACGAACGTAATCTTCAATATAGGACAGCGTAACGCCTACGTCAGGGGCGACGTTGCCATGGCATAGGGCGCATGATAGCAGCCCAGGCCACAACAGGACGTGAATGCGCGTCCACCAACCGGATTTTCCCGACTATGACCGATACCGACGCCGCCGGCCCCGAGACCAATGGTGCGGGCGCCCCCGAGCCCGGCATCCGCATCCTCGCCCAGTTCATCCGTGACCTGTCGTTCGAGAACCCGCGCGCGCCCGAGACGCTGCGCGCCCAGAACGCGGTCCAGCCGCAGATCGAAATGGGCGTCGAAATGAACGCCCGCGGCCGCGAAGACGGCCTGTTCGAAGTCGACCTGAAGCTGTCGGCCCGCGCCGAGCGCGAAGACGGCCCGGTGTTCCACGTCGAGCTGCTCTATGGCGGCGTGTTCCAGATCGCCGGCGTCAGCCAGGAAGACCTCGAGCCGGTGCTGCTGGTCGAGTGCCCGCGCTTCATGTTCCCGTTCGCCCGCCAGATCATCGCCTCGGTGACCTCGGACGGCGGCTTCCCGCCCTTCATGCTCGACCCGATCGACTTCGCCGGCGTCTACGCCGCGCGCAAGGCCCAGGCCATGGGCGGCGAGACCATCGGCAACGCCTGACGACCTTGAGGGGGACGGCCCAGGTCATCCCCCTCGCTTCGGCTAGCCCGCCAGTCGCCTGACGGCCAGCGCTCCCAGCACCAGCAGAGCCATGCCGGCCGCGAAGCCGGCCAGCGGCCAGGCGCTGTCCCCGCCCAGCCAGACGACCGCCGCCGAGCCCAGCACGCCGACGATCACGCTCTCGACGCTGAAGTAAAGCGCCACCGCGGTCCCGGCCGCCCCGCCGAACGCCGCCAGCGCGCCGTTGGCGCAGACCGCGACCGCCAGCACCATCCCGACGGCCATCACCCACATCGGCGGCAGTAGCGTCCAGAACGACGGCGCGCCCCAGATCTGGCCCGCCGCCAGCAGCACCGCGCCGATCAGCAGCAGGCCCATGCCCCGCGCCAGGCTCCCCGCCGTCCCCCAGCGCGCCGCCGCCCGCCCGACGAGCCGCGAGGCCAGGATCATCACCAGCGCCGCGGTCGAGAAGGCCAGGCTGAAGGCGAGCTGCGACAGGCCCGCCTGACCGATCAGGATCCGCGGCGCGGTCGAGAAGAACACGAAGAACGTCCCCATCGCGGCGCTGAAGCCCAGCGTATAGGTCCAGAAATCGCCGCTGCGCAGGACGGCGACGAACGGGGATCGGACGCGCCCGGCGGCGACCGGCCGGGTCTCCGGCAGGCCGCGGGCGGCGCGAAGGCCCGCGACGACCATCAGCGCGGCCAGCACGACGAAGATCGCCCGCCACCCGAGCCCTTTGGCGATCAGCGCTCCGGCGATCGGCCCCAGCGCCGGCACGAAGGACAAGATCGCGCCGAGCAGGCCGTAGATGCTCGCGGCCTCAGCCCGCTCGGCATAGACGTCGCGCACGATGGCGAAGATCGCGACCAGGGCCGCCGAGGCGCCCGCCGCCTGCAGGACGCGCCAGCCGACGAAGGCGGGCCCGCTTCCGGTCAGCCCGAGCGCCAGGCTCGCCGCGGCGAACAGCGCCGCCCCGCCAAGCAGCACCGGGCGCCGGCCAATACGGTCGGACAGCGGCCCGAACGCCAGCTGCCCCAGGCCGAGCAAGGCCATGTAGAGACTGAGCGTCAGTTGGACGACGGCGGGGGTCGTCGAAAGCTCGCCGGGCATGTCGGGGACGACCGGCAGATAGATGTCCATGGCCAGCGAGGCCAGGATGTCGAACGGCGCCAGCAGGGCCAGCGCGGCGGGCAGGGAATAGTCCCAGGGTCTGGCTTTGGAACCAGGCATGACTTTGCATCCACTCAAATCGGAAGATCTGGCGGCGGCCTGCCTTGGGAGCTGGGGTGTCGACCGCCGCAACAACGAAGGGGTGTTGTTGCGGCCTACCTGCTTGCGGACTCGATCATGGGTCCCGTCCCGGTTCGAGGAAGCGCCCTAGCTAAGCGCCGATCAGGGCCGGCGCAAGCTCGACCGCCGGGGCCAGGGTTTCGCCGAATGTTCAGCCGGCGGCTTCTGCGCCTTGATCGGGGCTTCCTCGATGCGGGAGCGGGACGATGAACACCACATTTGCGGCGGTCAGCGACTGGTTGAACTCCGGGGTCTGGCTGCAGTTCGGCGGGCGGGCGTTGGCGGCCGTCGCCATCGTCGTCGCCGTCTACGGGCTCGTGCGGCTGATGCGCGCTTTTCTGGACCGGGTGCGCCGACGCTCCAAGGCCGCCTCGCCGCTGATCTACATCTTCGAACAGGTCGTCGGCTACGCCATGCTGGTGGTCGGGGTGCTGGCGGGCCTGGCCACGCTCGGCCTCGACCTCAGCTCATTCACGGTCTTCGCCGGAGCCACTGGCGTCGGCCTCGGCCTCGGCCTGCAGGGCGTGGTCAAGGAGTTCGTCGCCGGCCTGGTGCTGATCTTCGACCCGGCCCTCCAGATCGGCGACTTCATCGAACTGGAAAGCGGCCTGCGCGGCGAGGTGGTCGAGATCGGGGCGCGGGCCACCCGGCTGCGCACCAACGACGACGTCGATGTCGTGATCCCCAACTCCAAGCTGATGCAGAGCCAAGTGGTGAACTGGACCTACAACGAGGAATCCCGCCGCATCCACGTGCCTTTCTCCGTCGCTGAGGAGTCCGACAAGGCGCTGGTCCGCGACGTGGTGCTGGCCGCCGCCGAGGCGCTGCCCTTCACCCAGACCGACCTCGCCCACCGCCGGACCCAGGTCTGGCTGACCAGCTTCAGCGGCGACGGCCTCGATTTCGAGCTGATCGTCTGGCCGAGTGCGGAATCCTCGCGCCACCCGTCCTCGATGCACGCGGCCTATACCTGGGCGATCCACGAAGCGTTGTTGGCGGCCGGGATCAAGAACACCTCGCCGCAACTCGACCTGCGGGTCCGCAACCTGTTCGGGCGCGAGGGCGACCATGCGCTCGACGCTCTCAAGCTCAGGGCCGCCCCCCCGCCGCGCCAGGGGCCTCCCGGTTCGGCGCCCAACGACGCCGTCGCCGCCGTCTTCGACGACGCGGTCCGCAACACGCGGGCCCGGACGGCCGAGCCCCGCAAGCGCGAGACCCAGCCCTGAGCCTGGCTCAGCTCGGCCGCTCGGCGACGAAGCTGCCATAGACCCCCTCCTGCACGTGCTCGACGATCTCGAATCCGCAGTCGGTCAGCATCCGCGCGATCGCCCAGGCGAAGGTCGAATATTCCTCGCGGATATGACAGGCGCCCTCGGCGCGCGAATAGCCGGTGTTCTCGCTCAGCCAGACGATCCAGCCCTCGGCCGCCTGCGCCAGGTCGCCCGGCGCTTCAGTGAACATCACGTCGCGCAGATAGAGCCGGCCGCCAGGCTTCAGCGCCGCATAGATCCGCGCCAAGGCCATGGCCTTCCAGAAGTCGGGCAGGTGGTGCAGGGCGTTCTTGGCGGTGACCAGGTCGAAGCCCGGATCGGGCGCCTCGAACGACAGGAAGCCGGCCCGCTGGAAGTTGAGGTTGGGCAACCCCTCGGCCCGCGCCTGCGCCGCCGCCAGCATCGCGGCCGAAACGTCGATCGCCACCACCGAACGGCACATCCGCGCCGCTTCGCGGGCCAGGATGCCGGTGCCGCAGCCGATGTCGGCCATGGTCATGTGCGGTTTCAGGCCGAGGTCGCTCAGCAGCGCCCGGTCGCGGTCGGCCGAGCCGCCCTGGCGTGCGTCATAGGTGGCGACTTCCCGCTCGTCCTCGAAATCGAGGCCTATCTGGCGGGCGTCGTCGTACCACCAGTCATAGGTGTTCGGGGTTAGAGGGGTCAGCATGTCGGGTCTCCATCGGAATGCGGATGGAGAGCGCGCCGATCCATCCGCAGATTGCGGGGATCGGTGGCGCGAAAGGCTATGGCCGAGCGCGGTCCTGCATCCCCGGGGCGGGGATGGCTACGATCTGGACGGGGCGCGTCACGGCGGGCATGGCGTCAAGCTACGGCATGACAATGGTCGGCGACAAGCGCTTGGCCCTCGACGGACGGTCGCCGATGAGCTCTCCTGGCGGCGATTGAGCCAACAGGTGCGCCCGCCGCATGACGCCGCAATCGACCACGCCGCACCCGTCGGCCAGGGAGGAACGGCTGCTCGCGACCTCGATGGCGACGACCATCGTCTTCGCGGTGGCCAGCATCGGGTTCGGGCTCTGGCTCGGCTCCAAGTCGGTGACCTTCGACGGGTTTTACGACCTGATCGACGCGGCGATGACAGCCATCGCCCTGCTGACCGTGCGGCTGATCGCGCGCGGCGACGACCGCCGCTTTCAGTACGGCTACTGGCATCTTGAGCCGATGCTGGCCCTGCTCAACGGCCTGGTGCTCAGCTTCGCCTGCGCCTACGCCTTCCTCGACGGGCTGAACGGGCTGCTGGCCGGCGGCCGAAATGTGCAGTTCGGCCTCGGCGCGGTCTATGCGGGGGCCAGCAGCGTGCTCAGCTTCGGCATGTTCGCCTATGTGCGCAGCTCGGCCCGCCACCTGAATTCCCAGATGCTCGACGTCGACTCCCGCTCCTGGCTGATGGGCGGGGTGCTCAGCGCCGCCCTGTGCCTCAGCTTCCTGATCGGCCGCGCGCTGACCGGCAGCGGGGCCGAGTGGATGGCCCCCTATGTCGACCCGATGATCCTGGTGATCGTCGCGGTCTGCCTGGCCCCGTTCCCGGCCTTGACCCTCTGGCGTGCCAGTCAGGACATCCTGATGATCGCGCCGACTGCGCTCGACCAGCAGGTGCGCGAACTCGCCGCCGAGGTCGCCGCCCGCTATGGCTTTTCCGGCTACAGCTCCCACGTCGTGCGCTCGGGCCGCCAGCAATTCATCGAGATCGGCTTCGTCGCCCCGTCCGGCCAGACGACCATGAGCTTCGAGCAGCTCGACACCATCCGCCGCGAGATCGCCCTGGCGATGGGCGGGCTCAATCCCGGCTACTGGCTGACCGTCGACTTCACCGCCGACGAACGGTGGATCTGAGGCGCTGGCCTTAGAGCCCGAACTTGCCCCAGAGTTCCTCGTTCTTGACCACTTCGCGCATGAACTTGGCATGTAGCTCGCGCTCGGCGTCGGTCGAGCGGAAGGGCAGGGGGCGGGGCCGGGCGCCATAGACCGTAGCCTTGGCTACGGCGACGGCGTGGGCCGCCATTTCGCGGGTGGTCAGTTCCAGGGTCAGGGCGCGGCCGCCCTTCAGCTCAAGATAGACCGCCGCCAGCAGCCGGGCGTCGATGAGCGCCCCGTGCTTTTCCCGCTCCGAAAGCGAGATCTTGAAGCGCTTGCAGAGCGCGTCGAGCGAGTTGTGCATCCCCGGGAAACGCTTGCGCGCCAGGGCCAGGGTGTCGATCCAGCGCTCTTCGGGAAGGCCGGCGAGGCCGAGGCCCTCCAGCTCGTAGTTCACGAACGTCCGGTCGAAGGTGGCGTTGTGGGCGATGATCGGGGCGTCGCCGACGAAGTCGAGGAAGTCCTGGTGGATCTCCTTGTCGCGGAACTTCGGCTTGCCGCGGAGGAAGTTCGCCGACAGCCCGTGGACCTTCTCGGCCTCGGGAGGCATGTCGCGCTCGGGGTCGATATAGACGTGGAAGCTGCGCCCGGTCGGCAGGTAGTCCTCGATCTCGAGGCAGGCGAGTTCGACCAGCTTGTGGCCCAGATGCGGCTCGAAGCCGGTGGTTTCGGTGTCGAGAACGATCTCACGCGCCATGGAAACTACTTCGGCTGCTTCGAGCCGAGCTTCAACCCGGCGCCTTGTCGCGAGCAGGTCTGCGCTGTGGATCGCGCATGGTGGCGATGATCTTGGCGACCTGTTCGCGGGCCGGCTCCAGGCCGCGGCCGGTGTCGACCACGAAATGGGCGCGGGCCCGCTTCTCGGCGTCGTGCATCTGGCGCGAAAGGATGGCGTCGAGGCGTTCGACGGTCATGCCCGGCCGGGCCAGCACCCGTTCGCGCTGTTGCGCTTCGGGAGCGGACACCACCACCACCGCGTCCATGTTGGCGTGGCCGCCGGTCTCGTAGAGCAGCGGGATGTCCAGCACGACCATGTCGGCCTTGGCGTCTTCCGCCGCCTTGAAGAAGTGGATCCGGTCGGCGCCGACCAGCGGATGGACGATGGCGTTGAGCTTGGCCATCGCCTCGTCGTTCCCCAGCACCCGCTGGCGCAGGGCTTCACGGTCGACCGCGCCGTCCTTGGTCACGCCCGGAAACGCCGCCTCCAACGGCTGCACCGCAGCGCCGCCCGTCTCATAGAGATCGGCCACCGCCGCGTCGGCGTCATAGACCGGGATGCCCGCCTCGCGGAACATCTTGGCGGTCGTCGACTTGCCCATGCCGATGGAGCCGGTCAGGCCGATGATGAGCATGCAATCCTCGCACTCATAAGTGTCATCCCGGTTTCGGCCGAAGGTCGAAGACCGGGACCCATGAACACCAGATGTCGGCCGATGTCGCGCAGGCTGTCCCGAAGCGGCGACAATGGATCCCGACCCTCCGCTTCGCTGCGGCCGGGATGACACCCAATGGGTTTCACAGTCCCAACGCCTGGATCGCCAGGCTCCGCACGTCGACGGTCTTCGGCGGCGGCTCGCCGTAGAAATACTCGAAACTCGGGACCGCCTGGCCGATCAGCATGGCCAAGCCGTCGACCGTCCGTCGTCCCAGCGCTTCGGCCTGCAGCAGGAACGGGGTCTTCAGCGGCTTGTAGACCATGTCCATCACCACCGCGGTCGCCGGCGTCGCCTCCAGCGGAACCTCGAGCCCGGCCGAGCCAGACAGCCCGGCCGAGGTCGCGTTTACCACCGCGATCACGCCCTCGAACGCCGCGGCGGCCTCGGTCAGCGGATAGGCCTGCGCGCCCAGCGGCTGGGCGATCTCCTGCGCCTTCAGCAAGGTGCGGTTGACGATGCGGACCTGCGGGCAGCCGGCCTCGACGAACGCCGCGGCCGCGCCGCGCGCCGCGCCGCCGGCGCCGAGGATCGCCACCGGCCCGGCCTTGGGATCAAAGCCCGGCGCCTGCTCTGCGAACGCGCCCAGCATCCCCAGCCCGTCGGTGTTGTCGGCGAAGATCGTGCCGTCCTCGCGGAACACCAGGACGTTGGCGGCCTCCGCGCTCCTGGCCCGGAAGCTGGCCTCGTCGGCCAGGGCCAGCGCCTCGCCCTTGAACGGCAGGGTGACGTTCAGCCCCGCGACGCTGCCGCCGCGCAGGGCCTCGGCGAAGGCCGTGAACCGGCCCGGCTGGGTGGAGAACGGCACATAGACCCCGTCGATCCCCGCCGCCGCCAGCCAGGCGTTGTGCAGGATCGGGCTCATCGAATGGACGATCGGCCGCCCGACCACGCCGGCGACCCGGCTCGCCCCGGACAAGCTCATGCGCGCAGCACCCCATGTCGGCGGAAGAGGTCCAGGAGGCCCATCAGCGGCAGGCCGAGGATGGCGAAATAGTCGCCCTCGATCTTCGAGAATAGCTGCGCGCCAGGGCCTTCCAGCCGGTAGCAGCCGACCGAGCCCAGCATCTCCTCGCCCTCCAGCGCCAGATAGGCGTCGAGGAAGTTGTCGGAGAAATCGCGCATGGTCAGGGTCGCCGAAACGATCTCGCGCCAGATCGGCGCCCCGTCCTTGGCCACCACTACCGCCGAATGCAGCTTGTGGGGCTTGCCGCGCATCGTCTTCAGCCGTTCGGCGGCCGCCTCCAACGTCTCGGCCTTGTCGTAGAGCTGGCCCTCGAACTCCAGGGTCTGGTCCGAGCCGATCACGAAGCCGGGCCGGCCGGCGGAGATCTTCACCGCCTTGATCTCGGCCAGGGCGTCGGCGACGTCGCGCGGGGTCGCGCCTTGCGCCAGCATCGCGGTCTTGACCGCGTCTTCGTCGACGCCGGCCACCGCCACCTCGAACGGCACGCCGGCCCCGGTCAGCACCGCGCGCCGCGCCGCGCTCTTTGAGGCCAGGATGATCTGTTCGCCCATCAGCCCAGCACCTCGACCTGGCCATGGCCGCCGTGCAGCAGGTTCAGCACCGCCGCGGCCGTTTCCTCGACGCTGCGCCGGGTGACGTCGATCACCGGCCAGCCCTGGCGTTCGTAGAGCCGCCGCGCCTTCACCGTCTCCTCGCGCACCGCCTCGATGTCGATGTAGCTGCTCTCGCGATCTTCCTTCAGGCTCAGCAGCCGATTGCGGCGGATCTGGATCAGCCGGTCGGGCGAGATGGTCAGCCCCACCACCAGGGTGTTCTTCAGGTCGAACAGCTTTTCCGGCGGCGGCCGGGTCGGCACCAGCGGCACGTTCGCCGCCCGCACCCCGCGATGGGCCAGATAGATGCAGGTCGGGGTCTTGGAGGTCCGCGAGACGCCGACCAGCACCACGTCGGCCTGCTCCAGGTCCTGTCCGCCCTGGCCGTCGTCATGGCCGATCGCGTAGTTCAGCGCGTCCATGCGGTTGAAATAGTCGTTGTCCAGCGCGTGCTGCACGCCCACCCGCCGGCTGATCGAGGCGCCCAGATAGCGCTGCAGCGAGGAGACCAGCGGATCGAGCGCGGCGATGCACGGCATGTCCAGCCGCCGCACGCCTTCTTCCAGCGCCGTGCGCAGCTGGTCGTCGACGATGGTGTGGATCACCACCCCGGGCGCTTCCTCGATATCGGTCAACGCCCGCTCCAGCTGCCGGGGCGAGCGGACCAGCGCGTAGATGTGCTCGATCGGCAGCACGTTCTCGAACCGGGCGCACACCGCCCGCGCCATCGCGTTCAGCGTCTCGCCGGTGGAGTCCGAGACGAGGTGGACGTGGAAGTAGGTCGCAAAGCGGGTCATGGAGCCTTTGCCGGCGCGTAAAGGGGAATCTGCAGGGTGCGGATCGCAAAGCTGGGGATGAAAGAGTCGAAACCTTCTTAACGAAGCCGGACCGTTTTGGGGAAGAGTCGCCGCGCCGGCGCCCCGGTTGTGAACGGACGGGAAAACAGCCGCAGTTTGCGCCCGGCTCGTCCACGGCTCCGTTGGTTAAAAAATGATGAACAGGGCCTGCTTCCGAGAGCGGTCTAACGACTCCCGTTCGTCATCGTTAACTCCCTGTTAACCCTTTAACGAAAGGTAAACGGCAATTGGGGTTTAGCGGTTTTCCCCGCAACTCACAGGTATGGCTTAACCATGTTGGAAAACGCCCGATCGCCTTGTTGAAAAGGGGTTGGCGCGGTATGGCCGGGGGAAGTTGTCCCCACTTCTCCAAGGGCCAACCTCTAACTCCACTTCCTATTTCTAAAATTTAGAAAAGAAGAAGAAGGGCAGGCGGGCTTGAGCCTTTCGTCCGAAGCCGGTTTAACGAGCCGCATGTCGGGACATGAAACACCGCGCCTCCTGCGGGCGCTTGCAGGCGAAACCCTCGATCGGCCGCCGGTCTGGTTCATGCGCCAGGCTGGTCGCTCGCTGCCGGAGTACCGCGAGCTGCGGGCCCGGGCCGGCGATTTCATCGCCTTCTGCCACAATCCGGAGATGGCCGCCGAGGCGACGCTCCAGCCGATGCGCCGCTTCCCGCTGGATGCGGCCATCGTGTTCGCCGACATCCTGCTGATCCCGCGGGCGCTGGGCCAGGACGTCTGGTTCGAGGCCGGCGAGGGGCCGCGGCTCGGCGAGCTGCCGCCGATCGAGGCGCTGGCCGACCAGATCGAAGCCTCCACCGGCCGGCTGTCGGAGATCGGCGAGACCCTGAGCCGGGTCCGCGCCGAGCTCGAGCCCGAACGCGCCCTGATCGGTTTCGCCGGCGCGCCGTGGACCGTCGCCACCTACATGATCGAAGGCCGCGGTTCGCAACGCGAGGCCGCCCGCGCCTACGCCTATCGCAACCCCGAGAAGCTCGACGCCCTGCTGGACGTGCTGGTGGAGTCCACCGCCCGCTACCTGGTCATGCAGGCCAAGGCCGGCGCGCAGGTGCTGAAGCTGTTCGAGAGCTGGGCCGAGAGCCTGTCCGAGGACATGTTCGAGCGCATCGTCATTCGCCCGCACACGGCGATCATCGAGAAGGTCCGCGCCGCCGGGATCGAGGTTCCGTTCATCGGCTTCCCGCGCGGGGCCGGCGCCCAGGTCGCCAACTATGCGGCCAAGGTCCCGGTCCAGGCCGTCGCCCTCGACACCCAGGCCACCGCCGCGCTCGGCCGCCAGATCCAGGCCGGCGGCAAGACCATCCAGGGGGCGCTCGACAACCTGCTGCTGCGCGCCGGCGGCCCGGCGCTGGACGCCCGCGTCGACGCCCTGATCGAGCAGTGGAACGGCGGCCCCTATATCTTCAACCTCGGCCACGGGGTGATGCCCGACACGCCGATCGAGCATATCGAGCGCACGATCCGTAGGGTGACCGGCAAGTGAGCTGGCTGAGGGGCGAACGGAGATGGATGCGGTGACGAAGCTAGCCGTCGTCCTCTTCAACCTCGGAGGACCGGACGGGCCGGACGCGGTCAAGCCGTTCCTCACCAATCTGTTCAGCGATCCGGCGATCATCAGCCTGCCGGGGATCGTCCGCCTGCCGCTGGCCCGGATGATCGCTGCGGGCCGAGAGGACACCGCCAAGGCCAACTATGCGATCATGGGCGGGGCCTCGCCGCTGCTGCCGGAGACGAAGCGCCAGGCCGAGGCCCTGCAGGCCGCGCTTGCCGCCGCCCGGCCGGAGCTGGAGACCCGCGTCTTCATCTCGATGCGCTATTGGAAGCCGTTCGCCGACCAGACCGCGCGCGAGGTTGCCGCCTTCGCGCCCGACGAGGTGGTGCTGCTGCCGCTCTATCCGCAGTTCTCGACCACGACGTCGGCCTCGTCGCTGAAGGACTGGGCCCGCGCCTATCGCGGTCCGGGGACCAGCCACGCGGTGTGCTGCTATCCGACCGCCCAGGGGCTGGTGGAAGCGCACGCCAGCGCGATCAGCCAGACCTGGCTGAAGGCCGGCCGGCCGGAAGGCGTGCGGCTGCTGTTCTCTGCCCACGGCCTGCCGGAAAAGGTGATCAAGGCCGGCGACCCCTACCAGGCCCAGGTCGAGGCCACCGCCCGGGCCGTCGCCGAGCTGCTGCCCGAACTTCCCGACTGGAGCGTCTGCTACCAGAGCCGGGTCGGCCGCCTGAAATGGATCGGCCCCTCGACCGACGAGGCGATCCGCCAGGCCGCCGCCGACGGCAAGGGCGTGCTGGTCAGCCCGATTGCCTTCGTGTCCGAGCATGTCGAGACGCTGGTCGAACTCGACCACGAATACGCCGAACTGGCCCGCACCCTGGGCTGCGCGCCCTATCTGCGCGCCCCGACCCCGACGGTCGACGGCGCATTGATCGATGCCCTGGCGGCCGCGACGCTGGAGGCGCTGGGTCGCGGCGCCGCGCCGGCGCCGTTCGGGACATGGCGTTGTCCGGCGGCGCATGGCAAATGCGCCTGTAAGATGGGCTAGGGGGAGCCGATGAACCACTTCGACCTGCTGCGCGGCCTGCACATCATCGCGGTGATCGCCTGGATGTCCGGCATGATGTACCTGCCGCGGCTCTACGCCTACCATACCGAGACCGCGCCTCCGGGCAGCGAGTTCGACAAGCACTTCCTGGTCTGGGAGCGCAAGCTCCTGAAGATCATCATCAATCCGGCGATGATCATCGTCTGGGCGCTGGGCGTCGGCCTGATCCTCTATCACGTCTATGCGGTGGGCGAGGGCTGGGGCTTCCTGCTGCAGCCGTGGATGATCGTGAAGCTGGCCGCCGTGCTGTTCATCTCCGGCTGGCACGGCTTCCTGGCCGGCTCCTACAAGAAGTTCCTGGCCGGCCAGCGCCCGAAGTCGGCGAAGTTCTGGCGGGCCACCAACGAACTGCCGTTCCTGGCCGCGGTGATCGCCGTCCTGGCCGTGACCCTTCAATTCGGCCAACGCTGATCCTATCTAGGCCACAGGTGTCATCCCGGTTTCGCCGCAGGCGAAGACCGGGGCCCATGAACACCAGATGGCTCCGGGTGAGGCGCACGCCACGCCCAGAGCCGCTCGCCACGCGCGAATGGATCCCGGTCTTGCTCCGCAAACCGGGATGACACGGTAGGGCTGAGAGACGTTGCGATCCTCAGCCACGCTTGACCCGCCGCCCGGCATGTGGTTCCGCTGACCGCACGTGGAGTCGCGCCGCGAAGCCACGCCCCGCCTTTTCCCGTGCGCCGCGCGCTGAACATCAGCCGCTGCGGCCCGGTCCTAGAAAAATTCATCGGCGCGCACCCCGCGCCATGTTCGATTCCCCCGGCGCCCGAAGTCCGTTCGGCCCCCGCCTGGGACCATCAGAGTAATATCATGAGCCAAGACACCCCCGCCCCGACCGAGGAAACCCCGGTCGAAAACGTGGAAGCCCCGGTCATCGAGGACGCCCAGGTCGCAGCCGGCGCCGAGACCGAGTCTGAAGACGAAGAAGACGAAGGCCCCTCGGAGGTCGCAGCCGCGATCGCCGCCATGGGCCTCACCCGCATGTCGCTGCAGGAGCTGAAGGACAAGTCGCCCGCCGATCTGCTGTCCTTCGCTGAGACGCTGGAGATCGAGAACGCGAACTCCATGCGCAAGCAGGACATGATGTTCGCGATCCTCAAGGCCCTGGCCGAGGAAGGCGTGCAGATTTCCGGCTCCGGCACGCTGGAGGTCATGCAGGACGGCTTCGGCTATCTGCGCAGCCCGGAAGCCAACTACCTCTCCGGCCCCGACGACATCTATGTCAGCCCCTCGCAGATCCGGAAGTTCGGCCTGCGCACCGGCGACACCGTCGACGGCGGCATCCGCGCCCCGCGTGAGGGCGAGCGTTATTTCGCCCTGGTCAGCGTCGACCAGATCAACTTCGAAGCGCCGGAAAACGTCCGCCACAAGGTCCTGTTCGACAACCTGACGCCGCTCTATCCGGACCAGCGTCTGAAGATGGAGATCGAGGACCCGACCCTGAAGGACCGCACCGGCCGGGTCATCGACATCGTCGCCCCGCTCGGCAAGGGCCAGCGCTGCCTGATCACCGCCCCGCCGCGGGTCGGCAAGACGGTGATGCTGCAGAACATCGCCAAGTCGATCGAGACCAATCACCCCGAGTGCTACCTGATCGTCCTGCTGATCGACGAGCGCCCGGAAGAAGTCACCGACATGCGCCGCACCGTCCGCGGCGAGGTGGTCTCCTCGACCTTCGATGAACCCGCCACCCGCCACGTGCAGGTCGCCGAAATGGTCATCGAAAAGGCCAAGCGCCTGGTCGAGCACAAGCGCGACGTGGTCATCCTGCTGGACTCGGTCACCCGCCTCGGCCGCGCCTACAACACCGTCGTCCCGTCCTCGGGCAAGGTGCTGACCGGCGGTGTCGACGCCAACGCCCTGCAGCGCCCCAAGCGCTTCTTCGGCGCGGCGCGGAACATCGAGGAAGGCGGTTCGCTGACGATCATCGCCACCGCCCTGATCGACACCGGCAGCCGGATGGACGAAGTCATCTTCGAAGAGTTCAAGGGCACCGGTAACTCGGAAATCATCCTGGACCGCAAGGTCGCCGACAAGCGGATCTACCCCGCCGTCGACGTCATCAAGTCGGGCACCCGGAAGGAAGACCTCATCACCCCGAAGGAGCACCTGCAGAAGTCCTTCATCCTGCGCCGGATCATCACTCCGATGGGCGCCCAGGACGCGATCGAGTTCCTGCTCGACAAGCTCCGCCAGTCGAAGAACAACGAAGACTTCTTCCAGTCGATGAACACCTAGGGCCTCTAGCCTTAGCGGACATGAAAAAGGGGCTCGCGGCGGCGCGGGCCCCTTTGTTTTGATCTAAGGCGCTGATTCAAAACGTGTTTCACGTGGAACAAATGTCCATCTAGATGTCATCCCGGTTTCGGCGCAGCCGAAGACCGGGACCCATGAACACCTGATTGCGCAAGGTCCGCGCGAACACGGCCGACATGGCGCGGATGGATCCCGGTCTTGTTCTGCAAACCGGGATGACACTTGGAAAAGATGCTCCCCAAGAGGGGACGACCCATCGGCCTACGGGATCAGCAAGCTCGCGCCGACCGTCTCGCGGCCCTCCAGGGCCTCGTGCGCCCGGCGGGCGTCGCCCAGCGCGAAGGTCTGGCCGATGTCGATCTTGACCGCGCCGGACTTGATCACCTCGAACAATGCGCCGGCGCTCTCGTCCAACTCCTGTGTCGTCGACGTGTAGTCGAACATCGTCGGGCGGGTGAAGAACAGCGAGCCGGCCTGCGACAGCCGCAGCGGCGCGAACGGCGGCACGGGCCCCGAGGCGTTGCCGAACGAGACGAACATCCCGCGCCGCGCCAGGCTTCCCAGGGTGCCCTCGAAGGTCGCGGCCCCGACCGAGTCATAGGCCACCGGCACGCCCCGGCCGTCGGTCAGCCGCCGCACCTCGGCGGCGACGTCCTGGTCGCGATAGAGGATGACGTGGTCGGCGCCGTGGCCGCGGGCCAGCTCGGCCTTGGCTTCGGATCCGGCGGTGCCGATCACCCGGGCGCCCAGGTGCTTGGCCCACTGGACCAGGATCGAGCCGACGCCGCCGGCCGCCGCGTGCACCAGGATGGTGTCGCCGGGCTTCACCGGGAACGTGCGCCGAACCAGGAACTCGGCGGTCATGCCCTTCAGCAGCGCGGCGGCCGCCACCTTGACGTCGACGCCTTCGGGGACCTTCACCGCGCGAGCGGCGCTGGTGACGTGCAGCTCCGAATAGGCGCCGATGGGACCGGAGGCGTAGGCCACCCGGTCGCCGGCCTTGAAGCGTTCGACGCCGTCGCCGACCGCCTCCACCACCCCGGCCGCTTCCAGGCCGAGGCCCGAGGGCAGCTTCACCGGATAGAGGCCGGTGCGGTGGTAGGTGTCGATGAAGTTCACCCCCACCGCCTCATGCCGCACCAGGATCTCCCCGGACTTGGGGGAAGGGACCTCCACCTGCACCAGCTCCAGCACCTCCGGCCCGCCGGTGCGCTCGATACGGATCGCTTTCATCGCTGCCTCTCAGGCCAGGTGTTGATTGAAGAACGCCAGCGTGCGGCCGCCCGCCAGCTTGGCGTCGGCGGCGTCATAGTGCTCGCCGCCCTCGCGGGCGAAGGCGTGGTCGCGGCCGGGATAGGTGAAGATCTCGACCTGCGGATGGTTCTTAAGCTGGGCGAGGATGAGGGCCTGGGCTTCCTTCGGCACGAACTGGTCTTCCTCGGCGATGTGCATCAGCAGCGGATGAGCCTGCTTCTCGCTCTCGACGAGGTGCTTCTCGATACCGACGCCGTAGTAGGCGACCGAGGCGTCGGCGTCCGTGCGGGTCGCCGTCAGATAGGCCAGCAGGCCGCCCAGGCAAAAGCCGACCGCGCCGACCTTGCCGTTGACCTCGGGCTGGGCGCGGACATGATCGATGGTCGCGGCGATGTCCTTGACCCCGGCCTCGACGTCAAAGGCGTTGTAGAGTTCAAAGGCTTTCTTCCATTCGGCCTCGGACTGGTCGGTGATGTCGATGCCCGGTTCGATCCGCCAGAACAGGTCGGGGCAGACCGCCAGGAAGCCGGCTGCGGCCAGCTCGTCGCAGACGCCGCGCATGACCGCATTGACCCCGAAGATCTCCTGGATGACCACTATGGCCGGCGCCTTCGGATTGCTCGGTCGCGCCACGTAAGCGGCGAACTGGCCGTCGTCGGTCTTGATGGTGGTGGTCTCACCCATCGGTAACTCCCGTCTCAGAAAACTTTAGGCCCTGGGGGCTACTAGCGCGCGGCCCCCGGCTGCGCTCATAACAATGTGGTCAAGCATCACGTCGGCTGTAGGGTTATCCGAATGAAGATGACGATTGAAATCGACTGCTCGCCGCAGGAAGCCCGCGCCTTCCTCGGCCTGCCGGACGTCACGGGTCTCAACGACAAACTCGTCGAAGAGATGCAGAAGCGCATGACGTCCAACATGGCGATGCTGTCGCCGGACGAGCTGATCAAGAACTGGACGGCGTTCGGGGTCGGGGCGCAGGAGCAGTTCCGCAACCTGATGAACGCCGCGGTCGACGCCGGCATGGGCGCCGCCCGACCCAAATGACCGACACCATCTTCGCGCCCGCGACCGCCGCCGGGCGATCGGCGGTCGCGGTCGTGCGTTTGTCCGGCCCGCGGACGGGCAGGGCGCTGAAGGCCCTGGCCGGCAAACTGCCCAGGCCGCGCGAGGCGGCGCTGCGGATCCTCAAGGACGCCGAGGGCCGGTCCATCGATCAGGCCCTGGTGCTGTGGTTCGAGGGGCCCTCCAGCTACACTGGCGAGGACGCCGCCGAGTTTCACGTGCACGGCGGCCCGGCCGTGGTCGCCGGCCTCTTGGAGGCGATCGCCGCCCAGGGGCTGCGGCTGGCCGAGCCGGGTGAGTTCACCCGCCGCGCCTTCGAGAACGGCAAGCTCGACCTGGCCCAGGCCGAGGGCGTCGCCGACTTGATCGAAGCCGAGACCGAGGCGCAACGCCGCCAGGCGCTGGACCAGCTGGGCGGGGCGCTCGGCCAGGCCCAGACCCGCTGGCGCGACGGGCTGATCGAAGCGCTGGCCATGTTCGAGGCCGCCGTCGATTTCCCCGACGAAGAGGTGCCGGCCGATGTCGCCGCCCGCGCCCGGCCGGTGCTGCGCGGCCTGATCGCCGAGCTGGAGCACGCGGTCGCCGACGTGAAACGCGGCGAGCGGGTCCGTGAGGGGTTCCGGGTCGCCCTGGTCGGCGCTCCGAACGCCGGCAAGAGCACCATCCTCAACGCCCTGGCTGGTCGTGAGGCGGCGATTGTCACCGCCACCCCGGGCACGACCCGCGACGTGATCGAAGTCCCGATGCGGCTGGCCGGCTACAAGGCGCTGCTCGCCGACACGGCGGGCCTCCGCGAGACCCACGACGAGATCGAGGCCGAGGGGGTGCGCCGCGCGCGGGCCTGGGCCGACGACGCCGATCTGCGGATCTGGGTGGTCGACGGCGCCAGCGACGCGGCCGCCACCGTCCCGGCCCTGCACCCGCATGACCTCTGCCTGATCAACAAGGCCGACCTCGGGCAGGGGGCCGAGACCGGTCACGCCCTGGTCGAGGCCCGAGCGCTGAATGTGGAAGTTCTTAGACTCTCGGCCTGGAAACCTGACGACATATCGGCGCTGGAAAAGGCGCTGGAGCATCGCGTGGTCGACGCCTTGGCGGGGGCCGAGCTGCCCACCGCCACGCGCCTGCGTCACCGGGAGCTGTTGTCCGAGGCGCTTGAGCGGTTGAACCGGGCCCTGGGGCTGGACGACGACCTGGAGCTGGCGGCTGAGGACGTCCGCCTGGCTGGGCGGGCGCTGGACCGGATCACAGGCCGGATCGACCCAGAAGACGTGCTGGACCGGGTGTTCTCCAGCTTCTGCATCGGCAAGTAGCCGCTGTTTCACGTGAAACAGCGATCGGTTCCTCCCCCGCAGGGGGAGGCGGATCGGCGCGCAGCGACGAGACGGAGGGGGCCTGCGGAGTCAGCAACGCCCCACCCTGGCGGCTGCTCTGCCTGTCCCTCCCATGAAGGGGAGGGAAGAGGTGCTGTTTCACGTGAAACACCCCACCGCGCGTCGACGGAATCCCACGTGAAAAACCGGCCCTTGTTCGCTATATAGCTGCCCATAGCGCCCCCGGCCGTCCCGGGGGCGTCTTCCGTGGAGACGAGCTTGAGCGCCTGGGACGTCATCATCATCGGGGGAGGGCACGCCGGCTGCGAGGCCGCCGCGGCCTCCGCGCGCGTCGGCGCCAAGACCCTGCTGCTGACCCATAAGCTCGAGACCATCGGCGAGATGAGCTGCAACCCCGCCATCGGCGGGCTCGGCAAGGGCCATCTGGTCCGCGAGATCGACGCCCTCGATGGGCTGATGGGCCGCCTCGCCGACCAGGCCGGCATCCAGTTCCGGATGCTGAACCGCTCCAAGGGCGCGGCCGTGCGCGGCCCGCGCAGCCAGATCGACCGCAAGCTCTATCGCCAGGCGATGCAGGCCGAGCTCGCCGCCACCCCGAACCTCACCGTGACGGCCGAGGCGGTGGAGGACCTGATCGTCGTGGACGGCGTCGTCCAGGGCGTGGTCGGGGCCGCCGGGACCGAGTACCGGGCGGGCCGCGTGGTGCTGACCACCGGCACCTTCCTCAAGGGCCTGATCCATCAGGGCGAAACCCGCATCCCGGCTGGCCGGGTCGGCGACGCCCCGGCCATCGGCCTCTCGGACCGGCTCTACGCTTCGGGCCTGACCATGGGCCGGCTGAAGACCGGCACGCCGGCGCGGCTCGACGGCTCGACCATCGCCTGGGACGGCCTGGAAATGCAGGCCGCCGATGACGAGCCCGTGCCGTTCTCGTTCCTGACCGACAAGATCACCGTGCCGCAGATCTCCTGCGGCGTGACCTACACCAACGCCCAGACCCACCAGATCATCGCCGACCGGCTGACCGAGTCGGCGGTCTATGGCGGCCGCATCAACGGCCGGGGGCCGCGCTACTGCCCGTCGATCGAGGACAAGGTGGTCCGCTTCGGCGACAAGGACAGCCACCAGATCTTCCTGGAGCCCGAGGGCCTGGACGACGACACCGTCTATCCGAACGGCATCTCGACCTCGGTCTCTACCGAGACCCAGGACCTGTTTCTGCGCACCATCCCCGGCCTCGAGAACGTCCGGGTGAAGCGCTACGGCTACGCGATCGAGTACGACTACGTCGATCCGCGCGAGCTTTATCCGACCCTGGAAGTGAAGAAGCTGCCGGGCCTCTATCTGGCCGGCCAGATCAACGGGACCACGGGCTATGAGGAGGCGGGGGCCCAGGGGCTAGTCGCCGGCCTCAACGCCGCCCGCGCCGCCTCGGGTCAGGACGCCGCCGCCTTCGGCCGGGACGAGGCCTATATCGGCGTGCTGATCGACGACCTGACCACGCGCGGCGTCACCGAGCCCTATCGGATGTTCACCAGCCGGGCCGAGTTCCGCCTGACCCTGCGTGCCGACAACGCCGACCAGCGGCTGACCGCGCGCGGTATGGCCTTGGGCGTCGTCGGTGTTTCACGTGAAACGTCGTACCTCGCCAAGGCGGCCGAGCTGGCCCACGCGCGCCAGCGGGCAGGGGAGTTGATCCTGTCTCCGAACATGGCCCAGAAGGCCGGCCTGCCGGTCAAGGCCGACGGGGTGATGCGCGACTTCGTGCAGCTGCTCGCCTACCCGACCATCGGCTTCGACGACCTGGCCCGCGTGTTCCCGGAGGCCGCCGAATGGTCGCCGGTGGTGCGCGAGCAGCTGGAGATCGACGCGGCCTATGCCGGCTACCTCGATCGCCAAGCCGCCGACGCCGCCGCGTTCCGCCGCGACGAGAACCTGCGCCTGCCGGCCGATCTCGACTATGCCGGCGTCGGCGGGCTCTCCAACGAGGTGCGCGAGAAGCTGATCGCCGTCCGCCCGCTGACCCTTGGCCAGGCCGCGCGGATCGAGGGCGTCACGCCCGGCGCGCTCACGGCCCTGCTGGCTCACGTCCGTCGTCGCGCCGCCTGACCGAATGAGCCAAGACGTGAATGACGCCGCCGCCTTCGCGGCCGCCACGGGCGCCGGCCCGCAGGCCATCGCCGATCTCGAGCGCTACCGGTCATACCTGACCGAGTGGAACGAGAAGATGAACCTCGTCGGGCCCGCGACGCTCGACGTCTTCTGGTCGCGACACGCCTGGGATTCGGCGCAGATCCTGCCGCTGGCCCCCGACGCCCTGACCTGGGCCGATCTTGGAACCGGCGCAGGACTTCCCGGCATCGTGTTGGCGATCATGGGAAAAGACCGTCCCGGCTTTCACGTGCACCTGGTCGACAGCCTGACGAAACGCTGCCGGTTCCTGAACGAGGTGGTCAGCGGCTTGCAGCTGCCGGCGACGGTTCACAATTCACGTGCGGAAGACTTGTCGCTGACTGTGGATATCGTCACGGCCCGGGCTTGCGCGCCCCTGTCGCGGCTGCTGGGGTATGCCCAGCCCTACTTCAAGCGAGGCGCGCAGGCGCTGTTCCTGAAGGGGCAGGAGGTTGCGTCCGAACTCGAAGACGCGGCGAGGACCTGGGATTTCGAGGCGGACGTGTCGCCCAGCTTGAGCGACGCCAGAGGCCGGATCGTGCGTGTGAGGAGGCTCGGCCGTGGCCGGAAAAGCTAAGCGAGGTCTGCGCGTCCTGGTGGTCGCCAACCAGAAGGGCGGGGTGGGCAAGACCACCACGGCCATCAACCTCGGCACCGCGCTGGCGGCCGTCGGCGAGAAGGTGCTGTTGATCGACTCCGACCCGCAGGGCAACGCCTCGACCGGCCTCGGTGTCGGTCGCGCCCAACGCAAGGTCACGCTCTACGACGTATTGATGGGCGAGCAGCCGATCGTCTCGGCGGTGGTCCACACCGCCCTGCCGGGTCTCGACCTGGTCGCCGCCGACCCCGACCTGTCCGGCGTCGAGCTGGAACTGGGCCAGCAGGCCCGCCGCTCGTTCAAGCTGCGCGACGCGCTGGAGCCGATCCGGGCGTCGGGCGAGTACACCTACGTCCTGATCGACTGCCCGCCGTCGCTGAACCTGCTGACCGTCAACGCCATGGCGGCCTCAGACGCGGTGCTGGTGCCGCTGCAGTGCGAGTTCTTTGCCCTGGAAGGCCTGACCCAGCTGCTGCGCACGGTCGACCTGGTGCGCGGCAGCCTGAACCCGAACCTAGAGATCCAGGGCGTGGTGCTGACCATGTACGACCGCCGCAACAGCCTGTCGGAACAGGTGGCGCGCGACGTCCGCGGCCACTTCGGCGAGACGGTCTACAACACGGTCATCCCGCGCAACGTGCGGGTTTCCGAGGCGCCGAGCTACGGCAAGCCGGTGCTGGTCTACGATCTGAAGTGCACGGGCTCGCAGGCCTATCTGAAGCTGGCGCGCGAGGTCGTGCTGCGGGAACGCGATCGCCGCAAGAAGGCCGCGTAAGGGGACATGATGGTCGAGAAGCGTGGACTGGGCCGCGGCCTGTCGGCCCTGCTGGGCGATGTTGACGAGGCCAAGGTGGTGGCGGGGGCCCCGGCGGCCGAGATCTCCGGCGTCCGCGAGATCCCTATCGAGCTGATCCATCGCAACGAGCATCAGCCGCGCTGGGTTTTCACCGAGGCCGAGGTCGAGGAACTGGCCGGCTCGATCCGCGAGAAGGGCGTGCTGCAGCCGATCCTGGTCCGCCCGGCGCCGGGCCTGCCCGGCGAGTGGGAGATCGTCGCCGGCGAACGCCGCTGGCGCGCCAGCCAGAAGGCTGGCCTGCGGGTCATGCCGGTGCTGGTCCGCGAGCTGGACGACGTCCAGGTGCTCGAGATCGGCGTCATCGAAAACGTCCAGCGGGCAAACCTCAACCCGATCGAAGAGGGCGCGGCTTACCAGACCCTGATCGAGAAGTTCGGCCGCACCCAGGAAGAGGTCGCCGAGAGCATCGGCAAGAGCCGCAGCCACGTGGCCAACACCCTGCGACTGATGAACCTGCCCGAGGCGGTGCGGAACTACGTGTTGGAAGGCAAGCTCTCGGCCGGTCACGCCCGTGCCATCCTGACCGCCGACGATCCCGTGGCGCTGGCCGAGCGCATCATCGCCGGCGGCCTGTCGGTGCGCGAGGCCGAGGCGCTGGCGCGTGGCGGCGCGCCGGCTGCCAGCCGTCCGAAGTCGGGCGCCAAGAAGGCGGCCAAGGACACCGACACGCAGGCGCTCGAGGTCGACCTCTCCGACGCGCTCGGCCTTGACGTCGAAGTGCTCGACAAGGGCGGGGTCGGCGAGCTGCGGATCAGGTACGCGACCCTCGAACAGCTCGACGAGCTGTGCCGTAAACTGACCGCCCGGGCCTGATCTCTAAGTCATTGATTTAAAAGGGCCCGAACTCGGAATTCGCATTCTCGCGAAGCGGGCGTCCTGGGATACGGCGAGGCGTCGCTTCGCGCGCCACAGCGGCGATTTCGAAACTGGCCTGTTGGCGCCTCGCTAGAGCCCGAGGCGGCGCGCGCGGCCGGCGATGGTCAGAGCCAGCCGCTCGGCGATCAGGCCGTCGGGCGAGCCGGCGGTCTTGCAGGCCTTGTCGGCGGCGAGCACGTCGGGCTGAAGCCGGTCGAGCTCGGCCAGCGACCAGCTGCGGGCCTGACGCAGGAACTCGCGCTCCTGCTTCCAGAACACGCCGGAGGCCTTGGCGGCCTCCTGTAGGCCAGCGCCGTTCTTGGCCAGGGTCAGGGTGCGGCGCATCCGGCCGAGATACATGCTGATCGCCCGGATCGCGGCGGCCCCGGCCTCGCCCTCGGCGGCGGCGCGGCGCAGGCCGGCCTGGGCTTCGGCCAGCTTGCCGCCGAAGGCGTCGGCGGCGGCGTCGGAGAGCGAGGCCTCCGGCTCCACCCCGAGGAAGTCGTCCAGGTCGCGCGGCGCAGCTGTCCGGCCGCTGCCGGGCTCCAGGTAGAGGGCCAGGCGTTCGATCTCCTGGCGCGCGACGCCGCGCTCCTTGGGCAGGCGTCCGACGAACAGCTGTAGGGCCTGGGCGTCGAGGCCGACGCCGTCCTGGGCCAGCACCTCGCGCACCAGCCGCGCGACGTCGCCCGGCTCGTCCTCGTAGCAGGGGATGGCGACCGCTTCGGCGGCCTTCTCGGCGGCCTTGCGCAGGGCGGAGTCGCGGCCGAGGTTGCCGGCCTCGATGATGAAGAAGGCGTCCGGGTTCAGCTTGCCCTCGGCGTGGGCGAGCAGCGTCTCGGCGACCTGCTTGTCGAGGGCGGTCTTTTCGGTGGCGAAGCGCAGTCGGACCAGCCGCCGACCGCCCATCAGCGACTGCGCGGCCAGTTCGCCTTCTAGCAGGGCGCCGTCGGAATCGAGGTCGCCGTCGGTCAGCAGCGCGACGTCGAACGGGTCGTCGAGGTTGGGAACGAGCTTGCGCGCCAGCTGCAGGCCGCGGTCGCGGACGACGCCGGTGTCGCGACCATAGATCACGGCCGCCCGGATCGGCGGTTCCGGCCGGGCCAGAAAGCGCTCGATGTCGGGCCGCTTGGAAAGGATCACGGCCTTGAAATCCTTACGATTTTTCCTGCGCCGCCAGCCAGGCGGCCAGCTCCAGCTGGATCAGGCGCGCGCACTCGGCCGCGGCGCGGTCCTGGGCGTCCTGCTGGGCGGTGATCGAGGCGTAGGGCTGGTCGGCGCTGTCATAGGTCACCTGGGCGCGGGTCGAGCCCTTCTTGACCGGCGCGCCGGAGGTGACGGAGACCACCGTATAGCTCGCGGTCAGCACGTACTCGTAGCGCGTGGCGACATTGTCGACCCGCAGGCCGCGCGGGTAGCGGGTCTCCGACAGGGCCAGGTCCATGCGGTACTTCGGCGGCTGGCCCTTGGCGTTGGCCAGGGCGTCGTCGAGATGTTCGCGGATCAGCTGCCCGGTGCGGCCGGGCGGGGTGGTCACCTGCACCGAGTGCAGCTGCGCCGTCACCGCCGGATCGCCGTAGAGCGGCGTAAACCCGCAGCCGGCCAGGGTCAGGGCCCCGGCGGCGATGAGGGCGGAAGCAACGACGCGGTTCATGCAGGTCACCCGGCCACGATGTTGATGATGCGGTCCTTCACGACGATCACCTTCTTGATCGCCAGGCCCTCAAGGCGCCGCGCGATCTCCGGATCGTCAAGCACGATCTTCTCAACATCGGCCGGTTCGAGACCGGCGGCGACCGAAATCTCGCCGCGGCGCTTGCCGTTCACCTGGACGGGCAGGACCTTGACCGCATCCTGGGTCAGGGCGGCGTCGAACTCGGGCCAGGGGGCGGACACCACCATGCCGTCGCCGCCGATCCGCGCCCAGGCTTCCTCGGCCAGGTGCGGGGTGAACGGCGAGATCAGCCGCGCGAACGCCGACAGCGCCTCGTGGCGGGCGGCCAGCACCGGTTCGGAGGCCTTCTCGGCCGGGAATTCCTTGAGTTTGTTCAAGAATTCGTACATCCGGGCGATGCCAGAATTGAACCGGAAGGTCTCCACCGCCTCGGTCACCGCCTTGATGGTGCGATGGGTGAAGGCGCGCAGCTCGTCGGCCTTCGGGTCCGGGGAGGGGGCCGGCGCCGGACCGGCCGGCTGACTGTCGAACTCGTTCCAGACGCGGTTGACGAAACGCCAGGCGCCGTCGACGCCAGCGGCCGACCACTGGGTGTCGCGCTCGGGCGGACTGTCGGACAGCACGAACAGGCGCGCGGCGTCGACGCCGTAGACCTCGAAGATCTCCTCGGGCGCGACGGTGTTGCGCTTGGACTTCGACATCTTCTCGACGTCGCCGATCACCAGCGGCTCGCCGGTTTCGACCATTACGGCGCGGCGGGTCCCGCCTTCCGCCAGCAGTTCGATTTCCCTCGGCTCGACCCATTCGCCGCTCTGCCGGCGATAGGTCTCGTGGGTGACCATGCCCTGGGTGAACAGGCCCGCGAACGGCTCGCGCACCGACAGCATGCCCTCGTCGGCCAGGGCGCGGGTGACGAAGCGGGCGTACAGCAGGTGCAGCACGGCGTGCTCGATGCCGCCGACATACTGGTCGACCGGCAGCCAGTAATCGGCCGCGGCCTTGTCGATCGGTTCGCCGGCCTCGGTGTCGGCGAACCGCGCGAAGTACCAGGAGCTGTCGACGAAGGTGTCGAGGGTGTCGGTCTCGCGGGCCGCCTCGCCGCCGCATTGCGGGCAGCTGGCGTTCTTCCAGGTCGGGTGCCGCGCCAGGGCGTTGCCGGGCTTGGAGAAGTCCATGTCGTCAGGCAGGACGACCGGCAGCTGGTCCTTGGGCAGCGGGACCACGCCGCACTTGGCGCAGTGGACGACCGGGATAGGGCAGCCCCAGCCGCGCTGGCGGGCGACGCCCCAGTCGCGCAGGCGGAACACCGTCGCGCCCTTGCCCTGGTTCTGGGCTTGGATGCGGGCGATCGCCGCGGCCTTGGCCGGTTCGATCTCCAGGCCGTCCAGGAAGTCCGAGTGGAAGATCGTGCCGGGGCCGGTATAGGCCTCGTCGCCGACTTCGAAGGTGGCCGCATCTTCGCCTGGCGGCAGCACCACGGCCTTGACCGGCAGGCCGTACTTGCGGGCGAAATCCAGGTCGCGCTGATCATGGGCCGGGCAGGCGAAGATCGCGCCGGTGCCGTAGTCCATCAGGATGAAGTTGGCGATCCAGACCGGCAGCCGCCAGTTCGGGTCGAACGGGTGGGCGACGGTCAGGCCGGTGTCGAAGCCGATCTTCTCGGCGGTCTCGATCTCGGCCTCCGAGGCCCCGCCCTTGCGGCATTCGGCGATGAAGGCGGCGACCTTCGGGTCGGCGGCCAGTTGCTCGGCCAGCGGATGGTCGGGGGCGATGCCGACGAAGCTCGCACCGTACAGGGTGTCGGGACGGGTGGTGTAGACCTCCAGCCCGTTCTCGAAGCCCTTCGGGGCCTCGCCGGTCCAGCCGAAGTTGAACTTCAGCCCCTTGGAGCGGCCGATCCAGTTCTCTTGCATCAGCCGGACCTTGTCCGGCCAGCGATCCAGGGTCTTCAGGCCTTCGATCAGCTCCTCGGCGTAGTCGGTGATGCGCAGGAACCACTGGTTCAGCTTGCGCTTCTCGACCACGGCGCCGGACCGCCAGCCGCGGCCGTCGACGACTTGCTCGTTGGCCAGCACGGTCTGGTCGACCGGATCCCAGTTGACGATGCTTTCCTTGCGGTAGACCAGGCCGCGCTTCCACAGGTCCAGGAACCAGTCCTGTTGCTTGCCGTAATAGGCCGCGTCGCAGGTCGCGAACTCGCGCGACCAGTCGATCGACAGGCCCAGCTCCTTCAGCTCGGCCCGCATCTTGGCGATGTTGTCGTAGGTCCAGCCGCGCGGATCGACGCCGCGCTCCATGGCCGCGTTCTCGGCCGGCAGGCCGAAGGCGTCCCAACCCATAGGGTGCAGCACGTTGAAGCCGCGGGCGCGCTTGTAGCGGGCCACCACGTCGCCCAGCGAATAGTTGCGCACATGGCCCATGTGCAGACGCCCCGACGGATAGGGGAACATCTCCAGGGCGTAGTACTTCGGCACGCCCGGCGTCGGGGGACCGGCCCGGAACACGTCGGCGTCGGCCCAGGCCTTACGCCACTTGGGCTCGGTCTCTTTCGGGTTGTAGCGGGCCATGGGGAGGGCTCTCGAATTCAGTAGTAGGATGTTAGCCAGCGGCGGATGGCGCTGGCCCTGGGGAGGGAGCGCATCCGAACCGGTTTCCACCCTTGCTGAATGCGCCCCGAAAGGGCCTTAGCCGATGTTCGACAGCCGAAGCTGCCGCGCCTTGGTAAGGATCGCGTTTTCCAGGTCGGTTTCGGTCTGGCCGGCCGACGGCGCGTCGGTCCAGTTCCCGGCAGCATCCTTGACCTGCTTGAAGACCGCCACGTTCAGGCCGTCGGCGCGCAGGCGCGAATCCAGGATGTAGACGGTGCACTTGAAGCGCTCGTCCGGCTTTTCCGGGTTCACGTACCAGTCGGTGATCACCACGCCGCCGTACGGGTCGGCCGAGGCCAGCGGCATGAAGGACAGGGTGTCCAACGTCGCCCGCCACAAGTAACCGTTCACCCCGATCGCGGGCTGGTTCGCATTGGCCGGAGCAGACTTCTTGTCGCCGCCCAGTCCAAACACGTTGAAGCCGCCTGGCTCCTGGGTCTGGAAGGTCCGGGGACCGCCGCTCGAGCACGCTGCCAGCGCCGTGAGGCTCAGCACCAAGGCTCCGGTCGTCACGCCACGCATCAACTCACCGCGCACAAACGGCATATATCGGCTCCTAGTCGTTCTTCCGCGTCGGTTCGCGCCGCGGCGCCGCCCCCTCGCAGCCGCGCCCTCTATAACAATGCCCGTGGAACCGCCAAACAGGAATCGCGTGTCTCAACCGCCACAGGCGCCGACGATCTGCCTGCGGAGCGTGCAAAGGGCTGCTGGAGTCGGTTGACCTGACGTCGCTGCGGACTTTAATCGCGACAACGGTCACGTCTCAAAGTGGCGTGGTTGGGGCTAAGGGGCCATATAGGTGGGTATGTCCAAGCGGTTGGTCATTTCGTTGATCGGCGCGGCGCTCCTCGCGAGCGGCGCTTCGGCGGCGCATGCCCAGTCGGCCGCGAAGGGAAAACCTGCCGACTTCACCGTGCGCAGCGAAACCACGACGACCCCGCAAGGCAACAAGTCGCTGAAGTGGGATACCCGCAAGGGGCGCTTTGGGGTCACGCTCAATCTCGAACAACGGGGCGAGCGCGACACCCAGTGGAACGACGTCGAGGCTGGCGCCTACTTCCGTGTGACGCCGAGCCTGCGGGTCGGCGGCGCAGTCGCCCTGGGCGAGAAGGAAGCGCCGGCCTACAAGAAGACCGAGCCGCAGGAATCCGCGCCGCGCGTCCGGCTCGAGACCGCCTTCAAGTTCTAAGGGCTTCCACGGCCGACAGACCGACCAGGCCCGCAGGCAGCAGCCGGCGGGCTGTTTTGTCGTTGACGCCGCCCAGCGCATATACCGGCCCGCCTGCCGCCCGGACCAGCCGCGCCAGCCGCAGCGGCCCGATCGGCGGACCGGCCGACGGGCTGTTCGACGCAAAGACCGCCGAGACCACCACCGCATCTGCGCCGGCCGCCAGCCCGCGCCGCGCCGCCGGCAGGCTGTGCGCCGCCGAAGTGACGATCCAGCCTTTGCGCTTCAGGCGCCGGGCCCGCGTCGCCATGCGCTCAGGAAGGTGGACGCCGTGCGCGCCGACGCGGGCGGCCAGCCCAGCGTCGGCGCCGATGAGCAGGACAAGGCCGCGCGCGGCCGCGATCTGCGCCAGCCGCCTGGCCCGCGCCTCCGCGTCCGGGGCGCCGAACGCCCGGAAGACGATCGCCGATCCCCGCGGCAGCCGCCGGGCGGCGGCCTCGATGTCAGGCGTGCGGGCCGGATCGGTGAAGAACAGCAGCGGCGGCAACGGGGGGTTTCGCCCGGCCGCGCGGCGACCTATGGCTTGGGCCGTTCTCGTCACTGTCCAGAAGTTCGCCGCGATGACCGTTCCTCCCGCCCTCACCGACGTCCTAGACCGGATCGCGCGCGCGGCGAAGGCGTCCGGTCGGCCTGCGGGCGACGTGACCCTGGTGGCGGTCTCCAAGCAACAACCCTGGGAGAAGGTGGCGCCGATCCTGGCGGCCGGCCAGTCGGTGTTCGGCGAGAACCGGGTTCAGGAGGCGATGGAGCGCTGGTCGGGGCGCCCGGAGGCGTTGGAGCTGCGGCTGATCGGGCCGCTGCAGTCGAACAAGACCAAGGAGGCGGTGGCGTTCTTCGAGGTGATCGAGAGCCTCGACCGCGACAAGCTGGCCCGCGCCCTGGCCGAGGAGATTCAGAAGCAGGGCCGCACGCCGCGACTCTACGTCCAGGTCAATACCGGCGAGGAGCCGCAGAAGGCCGGGGTCGTCCCGGCCGAGGCGGACGCCTTCATCGCCGCTTGCCGCACGACCTACGGCCTGCAGATCGAGGGGTTGATGTGCATTCCGCCGGCCGCCGAGCCGCCTGGCCCGCACTTCGCCCTGCTGGCCAAGATCGCCGCCCGCAACGGCGTTGCGAAGCTCTCCATGGGCATGAGCGACGACTTCGAGGCCGCGATCGCCTTCGGGGCCACCAGCGTGCGGGTCGGCTCGGCCCTGTTCGGCGCCCGCGGCTAGACCTGTTCGATGGCGACGGCGTCGCCCAGCTTGGCCAGCGACAGCAGTTCCAGCATGTCCTCGCGCGACAGCGCCACGCAGCCTTCGGTCGGCGCGTAGCCGGGGCGGGCCAGGTGCAGGAAGATCGCCGAGCCCAGCCCTCGGACCGGCGGGTCGTCGTTGTGGGCCAGGATGCAGACCAGGTCGTAGACGTCGTCCTCGCGCCACATCTGCTCGGCGCTGGCCGGATGCGGCAGCTTCACCGCCCGGTTGTAGGCCGGATCGCCCGGCGCATCGCACCAGCCGTCGTCGCGCTCCAGCGCCTTGGTCGGCAGCCGCGTCTGCGGGGGGCCGCCCTTGTCGGGCCGGAACAACACCCGGCGGATGCCCCAGGTCCCGAGCGGCGACTTGCCGTCGCCCTCGCGCTTGTCGGCGGCCGCGATCACCCCGCCCTTTCCCAGCGCGCAACGGGTGATGCGCCCGTCCAGGCGGAAGCTTCCATCTGACATCGCCGTGAAGATCATGACTTAAGGGAACTCCCGCGGTTGGCTCTTTAGGGCGATACGGTGCATGTTCGGGTCCATGGCTCAACGCAAGACCTTGCTCGTCGTCGACGACAACGAAGAACTCCGCGGCGCGATCGCCGAACAACTCCAACTCTCCGAGGACTTCTCGGCCATCGAGGCGGCGACCGCCGGCGATGGGGTGAAGGCGGCGGTCGAGAACCGCCCCGATCTCATCCTGCTCGATGTCGACCTGCCCGACATGAACGGCCGCGAGGCCTGCCGCCAGATGCGCGCCAAGGGCGTCGTCGCCCCGATCATCATGCTTACGGCGGCCGCCGCCGACGACGACCAGATCTCCGGGCTGGAGGCCGGCGCCAACGACTATGTGACCAAGCCCTTCAAGTTCCAGGTGCTGCTGGCGCGCATCCGCGCCCAGCTGCGCAGCGCCGAACAGTCGGAGGGCGCGGTGTTCCACCTCGGCGCCTATGAGTTCCGCCCTTCGGCCAAGATGCTGGTCGACGCCAACCAGAAGAAGATCCGGCTCACCGAAAAAGAGACCAACATCCTGAAGTACCTCTACCGCGCCGGCGAAAAGCCGGTCTCGCGCGAGGAACTGCTGGCCGAGGTCTGGGGCTACAACGCCGGGGTCACCACCCACACGCTGGAAACTCACGTCTATCGCCTGCGCCAGAAGATCGAGCCCGATCCCGGCAACGCCCGCTTGCTGCTGACCGAGGCCGGCGGCTACCGTCTTGCGCCGTAAGGCGGGGGCGGCGACGCGTGGCGAAGAAAAAGTGGACGGTCGCGCGCGCCTTTCCGCTGATGCTGATCGGCGCAGTGGTGGTGGGGGTGATCGTCGTAGCGGTCGGCTCCCACCTGCGCCGGGCCACGGTCATCGCCGACTCTACCGCCAGCCTGCCGGCCGGCGCGCTTGAGGGCGAGCCCTGCGCGGTGCTGACCAAGGACGAGTACGCCGCCCGCGGCGCCAAGGCCCAGCACGGCTTCATCACCAACGACATCCGCTATGACCGCCGCTATGGCCATGCCGACTGCAGCATCGTCAAGGCCGGCGGGGCGGGGAACGACTTTGTCCCGGTCTGCCAGTTCAGCGGCCCGGCCCAGCTGGTGGTGACCACCGGCAAGGGCGCCTTCTATTTCGCGCCGGGCGTCGGCCGGCCGGCGACGGTGGCCACGCGCGACGGCGTGCCGACCTGCGTGATCCCCAAGGTTCCGGCGAAGTTCTAGACCGCGAAGTCGGCGCTGACCGGTGCGTGGTCGCTGGGACGTTCCCACTCGCGCACGTCGTCGTGCACCCGCGAGGCGGCCTTGCCGGTGTGGAAGGCCGCGTCCCTCAGGCCCGGCGTCACCAGGATGTGGTCGAGCCGCAGCCCGCGGTTGGACTTGCGGAAGTCGGCCGCCCGATAGCTCCACCACGAGAACAGCTTTTCCGGCTCGGGGATCGCCGCGCGCGGCAGGTCGATGAAGTCGAGGCTGGCCTTCAGCTTGGCGAACGCTTCCAGTTCGATCGGCGTGTGGCTGACGATTTTCGACATCTGCTTATGGCTCCAGACGTCGAATTCGCCCGGCGCGACGTTCAGGTCGCCGACGATGGCCAGCGGCGCCTTCGGGTCCCGGCGCGCCATCTCGGCGGTGAGCTTCTCAAAGAAGTCGAGCTTGTGGTCGAACTTCGGATTCAGCTCGCGGTCGGGGATGTCGCCGCCGGCCGGGATGTAGAAGTTCTGGATCTCGACCCCGGCGACCTTGCCGCCGACGCAGCGGGCGTGCTTCTCGCGGCAGACGTCCAGCGGCGCGGCGTCCTCGATCGGCAGCCGAGAGGCGATGGCCACCCCATGCCAGCCTTTCTGGCCGGCGATCTTGATGTGCGGCAGGCCGGCGGCCTCGAAGGCGGCGCGCGGGAACTCGCCCTCCTGGCACTTGATCTCCTGCATGCAGAGCACGTCGGGGGCCTGCTCGTCGACGAAGCGGGCCACTTGCTCGGCCCGCAGGCGCACGGAGTTGACGTTCCAGGTGGAGAGGCGAAGGCGCATGGACGGGTTTCTAAGGGGCTTCGGGCAAAAAGAAACGCCCGGGCACTGGAGAAGCCCGGGCGTAAAGTGTGTCTCTCATGCCGCCGCCGGGAGGGGATAGGGTCCGGCACGGAAAGGGGTCGCGATCGCGCGATCCCAATAGTGTCATTAATGCCACTTGCGGCGAGAAAAAGTCAATCAAAAATCACGCGGCATCTTGCCTGTTGTGAATGTGTCACATTTTGCCGCGGCCGACGTTCTTCGGGCGCGGGTCCTTGAGCACGAACAGCGACGAGGCCAGGCCGCTGGTCTTGGTCAGGCTGGTCAGGCGGATGCGCGTGGACGAGCCTTGCGCGTCGGTGACCGTCCAGCCGACCAGCGCCAGCGGGCTGTCCGAGAAGGTGAGGGTGATCTGCCCCTCGGCCTGCTTCTTGGCGTCGCGGGCGGTGATCGAAAAGCCGTCCGTCAGCCGTGCGACGCGGGTGACGTTGATCCCGCGGTCGAGCCGGATCTGGCGGGCCAGGAAGATCGACAGCGGCGTGGCCATCAGCGGGTAGGCGTCGAAGGTCTTCAGCCGCGAGTCCGCGATCGAGACGTTGCCGCCGTCGGAGACCACCAGCAGGCCCGAGGGCTTGTCGTACTCGAAGCGCGCCTTGCCCGGGCGCTTCAGATAGAGCGAGCCCTGGGTCATCGCCCCGCGCGCGTCGGTCTGCACGAACCGGCCCTTGGCCTCGGTCAGGCCCTCCAGATAGGCCGCGGCGCGATCGAGCAGCGCCTTGTCCGCCTCCGACAGCGGCGCGGCGGGCGCGCGCTGGGCCAGGGCGGGGAGGGGCAGGGCGGCCAGGCCCAGCGCCAGGGCGCGGCGGGTCAGTCGGGTCATGCGACGGCGAACTCCAGTTTCGGCGAGCCTTCTATATGGCGCCGTGGGCCTCAATAGGGCGCAAGAACGGCGAAGCTCGCCCTTAGTTGCGCGGCGCCCTTCGCCAGCCGATCACGCAGAGCCCGAGCATGATCACATTGCCGACCGCGTCGAGGAGGCCGAAGAGCGTCAGGACCGGCGTCACCACATAGAACCAGTAGTTGAAGACGAAGAACGGCAGCAGCATCGCCGCTTCCCTTCGTCGCTCCGCCTGGGCGGGGCGCCGTCCACCTGATTGTGAACAAAAACTTACCCCAGGCAGGCGGCGTTTCACCCCCTTCGGGGCGATTCCGCATTGCAGCAAGCTTGTGCGCGTCAAAAATCGTACATATCACCGGGCCGTCGGCCGCCTGAGCGACCCCGCCAGAGGGTCTCCGTGGCCGGCGATGACGCGTGGGTAACATAAGGGGCGCAGCCTGATGGGCTTGGCCATTCCGGGTCTCAATGAGGCCCCGACCAAACATGCCGGACTCCTGGCCTGGGTACGTGAAGTCGCCGAACTCACCCAGCCCGACCGGGTCCACTGGTGCGACGGCTCCGACGCGGAGTGGAACGCCCTGACCGCCGAGCTGGTGAAGTCGGGGACGCTCAAGCCGCTCAATCCGCAGAAGCGGCCTAACAGCTTCTACGCCGCCTCCGACCCGCGCGACGTGGCCCGGGTCGAGAGCCGCACCTTCATCTGCTCGCAGGATCCGGCCGACGCCGGCCCGACCAACAATTGGCTCGACCCGCAGGAAATGCGGACCAAGCTGCAGGGTCTGTTCAAGGGCGCCATGCGTGGCCGCACCATGTACGTCGTGCCCTTCTGCATGGGCCCGCTCGGCTCGAAGATCTCCGCCCTGGGCGTCGAGATCACCGACAGCGCCTATGTCGCCATCTCGATGCGGGTGATGACCCGGATGGGCAAGGGCGCCCTCGACATGCTCGGCGACGACGGCTTCTTCGTCCCGGCCCTGCACACCGTCGGCGCGCCGCTGGCGGCTGGCCAGGCCGACGTGCCGTGGCCCTGCAACGAAGAGAAGTACATCGTCCACTTCCCGGAGAGCCGCGAGATCTGGTCCTACGGCTCGGGCTACGGCGGCAACGCCCTGCTCGGCAAGAAGTGCTACGCCCTGCGCATCGCCTCGGTGATGGCTCGGGACGAGGGCTGGCTGGCCGAGCACATGCTGATCCTCAAGCTGACCTCGCCGCAAGGGCAGGTCCGCTACGTCGCCGCCGCCTTCCCCAGCGCCTGCGGCAAGACCAACATGGCGATGCTGCAGCCGACCATCCCGGGCTGGAAGGCCGAGACCGTCGGCGACGACATCTGCTGGATGCGCTTCGGTGACGACGGCCGCCTCTATGCGATCAATCCGGAGGCGGGCTTCTTTGGCGTCGCGCCGGGCACCGGCATCGCGACCAACAAGAACGCGGTCGACGCCCTGCACGCCAACACCGTCTTCACCAACGTGGCCCTGACCGCCGACGGCGACGTCTGGTGGGAAGGCCTGACCGATGCGCCGCCGGCAGGCCTGACCGACTGGAAGGGCCGCGCCTGGTCCCCCGAACTCGGCGAGCCCGCCGCCCACCCGAACGCCCGCTTCGCGGTGCCAGCCGATCAGTGCCCGGTGATCGCCGGCGAGTGGGACGATCCGGCCGGCGTGCCGATCTCGGCCATCCTGTTCGGCGGTCGCCGCGCCAGCGCTGTGCCGCTGGTGACCGAGGCCTTCGACTGGGAGCACGGGGTGTTCCTGGCGGCCAACGTCGCCTCGGAAGGCACCGCCGCAGCCGAGAACAAGGTCGGCGAGCTGCGCCGCGATCCGTTCGCGATGCTGCCGTTCTGCGGCTACAACATGGGCGACTATTTCGGCCACTGGCTGAAGGTCGGCGCCGGCGCCGACGCCGCCAAGCTGCCCCGCATTTACTTCGTCAACTGGTTCCGTAAGGGCGCGGACGGCAAGTTCCTGTGGCCGGGCTACGGCGAGAATGCTCGCGTCCTGAAGTGGATCGTCGGCCGTCTCGAGGGCGAGGCCCAGGCCGTGGACACTCCGATCGGCCGCGTGCCGAGCAAGGACTCGCTCGACCTGTCCGGCATCTCGATCGATCCGGCCGCGCTCGACACCCTGCTGTCGGTCGACGTCGAGATCTGGACCGAGGAAGCCGCCCTGATCCCCGAATTCTATGAGAAGTTCGGCGATCGCCTGCCCAAGGCCCTCTGGGACCAGCACGCCGCCCTCGGCCGTCGCCTCGGCGTCCAGGCCCAGGCCGCCGAGTAGCGTCGGGCCTTTCAGACAAGTTGGCCGGGACGGTTCGCCGCCCCGGCCTTTTCTTTGCGCGTCGACCGGGAGCTGACGCCACGGCAGGCTTGCGCTGGAAGCTGCGCCGTCCATCTGATCTGGAAACCGGATGGAGCGCGCCATGACCCTCACCCTCGACGCCAGCCTCGACGACGTCATCGACCGGGCTCTGTCCGACCAGCGGATCGTCGGGACGGTGGTGCTCGTCGCCCGCGGCGGCGACCTCGTCTACGCCCGCGCCGCCGGCGACGCCGATCGCGAACGCGGCCTGCCGATGGCGCTGGAGACGGTCTTCCGCCTCGCTTCGGTGACCAAGCCGATCGTCGCCGCCGCGGCCCTGGCGATGGTCGAGCGCGGCGACCTGGCGCTTGACGCGCCGGTCAGCCGATGGCTGCCGGACTTCCGGCCCGCGGGCCCAGGCGGCGCGCCAGCTGAGATCACCGTCGGTCAGCTGCTGAGCCACACCAGCGGGCTCAGCTACGGATTCCTGCAGCCTGACGGCGGCCCCTATCTGGCGGCGGGGGTCTCCGACGGCCTCGACCTGCCCGACCGTGCAATGGCCGACAACCTGGCGCGGCTCGGAAAGATCGAGCTGTTCTTCCCGCCGGGCGCGGCCTGGAACTATTCGGTCGGCCTCGATGTCCTGGGCGCGGCCATGGAGCAGGCGGCCGGCAAACCTTTGCCGCAGCTGGTCGACGAGCTGATCCTGCGCCCGCTCGGCATGAGCGCCAGCGGCTTCTATGTCGATAGCGCGGACCAACTCGCCGCCCCCTATATCGACGGCCGGCCGCCGCGCCCGATGCAGGAACCGGACGTCTCGCCGTTCTTCGAGCTGTCCGGCATCCGCTACTCGCCGGCCCGCGCCACGCGGCCGGCCTCGTTCCCGTCCGGCGGCGCCGGCATGGTCGGCACGGCGGGCGACGTGCTGAAGCTGCTCGAAGCGGTCCGCACCGGCGGCGGGCCGGTCCTGTCGCAGGCCTCGGCCGCATCCATGCTCAGCAACCAGATCGGCGAGTTGACGGTCACCACCCACGGGCCCGGCTGGGGCTTCGGCTACGCCGGGGCGGTGCTGAAGGATCCCGCTGCCGCCGGTTCTCCCCTGCGCCAGGGCACGGTCAGCTGGGGCGGGGTCTACGGCCACTCCTGGCAGATCGTCCCGGACCGGGAGACGACGGTCGTGGCCCTGACCAACACCGCCATCGAGGGCATGAGCGGGGTGTTCCCCGGCGAGCTCGGCGCGGCGGTGGCGCAGGCTGTGGGTTGAGGACCGTCATTTCCCCTCTCCCTTGTGGGGAGGGAGAAGTCTACGGCGGCGCGCCGACCAGGACCTCGCGCTTGCCGGCGTGGTTGGCCGGGCTGACCACGCCCTCGTTCTCCATCCGCTCGATCAGCGAGGCGGCGCGGTTGTAGCCGATCTGCAGCCGGCGCTGGACGTAGCTGGTCGAGGCCTTGCGATCGCGGGTGACCACGGCCACGGCGCGGTCGTAGAGGTCGTCGCCCGACCCGCCACCCTCGTCGCCGAAGGCCTCGCCGCCGCCGTCCTCGTCGTCGCCGCCGGCGGTGACGTCCTCGAGGTACTGCGGCTCGCCCTGGTCGCGCAGGAACTTGGCCACCGCCTCGACCTCGCCGTCGGACACGAACGGCCCGTGCAGGCGGGTGATGCGGCCGCCGCCGGCCATGTAGAGCATGTCGCCCTGGCCCAACAGCTGCTCGGCGCCCTGCTCGCCCAGGATGGTGCGGCTGTCGATCTTCGAGGTGACCTGGAAGGAGATCCGGGTCGGGAAGTTGGCCTTGATGGTGCCGGTGATGACGTCGACCGACGGGCGTTGCGTCGCCATGACCAGGTGGATACCGGCGGCGCGGGCCATCTGGGCCAGGCGCTGCACCGCGCCTTCCACGTCCTTGCCGGCGACCAGCATCAGGTCGGCGACCTCGTCGATCACCACCACCAGGTAGGGCATCGGCTTGGGGTCGATCCGCTCGCTCTCGTAGATCGGCCGGCCGCTGTCGTCGAAGCCGGTCTGCACGGTGCGCTCGAAGTGCTCGCCCTTGGCGGCCGCCTCCTTGGCGCGCTCGTTGTAGGAGGCGACGTTGCGCACCCCGATCTTCGACATCAGCCGGTAGCGGTCCTCCATCTCGCGCACCGTCCACTTCAGCGCGACAATGGCCTTCTTCGGGTCGGTGACGACCGGGGCCAGCAGGTGCGGGATGCCGTCATAGACCGACAGTTCCAGCATCTTCGGGTCGATCATGATGAACCGGCACTGATCCGGCGGCAGCCGGTACAGGATCGACAGGATCATCGCGTTGACGCCGACCGACTTGCCCGAGCCGGTGGTGCCGGCGATCAGCAGGTGGGGCATCTTCGACAGGTCGGCGATGTAGGGCTCGCCGCCGATGTTCTCGCCCAGCGCCATCGGCAGGGCCTGGGTCGAGCGCTCGTACTCCGAACTGGCCAGCAGGTCGCGCAGATAGACGGTCTCGCGCCGCGCGTTCGGCAGCTCGATGCCGATGGCGTTGCGGCCCGGCACGACGCTGACTCGGCAGGCGGCGACCGACATCGAGCGGGCGATGTCGTCGGCCAGGGCCACGACGCGGGCCGACTTCACGCCGGCCGCCGGCACCAGTTCGTAGAGCGTGACCACCGGGCCGGGGCGGATCTGGTCGATGGCGCCGCGCACGCCGAATTCGGCCAGCACGCTTTCCAGCAGCTGGGCGTTCTGGCGCAGGGCGCCTTCGTCGAACATCGAGGCGCGCGGCTTGGGCTTGGCCAGCATGGCCAGTTCGGGCAGCGCGAAGCCGCCGGACTTCACGAAGTCGAACGCGCCCTGGGCCTCGCGCTGCTCGCGGCCGGATTCCTTCGGCGCGGGCTTGGGTTGCTTGATCGCCACCGGGCTGGCGACGGTGTCGCCGTCGTCGAGATCGTCGGCGTCGTCGGCATAGGCCATGGGTTCCACGGTCGGCGCGGGCTGCGCCGGGCGCTGGGCGGGAGCCGCCGCCGGTTCGGCCGCGGGGGTGCGGCGCGCAGTCGGCGCGCGGGCCGGCTTGGTGGGCGGGGCGGGGGCCTGCGGCGCCTGCTGAAGGGCGTTGCGGACCCACTCGATGCTGGCGGCCAGCTCCGAGCGGCGCACGCCGATGGCGAAGCCCAGGCCGGCTGCGGCGGCGGCCAGCAGCAGCAGCGAGGCGATGAGCACGCCGCCTGGAATGTGGGCGTAGGCGAACAGGCCGGCGATCGCGTGCAGCAGGCCGTCGCCCCAGAACCCGCCCAGGCCCTTGGCCAGCGGCCAGGCTGCAGGTGCGGGGGGCGCGCTCAGCAGGCCGGCCAACGCCATCACGCCGAGCAGGCCGATGGCGGCGCGCAGGCGCACCTTGCGGCGGGTCAGGTCCGGTTGCGGGGTGGTGGCGCGGCCCAGCCCGAACACCACCATCAAGAGCGCCCCGACGCCGGCGGCCAGGCCCAGCGACTGGATCCCGACGTCGGCGGCGGTCGCCCCGGGCGCGCCCAGGGCGTTGGTCGGCGACAGGGCCGAGGCGGCGTTGAGGCTCGGATCGGCGGCGTTGTAGGTCGCCAGCGCGATGATCAGGGCGATGCCGGCCGCCGCGACGATGCCGCCGCGCAGCCGCGCCGTGGCTGGATGCGACCAGGCCAGGCCGGCAATGTGCATCCCCAGCTCGACACCCGTCTTTCGCGCCGCCCGCGCCATCCCGAACTCCTGATTTCAGAGACCCCTTGTTTGCCCGGACGAGGGTTAAGAGGCGTTTACCAAGCCCGGCCGTAAGCGCCGCCGTACCCGCAAAATCCCGTTTCCGTTTTGGCCAAGCCCATCTAGGTTCGCCGCATGTGGAGCATGCCTCGAAGCGTCCTGCGGTTCGTCGCCGTCATCCTCGGCCTCTGCGCCGTGGGCGGGTTCATCCTCGGCGTGCGCGGCGCTCCGGAACGAGCTCGGCTGCCCGGCGAGGCGGCCGGCGGCGGCGCGCCGATCCAGGCCAGCGACGCTCAGCCGCTCGACGACCTGGTGCTGACCCCTTCCGAACTCGCCCCCGAACCGAAGAAGGAAGAGGAAAAGCCCGCCGAAGAGGCCGAACAGGCCCCGACTCCAGTGGAGAAGGCGCCTGAGCCCAAGGCCGCGCCGGCGCCCAAGGCGCCGACCTCGCCGCCGCCCGAGGAAGACCGGGTCGGCGACCTGATCGACGGCCTGACCCCGCCGCCCGAGCAGCCGCCGTACTAGGCGGTTATGCACTAGGCTGGCGCGGCCCGCCGCAGGGTCAGGTTGAACCGACCGCCGCCCGGCACCAGCCGCGAGGATCCCGGCAGGATGCGGTCGACCCCGTGATGATAGAGCCGCGCCTCGCCGGCCAGCAGGCAGACGTCGCCTGACGACAGCCGCACCGAGGTGGTCGGATCGCTGCGCTTGAGACCGCCGACGCGGAACACCGCCGTGTCGCCGAGCGAGACCGACAGCACTGGAAACCGGAAGTCGGCCTCGTCCTTGTCCTGATGCAGGCCCATCTTCGCCTGTGCGTTATAAAAGTTGATCAGGCACGCGTCGGGCGGAACCTCAGGGTCGGCCAGTTCGCGCCAGAGCTCCGTCAGGATGGTGGGCATCGGCGGCCAGAACCTGCCGGTGGTCGGGTGCCGCGGCTCGTAGCGATAGCCCTTGGCGTCGGTGGTCCAGCCGAGCGCGCCGAAGCTGCTCATCGCCACGCTCATCGGCTTGCCGCCGGGCGTCGACTGGTGGACCAGCGGCGCATCGGTCAGGCCGGCGGTGATCTGCGCCAGCAGCTCGGCCTGGGCGGCGGGCGACAGCCGGCCAGGCAGCAGGCGAAATCCACTGGTCGTCGAAATGCTCATCGGTGCTCATATAGGCGCAATGACGATCCGCGCCGCCAGCGACCTGTGCATGCCGCCCCTGCGCGCGCGCCGGCTGACCTCCGGCGAGCGGGGCCTGTGCGGGCAGGTGTTCGGCGACGGGCTCGACCCCGCGCGGGTGCGGATCCTCAGCCTGCCGGTCTGGCCGCGACCTTTCGTCCCGTCGGCCGGGCTGGTGGTCTGGCCGGCGGCCTCGGCCCTGGCCGATTTTTCGACCGCGCCGCTCTGGTTGCGCTCGGTGCTGGTGCACGAACTGGTCCACGTCTGGCAGGCCCAGCAAGGGGTTTTCCTGCCCTTCGCCAAGCTTCGCGCCGGGGATGGCCGGGCCGCCTACGCATATGATTTGGCGGACGGCCGGTCATTTTCTCAGCTCAACATCGAGCAGCAGGCGATGGTCGTCCAGCATGCCTACCTGGCCGCCGGCGGGGGCGCGAGCCCTTACGACAGCAAAGCCTATGCAGGCATATTAGAGGCTTGGCCCGGGCCGCTGGGGCGAAGACCCCGCAAGTTATAGGGTCATTACGCACTTGCGGCGGGTGCATGTGATCCCATATCGCGACTCGACGCTGGTTGCCCCATGGGTTAACCGGCCGAGCCCTTATTCGAACCGGGGATGCCGAGAAGAACCGGGGTGCTTCAAACGAAGGCCCTCAAACCGGCGTCCGCCATTCAGGAGCGAGCAAGACTCGATATGAGCAAGATCATCGGCATCGACTTGGGCACGACCAACTCGTGCGTCGCCATCATGGACGGCAAAGCGCCGAAAGTGATTGAGAACGCCGAGGGCGTGCGGACCACTCCGTCTGTCGTCGCCATCCTCGACGACGGCGAGCGCCTCGTCGGCCAGCCGGCCAAGCGGCAGGCTGTCACCAACCCCGCCAACACCCTGTTCGCGATCAAGCGTTTGATCGGTCGTCAGTACAACGATCCGCTGGTGGAGAAGGACAAGGGCATGGTGCCCTACGAGATCGTCAAGGGCCCGAACGGCGACGCCTGGGTGAAGGCCCACGGCAAGGACTATTCGCCCCAGCAGGTCTCGGCCTTCATCCTGCAGAAGATGAAGGAAGCCGCCGAGCAGCACCTCGGCGAGAAGGTCGAGAAGGCGGTCATCACCGTCCCGGCCTACTTCAACGACGCCCAGCGTCAGGCGACCAAGGACGCCGGCAAGATCGCCGGCCTGGAAGTCCTGCGCATCATCAACGAACCGACCGCGGCGGCGCTGGCCTACGGCCTTGAGAAGAACGACGGCAAGAAGATCGCCGTCTACGACCTCGGCGGCGGCACCTTCGACGTCTCGATCCTGGAGATCGGCGACGGCGTGTTCGAGGTGAAGGCCACCAACGGCGACACCTTCCTCGGCGGTGAAGACTTCGACATGCGCATCGTCGAGTACCTCGCCGACGAGTTCAAAAAGGAAACCGGCGTCGATCTGCGGAACGACAAGCTGGCCCTGCAGCGCCTGAAGGAAGAAGGCGAAAAGGCCAAGAAGGAGCTGTCCTCGGTCGCCCAGTACGAGGTCAACCTGCCGTTCATCTCGATGAACGCCTCGGGCCCGCTGCACCTGAACATCAAGCTCTCGCGTGCCAAGCTCGAAGCCCTGGTCGAAGACCTGGTCGCCCGCACCGTCGGCCCCTGCGAGCAGGCGCTGAAGGACGCCGGCCTGAAGAAGACCGACATCGACGAAGTGATCCTGGTCGGCGGCATGACCCGCATGCCCAAGGTCGTCGAGACCGTGAAGGAGTTCTTCGGCCGCGAGCCCCACAAGGGCGTGAACCCGGACGAAGTCGTGGCGCTTGGCGCTGCGGTGCAGGCCGGCGTGCTGCAAGGCGACGTCAAGGACGTGCTGCTGCTGGACGTCACCCCGCTGACCCTGGGCATCGAAACCCTGGGCGGCGTGTTCACTCCGCTGATCGAACGCAACACCACGATCCCGACCAAGCGTTCGCAGACCTTCTCGACCGCTGACGACAACCAGTCGGCCGTGACCATCCGCGTGTTCCAGGGCGAACGCCCGATGGCGCACGACAACAAGATGCTGGGTCAGTTCGACCTGGTCGGCATTCCGCCGGCCCCGCGTGGCGTGCCGCAGGTCGAGGTCACCTTCGACATCGACGCCAACGGCATCGTCAACGTGTCGGCCCGCGACAAGGCGACCAGCAAGGAGCAGTCGATCCGCATCCAGGCCAATGGCGGCCTCTCGGACGCGGACATCGACAAGATGGTCCAGGAAGCCGAGGCCAACAAAGCCGAGGACGAAAAGCGCAAGGCCGTCGTCGAGGCCAAGAACCAGGCCGAGGCGGTGGTGCACTCCACCGAAAAGGCTTTGGCCGAGCACGGCGACAAGATCTCGGGCGACGACAAGTCGGCCATCGAGACGGCGCTGGCTGACGCCAAGTCCGCGCTGGACGGTGACGACGCCGAGGCGATCTCGGCCAAGACCCAGACCCTCATCCAGGCTTCGATGAAGCTGGGCGAGGCGATGTATGCGGCCCAGCAAGGCGGCTCGGAAGAGCAGCCCCAGGGCGCGGCGGCGGACGACGACGTGGTCGACGCCGAATTCGAAGAAGTGGCCGACGACGACAAGAAGTCGGCGTGACGTTCCGCCCGATGGCGGTCATCCGCAAATTCTGCGAGACGACCGCCATCGGTTCGGGCGCCCCCCAGTGGAAATCTCCGCCTGCTCCGGTTTGGAATAAGCCTTGCAGTCGGGCGGGGATCATCCCACCTCAATTCTCAGATCAATTTGAACCTCTGACATAGCATGCGGGATTATTACGATATCCTCGGCGTGGAACGGAGCGCGGACGAAGCTGCGCTGAAGTCGTCGTTCCGCAAGCTCGCCATGGAACACCACCCCGACCGTAACGGCGGGTGCGAGGAAGCGGCCGGCCGGTTCAAGGAGATCAACGAGGCCTATTCGGTCCTCTCCGATCCCCAGAAGCGCGCGGCCTACGATCGTTTCGGCCATGCCGGCGTCAACGGCGCGGCGGGCGGCGGCGGAGGCGGCCAGTTCCACGACGTCAACGACATCTTCAACGAGGTGTTCGGCGACGTCTTCGGCGACATGTTCGGCGGTCGCGGCCGCCAGCGCTCGGGCCCGGCCCGCGGCCAGGACCTGCGCTACGACCTGGAGATCACCCTGGAGCAGGCCTATGCCGGCTCCGAGGTCGAGATCACCGTGCCGGCCTCGATCAACTGCGAAACCTGCGACGGCTCGGGCGCGCGTCCGGGCACCAGCCCGACCGTCTGCGGCGGCTGCGGCGGCGCGGGCCGCGTGCGCGCCAGCCAGGGCTTCTTCTCGATCGAGCGAGCCTGTCCGCGCTGCGGCGGTTCCGGCCGCTTGGTGCTGGACCCCTGCGAGGATTGTCACGGCCACGGCCAGGTGCGCAAGCAGCGCACCCTACAGGTCCGCATCCCGGCCGGCGTCGACGACGGCGCGCGCATCCGCCTGGCCGGCGAGGGCGACGCCGGGGCGCGCGGCGGGCCGCGCGGCGACCTCTACATCTTCCTGTCCGTGCGCCCGCACGACCTGTTCGACCGCGACGGCCTGGATCTGCTCTGCACCGTGCCGGTGCCGATGGCGGTGGCCGCCTTGGGCGGGGAGATCGAAGCGCCCTGCCTGATGGGCGGCGACAACTGCGACGGCGCCTGCCGCATCGAGGTCAAGGTGCCGGAAGGCTCGCAGACCGGCCGCACCGTGCGCCTGAAGGGCAAGGGCATGCCGTCGCTGCGCTCGCGCGATCGCGGCGACCTGGTGGTCGAACTGTTCGTCGAGACTCCGACCAAACTCACCGCCCGCCAGAAGGAGCTGATGCGCGAATTCGTCGAAATCTGCGGCGAGCAACAGCATCCGAAATCGGCCAACTTCATCGGCAAGGCCAAACAGTTCTGGGACGACGTCACCGGCGGCTGACCCCGTCGCGCGCGCGTCCGGCTCGGGCTATCAACGGCAGATGAGCGGCACAGTCGAAGCTATCGAAAAACGTGACGGCCGCCGTGAGCGCGCCGTCGCCAGCCGTGCGCGCATCCTCGAGGCGATGGTCGACCTGATCCAGGCCGGCGAGGTGCAGCCGTCGGCCGAGGCGGTGGCGATCCGCGCCGGGGTCGGCGTGCGCACGGTCTTCCGGCTGTTCAACGACGTCGAAGGTCTGCACCGCGGCCTGCAGCAGGTCATGGACGAGCGCCTGGCCCCGATCTACGACGAGCCAGTCCACGGGACCCTGGCCGAGCGTCTCGACCAGCTGGTCGCGCGCCGCGCCGTGGTGTTCGAAAAGCTCGCTCGGCCGAAGGCTTTCGCCGACGCCAATCGCGCGCGTTCGCCCAGCCTGACCGCCGGTCACCAGGCCTTCGTGCGCCGCCAGCGCGAGCTGCTGCTGCGCCACCTGGACGGGGTCGCTGTGGTCGACGGTGATCTGCTGGAGGCGCTCGATCTGGCGCTCAGCTTCGACGTCTGGCGTCGCCTGCGCGAGGACCAGGGCCTGACGGTCGCCGACGCTCAGCGGGTCGTCGGGGTCATGGCCCGGGCCGTGGTGGCGGTCTCGGCGGCCTAGCAGGTCAGGCTGCGGATGTCGGGCCAGCGATAGCTGACCTCGTGGGTGACGCCGCCGGGCCCCGGCTCCCGCCGCGGCGCCTCGGCCAAGCCGCCCAGATGCTCATAAAACTGCCGGGCTGGAATGTTGTCGCGCAGCACCGAGAGCATCAGGCTGGTCGCGCCGTTGGCGGCGAACACGCGGGCCAGGCCCGTCATCAGCTCGCGTCCGAGGCCGTGGCCCTGGGCTGCCCTCAGCACGTACAGCGTCATGATCTCGGCCTCGCCCGGGCGCCGCGACCGCGACGGGCCGCCCGAGGCGTAGCCCACGAGCCGCGTGCGATCGGCCGCCGCCAGGGTCGCCTCGCGCTCGCCCGGCTGCAGCAGTCCGGCCCGAAAGCGCCGCGCATAGACCGGGATCGACATGCGGGCCAGGTAGGAGTCTGGCAGCAGTCCCTGATAGGTCTCACGCCACGACGTGATGTGGACGCGCGCGAGATCTTCGGCGTCGTCGGGTCCTGCGGGAAAGATCACGTGCGGCAAGGGCGGCTCCTCACTTAGCCACAGCTTGGAAGTCGCAGGCCCTTGTTCAAGGGGCCTCACGCGGCTGTCAGGGGCTGACGGATCGCGCGGACCCCATTAGCTTCCGCGGGCTCATGAACGCTCCGACCTCCGCCATTCCCGACCCGACCGGCGCCACCCCGGTCATGGCCCAGTTCTTCGAGGCCAAGGCCCGCCAGCCCGATGCGCTGGTGTTCTTCCGCATGGGCGACTTCTACGAGCTGTTCTTCGAAGACGCCGAAAAGGCCGCCGCGGCGCTGAGCATCACCCTGACCGCCCGCGGCAATCACGGAGGCGCGCCGATCCCGATGTGCGGCGTGCCAGTGCATGCGGCCGAGGCCTATCTCGCCAAGCTGGTCCGCTCGGGCTTCAAGGTCGCTCTCTGCGAGCAGATGGAAGACCCGGCTGAGGCCAAGAAGCGCGGCTCCAAGTCCGTGGTCCGCCGCGACGTCGTGCGCGTCGTCACCCCCGGCACCCTGACCGAAGACGGCCTGCTCGACGCCCGCGGCGCCAACCGTCTGGCCGCCGTCGCCGTGCGCGCCGGCGCCGCGGCCGTGGCCAGCGTCGAGCTGTCCACCGGCGAGGTGGAGTGCATGGCGCTGTCGCGCGACAGCCTGGCCTCGGCCCTGGCCGCGCTCGGCCCGTCCGAGACCCTGGTCCCCGACCGCCTGTTCGCCGACGAGACCCTGGCGGCGACCTTCAAATCGGCCGGCGGGCTGATCCAGCCGATGCCCTCGGCGCTGTCCGAGCCGTCGGCTTCCGAGGCGCGGCTGAAGCGGCTCTACGGGGTCGAGACCCTCGACGGCTTCGGCGAGCTGACCGGCGCGGAGATCTCGGCGCTGGGCCTGATCGCCGCCCACCTGGAAACCACCCAAGCCGGCCGCCTGCCGGCGCTCACCGCGCCGCGGCGGGCGGGCGAGGCCGACGTCATGGCCATCGACCCGGCCACGCGATCCAGCCTGGAGATCGAGAAGTCGACCTCCGGCTCGCGTGACGGCTCGCTGCTCGGGGCCATCGATCGCACCATCACCGCGCCCGGCGCGCGCCTGCTGGCCTCGCGGCTGGCCCGGCCGCTGCTCGACCCGGCCGCCATCGATGCGCGCCTGGACGCCATCGAGTGGTTCTGCGAGCGCCGCCCGCTGCGGGCCAAGCTGCGTGACCAGCTGCGCGGCATGGGCGACATGGCCCGCGCCCTGTCCCGCCTGGCGCTCGGCCGCGGCGGCCCGCGCGATCTCGGCTCTTTGAAGGCCGGCTTGGCCGGCGGCGAGGCGATCTTCAGCCTGTTCGCCGCGCCCGAGCCGTTGGATCCGGCCCCGGCCGAAATCGCCGGCGCCCTGGCCGCGCTGCATCCGACCGCCGATCTCGAGCTGGCCGACTTCCGCCGCATGCTGGCCGAGGGGCTGGGCGAGGAGCTGCCGGCCCAGGCTCGCGACGGCGGCTTCGTGGCTGCCGGGGTCCGCGCCGAGCTGGACCAGGCCCGCGCCCTGCGCGACGACAGCCGCAAGGTGATCCTGCAACTGGAGGCCAAGCTGGCGGCCGAGAGCGGCGTGGCGCTGAAGATCCGTCACAACGCAGTCCTCGGCTACTTCGTCGAGGCTACCGCCAAGGCGGCCGAGCCGCTGATGAGCGCGCCGCTCAACACCACATTCATCCACCGCCAGACCCTGGCCAACCAGGTCCGCTTCACCACCGTCGAGCTGGCCGAGCTGGACGCCCGCATCGCCCAGGCGGCCGAGCGCGCCCTGGCCATGGAGGTCGCCACCTTCGAGGCCTGGCGCGAGGCGGCGATCCGCATCGCGCCCGCGATCCAGGCCGCCGCTGAAGGCGCAGCGCGCCTCGACGTCGCCGCGGGGCTCGCCGAGTGGGCCGACGACGTCGGCGCCGCCCGGCCGGTGGTCGACCGCTCGACGGTGTTCGAGGCCCAGGCCGCCCGCCATCCGGTCGTCGAGGCCGCCGTAAAGCGGGCCGGCGATCCCTACACCCCCAATGACTGCGCGCTCGACGGGGCGGGCGCGGCCGCCGCGCGGCTGTCGATCGTCACCGGTCCGAACATGGCCGGTAAGTCGACCTTCCTGCGCCAGAATGCGCTGCTGGCGGTTCTGGCCCAGGCCGGCTGCTACGTGCCGGCCAAGGCGCTGCGCATCGGCGTCGTCGACCGCCTGTTCAGCCGGGTGGGGGCGGGGGACGACCTGGCCCGCGGCCGCTCGACCTTCATGGCCGAGATGGTCGAGACCGCGGCGATCCTGACCCAGGCGACGCCGCGCTCGCTGGTCATCCTCGACGAGATCGGTCGCGGCACCGCCACCTATGACGGCCTGGCCATCGCCTGGGCCTGCGCCGAGGCGCTGCATGAGACCAACCGCTGCCGCGGCCTGTTCGCCACCCATTATCACGAGCTGGCGGTGCTCGAGGACCGGCTGGCCCATGTCTCCAACCTGTCGCTCAAGGCCAAGGAATGGAACGGCGACCTGATCTTCCTGCATGAGGCCGGCCCCGGCCCGGCGGACCGCTCCTACGGCGTGCAGGTCGCCAAGCTGGCCGGCGTGCCGCCGGCGGTGGTGGTCCGCGCCCGCGAGGTGCTGGACCGGTTGGAGCGCGAGGCCGGGGCCCCGACGCATCTGGAAGACCTGCCGCTGTTCGCCGCCCACGCCGCCGAACCGGAAGCCCCCGCGTTCGCGCCCAGCGAGGTCGAGGCGCAGCTCAAGACCCTGGACCTCGACGGCATGAGTCCGCGCGAGGCGATGGCCGCGCTCTATCGGCTCAAGGAACTGATGGGATGAAGGCGCTGATGGTCGACGTCGATGGGGTGATCGTCGTCCATCCGGATCCCGCCGGCTGGTCGACGAACCTCAAGCGCGATCTAGGCCTGGCGATCGAGCTGCTGCAGGAGAAGTTCTTCGCTCCGAACTTCCACGACATCGTCCATGGCCGCGCGGCGCTGCGCGAGCGGCTGGCGCCGGTACTCGCCGACATCGCGCCGCACCTGACTTGCGACCAGCTCTGCGCCTACTGGTTCGAGAACGACAGTCATCTCGACCATGATCTGCTGGACCAGCTCGCCGCGTTCCGCGCCCGGGGCTACGCCCTGCATCTGGCCACCGTGCAGGAACACGAGCGCGCCGCCTATCTCTGGAACGACATGGGCCTGAAGGACCGCTTCGACGCGATCCACTACGCGGCTGACCTTGGCCATGCAAAACCGGCCGACGGGTTCTATGCCGCGATCGAGGCGCGCACGGGCTATGCGCCCAGCGACCTGTTCTTCATCGACGACAAGGCCGCCAATGTGCTGGCGGCCCAGGCGCGCGGCTGGAAGGCGGCGGTCTGGACCGGCCAGGACCGCCTCGCAGATCTGATCGCGCGGGCCTAGGCGGCTCGCCTTGCGACCGCTGCTGCGCCGGTCGCCAACCGGAAGCGGCCGATCAACTGGGACAGGTTCTGGGCCTCGCGCGCCAGGTCGGCCGCCGCGTGCGCGGTCTCCAGCACCATGCCGGCATTCTGCTGGGTGACGCGGTCCATCTCATTGACGGCGCTGTTGACTTGGCCGAGGCCGACGGCCTGTTCCTGGGCCGAGCTGGAGATGTCGGCCACCAGGCCGTGCACCTCGGTCACGCGGCCGACGATGCGCCCCAAGGCCTGGCCGGTCTCGCCGACCAGATTGACCCCCTGGCTGACCTGCTCGCTCGAGGCGCTGATCAGGGTCTTGATCTCCTTGGCGGCGTCAGCCGAGCGTTGGGCCAGGGCCCGGACCTCGGAGGCGACGACGGCGAAGCCGCGCCCGGCCTCGCCCGCCCGGGCCGCCTCGACCCCGGCGTTCAGCGCCAGCAGGTTGGTCTGGAAGGCGATCTCGTCGATCACCCCGATGATCTGGCTGATCTGCTTGGACGAGTCCTCGATCTGGCCCATGGCCGAGATCGCGGCCTCGACCACCGGGGCGCTGGTCTCGGCTTCCTTGCGGGCGTCGGCCACCGCGCCGGAAGTCTGGCGGGCGGTCTCGGCGGCGCGCTGGACGGTGACGGTGATCTCTTCGACCGCGGCGGCGGTCTCCTCCAGGCTGGCGGCCTGGTTTTCGGTGCGCCGCGCCAGGTCGTCGCCCGAGCTCTTCATCTGGCCGACCGTGGCGGTCACCGCCGAGACGGAGTCCACCACCGCGGCGATCGCGCCGTGCAGCTCGCCGACCGCGCCGTTGAAATCGTCGCGCAGCTGGGCGTAGTCGCCCGACAGCGGGGTCTCGATGCGGCTGGTCAGGTCGCCGCGGGCCAGACCCGACAGCGCCGCGGCCAGGCTGCGCACCACTGTCGCCTGCTCGGCGGCCGAGCGGGCCTTCTCGGCCTCGGCCTTGGCGCGGTCGGCCTCGGCGGCCTCGAAATAGACGTCCAGCACCAGGCTCATGTCGAGCATGGCGCCCTTGATCAGCGCTGACAGCGTTTCGGCCACCTCGGCGTTCTTGGCCTTGGCGCCGAAGCCCTTGGCGCCCTTCTCGGCGACCACCGCGCGGACAAGCTGCTCGAGCACAAGCGCATAGCCGCCGATGTACCAGCGCGGCTCCAGCCCGATCTTGGCGTGCACCGCCCCGATGGTCTGGACTGACTTGGCGTAGTCGGCGGTGAATTCTCCCGAGGCGATGCCCTGCCAATGGCGCAGCTGGGCGTTCTGGGCCTTGGTGATGTGGCCGTCATCGCGGAAGTGCACCTTGGTTTCGGGCGTCGCGCGGACCTGGGCGTAGAAGTGGTCGAGCGCGCCGGGCAGCTTCTCGGAGATCAGCGGCTGGGCCGCGCGCAACGTCTTACGGGTCTGCGGCGTCACCTGCATGAACTCCAGGCGATCGTCCAGGCTCTTACCCGTCATAATCCACTCCACCATAACCCGCTTCCAGCAGTCCTTGAGCGGCCGTGGTTAAGGATGGGTAAGCAGTTCCCCAATCGACCGAAGTCTTGGCGAACAAAGACTACAAACTGAAGCTTGAGCCGCGGCCCACAGCGCCGCCAGGACGTTTTTCAGGCGCCGCCGGTATTCTGAAGGCCGGCCTGCGGGTTTCGGTTTGGCCCCGGCCTGCTCCCCGACAGAGGAGAGGATGCCGCAGCTTCGCGAAGTGATTATATCCACACTATGCCGCCTCGCCTCCGACCCACCCGCCTGGAATACGTCGTCGACGGCGTACGCTTGCGCGCCCAGCTGTCCGCCGCCGCCCTCGACGCCGCCGGCGACGAACAGGAACAGCGCCGCCGGGCGCTGGAGATCCTCAAACAGGCCCTGTTCCGCGGCCGCATGATCGCCAAGGAGCGGCTCGAGAACGGCGCCGGCGGCATCGAGACCGCGCGGCTGCTGTCGGGCGTGACCGACGAGGTGGTCACCGCCCTCTATGACTTCACCACCGTCCACGTGTTCCGGGCCCGCAACCCGACCGAGGGCGAGCGCCTGGCGCTGATGGCGGTCGGCGGCTACGGCCGCGGCACCCTGGCCCCGTTCTCCGACCTCGATCTGCTGTTCCTGCGGCCCTACAAGCAGACCGCCCACACCGAGAGCGTGATCGAGTACATGCTCTACGCGCTCTGGGACCTCGGCTTCAAAGTCGGCCACGCTTCGCGCACGGTCGAGGAGTGCCTGAAGCTCAGCCGCGAGGACTACACGATCCGCACCTCGATCCTGGAGGCGCGCCAGCTGAGCGGCGACGCCGCCCTGGCCGAGGAGCTGGTCCAGCGGTTCCGGGCCGAGGTGGTCAAGGGCACCGCCGCCCAGTTCGTCGCCGCCAAGCTCAAGGAACGGGACATCCGCCAGGAGCGCGCCGGCGCCAGCCGCTATCTGGTCGAGCCGAACGTCAAGGAGGGCAAGGGCGGCCTGCGCGACCTCAACACCCTGTTCTGGATCGCCCAGTACCTGCACCCGGTCAGCCACGTCGACGGCTTCGTCCAGCTCGACATGTTTGACCGCAAGGAGGTCACGGCCTTCATCAAGGCGTTCGACTTCCTCTGGGCGGTGCGCAGCCACCTGCACTTCGCCACCGGCCGGCCCGAGGAGCGGCTGACCTTCGACCTCCAGCCGGAAATCGCCCGGCGGATGGGCTATGGCGACCGCGGCGACGCGCCGGCCGTCGAGCGGTTCATGCGCCGCTACTTCCTGATCGCCAAGGAGGTCGGCGCCCTGACCCGGGTGTTCGCCGCCAAACTCGAGGCCGAGCAGATCAAGCAGCAGCCCAAGGGGCTGTCGCGGCTGATCCCCGGACGCGGCCGGGCCAAGCGCAAGAAGCTGGATCCCGGCTTCCACGAGGAGGGCGGGCGCCTGAACGTCGACGGGCCAAAGGTGTTCGAGACCGACCCGGTTAACCTGTTGCGTCTGTTCCGGCTGGCTGACCAGCGCGATCTCGACCTGCACCCGGACGCCTTCACCGCCGCCAGCCGCTGCGCCAGCATCATCGGCTCCAAGGTCCGCCGCGACCCCGCCGCGGCCAAGGTGTTCCTCGATATTCTGGCTCACGGCCGCGATCCGCAGCGGGCGCTGTCGATGATGAACGACGCCGACGTGCTCGGCCGGTTCATTCCGGAGTGGGGCCGCATCGTCGCCCAGATGCAGTTCAACATGTACCACTCGTACACGGTGGACGAGCACACCCTGCGGGCCGTCGGCGTCATCGCCGACATCGCCAACGGCCGCTTCGCCGAGGACCATCCGCTGTCGACCGCGGTCATGCCGCTGATCGACGACCGCGAGGCGCTGTTCCTGGCCATGCTGCTGCATGACACCGGCAAGGGCGGAGCGGGGGGCCAGGAGAAGGCCGGCGCCCGCGCCGCGCGGTCGGCCTGCGAGCGGCTCGGGCTGGATCGCAAGCGCATCGAGATGGTCGCCTGGTTGGTCGAGCATCACCTGGTGATGAGCGACTACGCCCAGAAGCGCGACGTCTCCGACCCGCGCACGGTCGCCGACTTCGCCCGCATCGTGGAGACGCCGGAACGCCTACGCCTGCTGCTGGTGCTGACCGTGGCGGACATCCGCGCTGTCGGCCCGGGGGTCTGGAACGGCTGGAAGGGCCAGTTGATGCGCGAACTCTACGGCGCCACCGAGGCGGTGTTCCGCGGCGGGCGCGGCTCCGACGCCGCCGCCGCCATCCGCCGCTATCACGAGAACGCCGCCTATGACGCCCGCGTGCGGCTGATCGCGGCCGACCCCGCGGCCACCGACTGGGTGCAGGCCATGGAGGACGCCTACTTCACCTCGTTCTCCGACGCGGAGATCCTGGTCCATGCCGGCCTAGCGCGCCGCGCCGCCGAGAGCGGGGCGGCCGCCGAAGGCCACATCCGCAGCGGCCTCAACGCCTCGGAGGTGGTGATCGCCGCGCCCGACCGCTCGCGCCTGTTCGTCGACCTCGCCGCCGCGGTCACCGCCGCCGGCGCCAACATCGTCGGGGCGCGGGTGTTCACGTCACGCCAGGGCCAGGCGCTGGACGTGTTCTACGTGCAGGACGCCACCGGCGCGGCCTACGGCGCCGACAATCCGCGCGTACTGGCCAAGCTGGCCGACTCGCTGGCGGCGGCCGGCCGTGGCGAGCTGACCAAGTCCGAACCGCGCCGGGTGACCGACTTCGGCCGCGCAGCGGCGTTCACCATCACCCCGACGGTGATGCTCGACAACGAAGCGTCCGAGGTCTCGACCGTGGTCGAGGCGTCCGGCCGCGACCGCCCCGGCCTGCTGGTGGCTCTGGCCCGCAACCTCGCCGATGCGGGACTGTCGATCCTTTCGGCGCACATCGACGGCTATGGCGAACGGGCGGTCGACGCCTTCTACGTGACCGAGCGCGACGGCGGAAAACTGACCGATCCCAAGCGGATGGCGGCCTTGAAGTCCCACCTGATGAAGGTGCTGGAGGAGGTCGAGGCCGCCGCCCCGAAGCCGCGGGCCAACCTGCAGAAGGCGCGCGCAAGCGTCGCGCGCTGACGGGGCGGCTTGACCGGTGCGGCCGCATAAGCGCACACCAACGCCCGTGACCGCAGCCGCAACTCCTGCCGCCAAGAGCGGATTGATCCGCTCGTCCCTGCTGCTGTCGGGCTTGACCCTGATCAGCAGGTTCATGGGGCTTGCGCGGGATCTCGTGCTGACCGCGCGGCTGGGCGCCAGCGCAACCATCGCCGCCGACGCCTATTATACGGCCCTGGCCTTCCCGAACCTGTTCCGGCGGATCTTCGCCGAGGGGGCGTTCTCCTCGGCCTTCATCCCGTCCTACACCAAGACCCTGACCGGCGAAGGCCAGGTCGAGGCCGACCGCATCGCCTCCGACGCCCTGGCCACCCTGGCGGCGGCCACCATCGCCATCACGCTGGCCGCGCAGCTGGCCATGCCGTGGCTGATGTACGTGATCAATCCGGGCTACGCCTCGGATCCGGCCAAGTTCAAGCTGGCCATCGTGCTGACCCAGATCAGCATGCCCTACCTGCCGTGCATGGCGATCGGGGCGCTGTTGTCGGGGGTGCTCAACGCCCATCGCCGCTTCATCATCACCGGCATCTTTCCGACCATTCTCAACCTGGTGATGCTGATCGCGGTGATCCCGCAGGACGATCCCATCCTGGCCGCCTACGCCGCCTCCATCGCCATTCCGATCGCCGGCGTCTTCCAGGCGGCCCTGCTGTGGTGGGGCGCGCGCAAGTGCGGCGCTCACATCCGCCTGCGCTGGCCGTCGCTGACGCCCGAGATCAAGGCGCTGATCGCGCTCGCCGTGCCCGGGGCGATCGCCGCCAGCGCCGTGCAGATCAACATCTTCATCTCCGGCATCCTCGCCTCGCAGGTCGCCGGCGGCCGGGCCTGGACGGAAGTCGCCGCGCGGCTCTACCAGCTGCCGCTCGGACTGATCGGGGTGGCGGTCAGCGTCGCCCTGCTGCCGCGGCTGTCCAGCGCCATCCAGGCGAAGGACCACGACGACGCCCAGGCCGCCACCGATCAGGCGGTGATCTTTTCGCTGGCCCTGACCGCCCCGGCCGCCGCGGCCTTGATCGCCATGCCGTTCTTCCTGATCGACGGGCTGTTCACGCGGGGGGTCTTCACGGTCGAGGACGCCCGCCAGACTGGCTGGATCCTGCTCAACTACGGCTGGGGCGTCCCGGCCTTCGTGCTCGCCCGCGTGCTGCAGCCGGCCTTTTTCGCCCGCTCGGACACCAAGGCGCCGATGCGTTTCGGCCTGATCTCGGTGGCGGTGAACATCGTGCTGGGTCTGGCGCTGTTCCAGATCGTCGGGGTCAAGGGCATCGCCGCGGCGACCAGCGCGGCGGCCTGGATCAACGTCGCCCAGATGGTGCTGCTGCTGGCCAAGCGCGGCGACTATTCGCCGACCAAGGCGGCCTGGAGCCGCATCGGCCGCATCGTCGCGGCCAGCACCGTCTTCGGCGCGCTGCTGGCCTTCGCGTCTCACGAGCGCGCCTGGCTGGAGGCGCCGCTGCGCAGCTTCCACCTCATCGGACTGGGGGCCAAGGAGATCGCGGTCCTCGGCGTCGCCGCCGTCGGCGTGGCGGTCTACGGCCTGCTGCTGCTCGCCTTCCGCGGCATCACGCCCAGCGAGATCAAGACCGCGCTGCGCCGGCGGCCCGGCGATGCGGCGGTCGCGGCCGACCTCTGACGGGCTTGCGATCTGCGGCTGCAGGCCTTATTCGCTCAGGCATGGCTTGCGGACGAAACACATGGCGATGGCGTAGCGCCTGATTCCCGTCTTTCCCGGCGCGATCCTGCGCGCCTGCCTGTCCTCTTCCCTCGGAAGCCGATCCCATGACTGACCAAGCTCCCCCCGCCTACAGCGGTCCCCAACGCGTGCTGTCCGGCGTCCAGCCGTCCGGCGCCCTGCATCTCGGCAACTATCTCGGCGCGCTCGTGAAGTTCGCCCGCCTGCAGCACGAGGTCGAAACCTTCATCTTCGTCGCCGACATGCACGCGATCACCGTGTGGCAGGACCCCAAGCTGCTGGCCGGCCAGGTGCGCGAGATCACCGCCGCCTATCTCGCCTCGGGCCTGGATCCCAAGGTCGCGACGATCTTCCCGCAGTCGGCTGTGCCCCAGCACGCCGAACTGGCCTGGATCTTCAACTGCGTGGCCCGCCTCGGCTGGCTCGACCGGATGACCCAGTTCAAGGAGAAGTCGGGCAAGCACAAGGAGCGCTCGAGCGTCGGCCTCTACACCTACCCGGTGCTGCAGGCGGCCGACATCCTGCTCTACAAGGCGACCCAGGTGCCGGTCGGCGACGACCAGCGCCAGCATCTCGAACTGACCCGCGACGTTGCCGCGAAGTTCAACCACGACTTCGAGGTCCCGGGCTATTTCCCGCTGCCCGACGCCCTGACCCAGGGTCCGGGCGCGCGGATCATGTCGCTGCGGGACGGCGCGGCGAAGATGAGCAAGTCGGACCCGTCCGACAACTCGCGGCTCAACCTGCTCGACGACGCCGAGACCATCGCCCAGAAGGTCCGCAAGGCCAAGACCGACCCGGAACCGCTGCCGGAAACCCTGGACGAGCTCAAAGCCCGTCCGGAGGCCGAGAACCTGGTCGGCATCTACGCCGCCCTCGACGGCCGCACGTCGGCGCAGGTGCTGGCCGAGTTCGCCGGTCAGGGCTTCGGCGCCTTCAAGCCCAAGCTGGCTGATCTGGCGGTGGCCAAGCTCGGTCCCGTCGGCGACGAGATGCGCCGCCTGATGGCCGATCCGGCCGAAATCGACCGCGTCTTGGCGGCCGGCGCCGAGCGCGCCCGCGCCGCCGCGGCCCCGACCCTGGCCGAGGTCCGCAAGATCGTCGGCTTCTGGGGTGCCTGACCTGAATCCCTAGTGCTTAAGGTGGCTTGCGCAGAACCGCTGCGCAGGCCACCGTCCGGCCCATGAGCCAGCGCAAGTTCCTCGTCATCGCCGACGACAGCCCGGAGTTCCAGGCGGCGCTCCGCTTCGCCTGCCGGCGCGCACGCTCGACCGGCGGCCATGTGGCCCTGCTGCGGGTCATCGAGCCGGCCGTGTTCGAGCACTGGAGCGGCGTGCGCGAGGAGATCGAGCGCCAGGCCCGCGAGGAAGCCGAGGCGGTGCTGCACAAGATGGCCGAGTTCGTCATCGCCGAGACCGGCATGGCGCCCGAGTTCATCATCATGCACGCCGAGAGCACCCGCGCGGCGCTGCGCAAGGTCATTTCCGAGGACCCCGACATCAAGATCCTGGTGCTGGCCTCCTCGGTCGGCGGCCGCGGCCCTGGCCCGCTGGTCTCCTCGATCGCCAAGGACGGTGTGAAGTGGGGAACCCGCAAGCTGCCGGTAACGGTGGTGCCCGGCGACCTCACCGACGACGAAATCGCCGACCTGGCGTGATGGCCCTAGGGTCTGTACTCAATAGGGTCTAGCGCGGCGTTGGCGTTGCTGATTCAAGGATTCCGGAAGGAGCCTTGGATATGGCGAAGCAGGTTCAGTGGCTTAGCGACGAAGAATGGGCTCGGATCGAGCCGTTGCTTCCGCGAGGTCGTAAGGGCGCCCATCGGGTGGATGATCGCCGGGTGATCTCGGGCATTGTCCATATGCTGAAGAGCGGAGCTCGCTGGCGCGATTGCCCACCGGAGTTCGGGCCCTACACGACCGTCTACAACCGTTTCAACCGCTGGAGCCGCCAGGGGCTCTGGCTGCAGATGTTTGAGGCGCTGACGGGCCACACCGGCATCTATGGCGCGGCGATCGACGCTACCCACGTCAGGGCGCACCGGTCGGCGGCGGGCGCAAAAGGGGGGCCTTCCTCCAAGCCATAGGCCGCTCGCGTGGGGGCCGCACCACCAAGATCCATGGCCTGGTCGACGAGCGCGGCCGGCCCAGGGTGCTGCTGCTCAGCGCCGGAAACATCAACGACATCAGCATGGCCCACGCCCTGATCCAGGCCACAGGCCCCTTCCAGAAGCTCCTGGCTGACAAAGGCTACGACGCCGACCATCTGCGCAGGCGGCTCGCCGAGCGCGGGGCCGAGGCGGTGATCCCTTCCACCACCTCTCGCCGAATTCCAATCCCCTACGACGCCAACGCCTATAAGGACCGAAACCGCGTCGAGCGCATGTGGTGCAGGCTAAAAGACTTCCGACGCATCGCTACCCGCTACGACAAGCTCGCAAGGAACTACCTCTCGGCCGTCCTGCTCGCCGCAACCTACGCATACTGGCTCAATTGAGTCCGGACCCTAGCGAGCCTGGCCGCCGCCGCGGCGCTCGCCGCCGAGCCGCGGATCTCCTATTGGCGGCTCTCGGATGATGATCGGCGCCTGGAGCTGCTCACCGCGCCTGCCGCGTCGCCAGGCCTTGGATTGCAGCGCCTGACGCTCGACTGTCGCAAGCCCGGCGCGCTGCGCGTCGAGGCGCCGGGGATCGAATACGTCGCGCCGGGCGCAAGCCCGCCGATCCGCACGCCGCTGGTCTTGGAATTCGGATCGGCAGGCGCCAGGCCCGAGATGTTCCAGGCGCCGGTGCTGTCCTGGCGCGTTCGCGCCGACGCCAGATCGCCGCAGACCGCCGTCTTCGCGCCGTCCTACAAATATCGCCGGCTCGGCGACATGACGTCGGTCACCGCGCGCTTCGGCCGGGACGCCTTCACCGCGCCCCTTCCTGAGCAGGGCCTTTGGCGCCGGTTCGTGTCGCGCTGCGCGGCCGTGTAGCAGCGACAAAACTTGCGATTCCGCGTCCAAAGCGCCACATCTGCCTCATGTTCATCCAGACCGAAGCCACCCCGAACCCCGAGGTTCTGAAGTTCCTCCCCGGCCGCGAAGTTCTCGCCGAGGGTTCGCGCGATTTCCGGGACATGGACGCGGCCCAGGTCTCGCCGCTGGCGGCGGACCTGTTCGACATCGAGGGCGTCACCCGGGTGTTCTTCGGCGCCGACTTCGTCACCGTCGGCAAGGACGCCCATCACGACTGGCCGCACCTGAAGGCGCCGGTGCTGGCCGCGATCATGGACCACTTCACCTCCGGCCGGCCGCTGTTCGTCGAGAGCGCCGCCGAGGCCGGCGGTCATGACGAGGCGGTCTATGAAGGCGAGACCGCCCAGGTGGTCGCCGAGATCAAGGAGCTGCTCGACACCCGTATCCGTCCGGCCGTGGCCCAGGACGGCGGCGACATCCTGTTCAACCGCTTCGACGCCGACACCGGCGTGGTCTGGCTGCACATGCGCGGCGCCTGCTCGGGCTGCCCCTCGTCGTCGGCGACGCTCAAGGCGGGCGTCGAGAACATGCTCAAGCATTACGTGCCCGAAGTCACCCGCGTCGAGCAGACGCTCTAGGGCGTACGTCGTGGGGGCGATCCGAACCTTGCTCCTGGCCCTGGCCGGGGCCGGCGTGCTGGCCGCGCCCGCCGCCGCCAGCGAGGATGACTGGCCAGTGCTCAAGGGCGCGCGCCTCGAGGGCCTGCGTCCCTGGGGCGCCTTCGCCGTCTACCGCGCCGACCGCAGCGTCACCGGCGTCTCGCTCTACCTGCGCGAGGGCCAGACCATCGCGCGCCGGGTCCAGACCCGCGACGGGGCTGACGCCGTCGTCACCTGGGCCACGGCGCGGTCCTGCCCCGCCCTGACCGCCGCCGTGGCCGGTCTGGAGAAGCTGCCGGCTCCGCGCATCGAGGTTCCCGGCGTCGGGACCAAGCCGCTGCCGCCCGCCGCCGCCGCCAACGCCGACAGCTACCTGCTCTGGGCCGAGGACGCCCGCTTCGCGGCCGCGCCCTATCCGGTGCAGCTGGAGGTGCGCGGCGAGGGCGGCTCGCCCATGGCCGCCTGGGTCGACGCCAGCCTGCGTCGCCTGGCGTCCTGCTGGGGCCCGTCCCAGCCGTGATGATCCTGGCCATCGACACCTGCCTGTTCGCCTGCTCGGCGGCGGTGGTCCACGACGGCGCGGTGCTCGCCGCGCGCGTCGAGCCGATGAGCCGCGGCCACCAGGAGCGTCTGGCCCCGCTGGTCGCGCAGCTGATGGGCGAGGCCGGCGTCGCCTTCGACCAACTTGACCGCATCGCCGTCACCGTGGGCCCGGGCTCGTTCACCGGCCTGCGCGTCGGCCTGGCCTTCGCCAAGGGTCTGTCGGCCGCGCTGGGAATCCCGGCGGTGGGGGTCGGCTCCCTGGAGGCCTTGGCCCAGCCGTACAAGGGCCGGGTGTTCGCGGTCCTCGACGCCAAACGCGGCCAAGTCTACCTGCAGGCGTTCGCTGATGGCGCGGCGGTCAGCGCCCCCGACGCCCTGCCGATCGAGACCGCCGCTGCGCGGGTCGCCGAACTGGCCCCCGACATCCTGGTCGGCACCGGCGCGGCGCTGCTCGCCGAGATGCGGCCCTCGGCCCAGGCGATCGTCATCGACTATGCCGATCCCGCGGCGATCGCCGCCATCGGCGCCGCCCGCGCCCCGATCCCGCCGCGCCCGCTCTACCTGCGTGCGCCGGACGCCAAACTGCCGGGCGGCAAGAGCCTTTCCGAATGAAGCTGCGCGGCGCCTGGGGGCACGAGGCGCAGGCGCTGGCGCAGATCCACGCCGCCGCCTTCGACCATGCCTGGTCCGCCGCCGAGATCGCCCAGCTGCTGGACGGGCCGGGCGGCTTTGCGCTGTTGATCGAGACCGAGGCCCCGCTGGCCTTCATCCTCTGCCGCGCCGTGGCCGGCGAGGCGGAGATCCTGACCCTGGCCGTCGATCCCGCCGCCCGCCGCCGCGGCCTGGCTCGCGCCCTGGTCGAGGCCGCCGCCGGCGCCGCGCGCATGGCCGGGGCCGACGTCATGTTCCTGGAGGTCGCGCACGACAACCTGCCGGCCCTGGGCCTCTATGAAGCGGCCGGCTTCGAACGGGCCGGACTGCGCCGCGGCTACTATGATCGCGGCGCTGCCGGGAGCGCAGATGCCGTTGTTATGCGTCTCGACCTTGGCCGCGAGACCTAGTCGCCCTATCCTTGCGGCGAGTTGATTTCCGAGGAGACTGTCGTGGATCGCATCGAAAGCCTCTGCGTCGAGAAGGGCATGCGGATGACCGAGCAGCGTCGCGTCATCGCGCGCGTGCTGTCGGCCGCCCATGACCACCCCGATGTGGAAGAGCTGTACCGCCGCGCTCACGAGGTCGATCCCCACATCTCGATCGCCACGGTCTACCGGACGGTGCGCCTGTTCGAGGAGGCCGGCATCATCGCCCGGCACGACTTCCGCGACGGCCGCTCGCGCTACGAAGAGGCGACCGAGGTCCACCATGACCACCTGATCGACATGAAGACCGGCAAGGTCGTCGAGTTCGTCGACGAGGAGATCGAGGCCCTGCAGGAGGCCATCGCCCGCAAGCTCGGCTACAAGCTGGTCGACCACCGGCTCGAGCTCTACGGCATGCCGCTCGAAGACTGAGCCGCGATGGCGGGCGGCCCCTGCGTCAGGTGGAAAACTTGCGTGGGGGCGCTCGCAACCCCATAACGCCGGCATGACCGGTTCTGCGCCTGCAAAGCGCCTCTTCATCAAGACCTACGGCTGTCAGATGAACGTCTATGACAGCGAGCGCATGGCCGACGTGCTGGCGCCGCTGGGCTACGGCGTGACTTCGACCCCGGAGGACGCCGACCTCGTCGTCCTCAACACCTGCCACATCCGCGAGAAGGCCACCGAGAAGGTCTATTCCGAGCTCGGCCAGATCAAGCTGATGAAGCAGGCGAAGGCCGAGGCCGGCGGCAAGATGACCATCGCCGTCGCCGGCTGCGTCGCCCAGGCCGAGGGCGAGCAGATCATGCTGCGCCAGCCGGCCGTCGACCTGGTGGTCGGGCCGCAGGCCTATCATCAGCTGCCCGAGCTGATCGCCCGCGCCCACCGGGCCCGCGGCGAGCGCCTGGCCGCCGACTTCGCCGCCGACGAGAAGTTCGACGCCCTGCCGGTCGAACGCAATCCGGAGGGCGTCACCGCCTTCCTCACGGTGCAGGAAGGCTGCGACAAGTTCTGCACCTTCTGCGTCGTGCCCTACACCCGCGGCGGGGAGTGGTCGCGCCCGGTCGAGACCATCCTGGCCGAGGCCCGCGATCTGGCCGCCAAGGGCGTTCGCGAGGTCACCCTGCTGGGCCAGAACGTCAACGCCTACGCCGGTGAAGGCGGCCTGGCGGGCCTGGCGCGCCAGTTGGCGCAGATCGAGGGCCTGGACCGCATCCGCTACACCACCAGCCACCCGGCCGACATGGACGAGGCGCTGATCGCCGCCCACGCCGAGCTGCCGCAGTTGATGCCCTATCTGCACCTGCCGGTGCAGGCCGGCTCGGACAAGATCCTCAAGGCGATGAACCGCGCCCACACCGCGGAAAGCTACCTGCGGCTGGTCGAGAAGATCCGCGCCGCGCGGCCCGACATCGCCATGTCCGGCGACTTCATCGTCGGCTTCCCGGGCGAGCGCGACGCCGACTTCGAGGCGACCCTGCAGCTGGTGCGCGAGGTCGGTTACGCCGCCTCTTTCACCTTCAAGTACTCGCGCCGTCCTGGCACCCCGGCCGCCGCCCTGCCGGGCCAGGTGGCCGAGGAGGTCAAGGACGAGCGGCTGGCCCGCCTCAACGCCCTGATCGACGAGCAGCAGCGCGCCTTCAACGCCGCTCAGGTCGGCAAGGTGCTGCCGGTGCTGTTCGAAAAGCCCGGCCGCCATCCGGGCCAGCTCTCGGGCCGCAGCCCTTATCTGCAGGCCGTCCACGTCGAAGGCCCCGAGCGGCTGATCGGCCAGATCGTGCCTGTGCGCATCGAGACGGCCCACAAGATGAGCCTGGCCGGCGTGCTCGAGATGGAGACCGCGTGAGCCGCCCCGAGTACATCCCGCTTTCGGACGAGGCCGCCCGTGCGGTGGCCGGCGCCGCCAGCCGCCATGCGGCGCTGATCGAGGACGCCTTCAACGTCCTGATCGAGACCCCCGGCGGCGGGGTGTCGATCAATGGCGACGCCAAGTCCCGCGCCGGGGCCAAGCAGGTGGTCGCCGCCCTGGCCGCCCAGGCCGACTCCGGCCGCGAGGTCACCGAGGCCGACGTCCGGGTCGCCATCGGCGCCGCCCGCGCCGGGACCGGCAAGTCGCCGGCCGGCGGCCTGCCCAGCGGCCGTCGCGGCCAGGTCGCGCCGCGCACCCCGGGCCAGGCCCGCTATCTCGACTCGCTCAACAAGTGCGAACTGGTCTTCGGTCTCGGCCCGGCCGGCACCGGCAAGACCTTCCTGGCCGTGGCCCACGGCGCGGGCCTGCTGCTGCGCGGCGAGGTCGACCGCTTGATCGTCAGCCGTCCGGCGGTGGAGGCGGGCGAGCGGCTCGGCTTCCTGCCCGGCGACATGAACGAGAAGGTCGACCCCTACATGGCCCCGGTCTGGGAGGCGCTGACCGACATCATCGGCGCCGAGCAGCTGCGCCGGCGGCGGGAGAAGGGCGAGATCGAGGTCGCGCCGATCGCCTTCCTGCGCGGCCGCACGCTCAGCCACGCCTTCATCATCATCGACGAGGCTCAGAACACCACCCGGCTGCAGATGAAGATGGTCCTGACCCGCATCGGCGAGGGCTCGCGCATGGCGGTCACCGGCGACCCCAGCCAGATCGACCTGGTCAACGCCGCCGATTCCGGCCTCGCCCACGCGGTCGGCCTGTTGGAGGGCGTCCAAGGGGTCGGGGTCAACCGGTTCTCGGTCGAGGACGTGGTGCGCCACCCGATGGTCGAACGCATCGTGCGCGCCTACGACGCCGATGCGGCCAAGAGCGGACGCGCGATTTGATCGATATCGAGATCGAGGACGAAGCCTGGGTCGCCGCCGCGCCGCAGGCGCAGGATCTCGTGCAGGCCGCCGCCGCCGCGGCCTTGCGGCAGGCCGAGTTCGACGGTGACGCAGTCACCATCCTGCTGACCGACGACGACAGCGTGCGCGACCTCAACGCCCGGTTCCGCGGCAAGGACTATGCGACCAATGTCCTGTCCTTCCTCGCGCCGCAGAACCCGGAGGGACACCTGGGCGACATCGCCCTGGCGTTCGGCGTCTGCGCCCGCGAAGCCGCCGAACAGGGCAAGCCGCTCGCGCACCACCTGCAGCATCTGGTGGCGCATGGCGTGCTGCATCTTTTAGGATACGATCACGAGACCGACGCCGAGGCCGAACACATGGAAGGTCTAGAGCGCGTCATCCTGGCCGGGCTCGGGGTTCCTGACCCCTACGCGGCTGAGCAGGGAGACCATGGCTAACTCTTCGGACGGGATATCCAGTCCGCCCGAACCTCCCAGTCGAAGCCGGGGGATTCGGGCGTTCTTTCGCAAACTTCGGGCCGGCCGGGCCGAGGCGCCGCCGCCGGGCCCGACGTCGGGCGCCAACGGCCTCGTAGAACAGGCGGCCGCCTTCCAGACCCTGCGGGTCTCCGACGTGATGACGCCGCGCGTCGACATCGTCGCGGTCGAGCTGTCGACGTCGTTCTCCGAAGTGGTCGACCTGTTCGCGGAGTCCGAGCACAGCCGGATGCCGATCTACCGCGAGACCCTGGACGATCCCGTGGGGGTCATCCACGTCAAGGACATCTTCAAGCTGCTGGCCGGGCGCGGCCGACGGCCCGGCCCGTCCGACCTGGTGCTCCAGAAGCTGCGCCGCGACGCGCTCTACGTGCCCGGATCTATGCGCGCCGCCGACCTGTTGCTGCGCATGCAGGCCGAGCGCACTCACATGGCCATGGTCATCGACGAGTTCGGCGGCACCGACGGCCTGGTGACCATGGAGGACCTGGTCGAGGCCGTGGTCGGCGAGATCGACGACGAGCACGACGAGGCCGCGGTCGCCTCCATCACGCCGCGGGCAGGGGGCGTCTACGAGGTCGACGCCCGCGCGCCGCTGGAGAAGCTGGAGGCGGCCCTGGGCGAGCATCTGGCGCCCGGCGAACTGGACGAGGAGATCGACACCGTCGGCGGGCTCGTCTCGGCCCTCGCCGGCCGCGTGCCGCAGCGCGGGGAGGTCATCGCCCATCCCGCAGGCTTCGAAATCCAGGTGCTGGATTCCGACGCCAGACGTGTAAAGCGGGTGCGGTTCGCGCCCGTGACGGCGCCGTCCGGCGAAGAGGTCTGATCTGAAAACGCCGTCTCCCTGGCTCGCGCGGCTGCTGGCGCTGGGCGCCGGCGTCGCGGCCGGCCTAGCGCATCCGCCGTTCGGCGTGCTGCCGGGCCTGCTCGGCTACGCCCTGATGATGCGGATGGCGGAGACGACCGGCGCCCGGCCGCGGCGCTCGGCCTTTTTCCGCGGTTGGCTGGCGGGTGTCGGCTACTTCGCGGTCGGCGTCTGGTGGATCACCGAGGCGTTCCTGGTCGACGCTGCGGCCCACGGTTGGATGGCGCCGTTCGCCTTGCTGTTCATGGCCGGCGGGCTGGCCCTGTTCTGGGGGCTGGCCGCGCTGCTCTATCGCATCGCCGATGTTCGCGGCCCGGGCCGGGTGCTGGTGTTCGCCGGCGCCCTGGCGTTGCTCGAATGGGTGCGCTCGCACATCTTCACCGGGTTCCCGTGGAATCTGCCCGGCGAGAGCTGGACCGCCGGCGGGGCGGTGTCGCAGGTCGCTTCGCTGATCGGGCCCTACGCCCTCAGCTGGGTGACCATCGCGCTGGCGGCGAGCTTCGCCCTGGCGCTGGACGCCGGCTCGCCGCGCCGCCGGTTCGCCGGTCCGCTGCTGGCGGCGCTTGTGCTGGCGGGCATGTTCGCCTTCGGGACCGTGCGCCTGTCGACCGCCCCGCCCGTCCGCGCCGACGCGCCGATGGTGCGCATCGTCCAGGCCGATATCGACCAGAAGGACAAGTGGAAGCCCGAGAACCTCGACGCCATCGTCGAGGCCTATGTCGAGCTGTCGCGCGGCAAGCCCGGCGACCCGGTCCCGCAGATCATCGTCTGGCCCGAGGGCGCGTTGCCGGCGGTCATCGATGACCTGCTCGCGCCGGGCAGCCCCTATGTCGCCCGCTTCGCCCAGGCGGTCGCGCCGGGCCAGACCCTGCTGTTGGGCGCTAATCGCGTGCAGTTCGACGCCCAGGGGCAGCCCGACTATTTCAACAGCCTCGTCGCCCTGCGCGGCGAACCCGAGGGCCTGAAGGTCACGGGCGTCTACGACAAGCACCGGCTGGTGCCGTTCGGCGAGTTCCTGCCCTTCGGCGACCTGGCGACCCGGCTCGGCATCCGCAGCCTGGTGCATATGCCCGAGGACTTCACCGCCGGTCCGGCGCCCAGGCCGATCTCGCCTCAGGGCCTGCCGCCGCTGCAGCCGCTGATCTGCTACGAGGCGCTGTTTCCGCGCTTCGCCGAAGCCGCCGCGACGCGCGCCGGCCTGCGGCCCCAGTGGCTGCTGAACGTCTCCAACGACGCCTGGTTCGGGGCCACCAGCGGCCCCTGGCAGCATCTCAACATCGCTAGCTATCGCGCGATCGAGAGTGGCCTGCCGATCATTCGGGCGACCCCTACCGGCGTTTCGGCGGTCATCGACGCCCAGGGTCGGATCGTCCCGGGGGCCGAACTCGGACTCGGAAAAACGGGCGTGATCGACGCTCGGTTGCCCGCTCCGCGGGCTAGGACAATCTACAGTGTAATCAGCGAAGCAGGCTTCGCCATGATGTTGCTCCTTTCGCTGGCCATGGTCGGATTTCGACAGTTACATCGGCGAATAGAGCGGAATTGACGAATTGGTCAGGTTTTTGACGCGTCAGTCGAGGCTCGTCTAAGGTGAGCCCATGTCCAAGGACCTCGATAGCGTTCCCAATCCAATCGACGTGCATGTCGGCCTGCGCATCAGGCTTCGTCGTAAGGAACTGGGGGTCAGCCAGGAAAAACTCGCCGAGGCGATCGGCCTGACCTTTCAGCAGGTCCAGAAGTACGAGCGGGCGGCGAACCGGGTTTCGGCCTCCAAGCTCTACGAGATGGCCCGCGCGCTCGAAACCTCGACGGCCTACTTCTTCGAGGGGCTGGCCGACACCGCCACCATCGGCGCCGACGGCTCGCCCGGCGGCCAAGCTCACCTGCAAGCCTTCCTGCTGACGCCCGAGGGCGTCGAATTGGCCAGCGCCTTCCCGCGGATCACCCCGCCGCGCGTGCGTCGGCGGATCCTCGATCTCGTCCGCGCCATGGTCGAAGAAGACCCCTCGATCCTCGACGACTGAGGCGGCCGCTCAGCCGATCTGGACCTTGGGGCCAGGACAGGCGAGCCACCCCCCGGACGAGGCCCGATAGATGGTCATGCCGTAGCTTCCGCTCGGTGCGGGCGTGGAGATCAGGCGGGCGTCGAAGCCGTTGGGTTCTCCGACCGGCCGCTTGAACGCAATCCGCAGGTCCGGTCGGGGGCGGTCCACCGCAATCTCCTGAATGAAGTCGCCGGCAGGACCGCTCAAACGCACCGCGGCCCGGCCAAGGCCGGCTTCCGCACGCAGGTCGGAAATCCAACCCGTGATCTGCAGGTCGCCGCCGCGGGACTCGACCCTGTCGACCGCGCAGCCTGGGGCCTTCCGGGCGCTGGCCAGTTCCCGCCGCTCTGAGGCCAGCACCGGCCGCAGGCTTCTCGCCTTGTCGATGGCCGCCTCGATCGACGGTCCGGCGGGGGGGCTCGATCCAGGCGCCGTCGAAAGCACGGTGCCCAGGCCCGCCTCCTGCACTTCGAGGATTACGAAGTCGGGCTTGAACCGCTCGATCAGGTCGGACCGCCAATATCCGTCGTCGATATGCGTCAGGATCACCTTGCTGAAGTGTCCGGTCAGGAACGGCAGCAGGGCGATGGAGAACGAGTCGCGCTGCATCAGCAGGACGGGCTTGTCCGGCGCTCCGGTGTCGATCACCTGGGGCGCGGTGAAGTCGCGGCGGCCGCCGCCCAGCCAGGTCGTCCTCCAGTTGGCGGCGGCGGGATCCTCATAGGTCCGGTAGCGGATGGGCACGAAGCTGGCGACGCCGATCATCCGGGCGAGGTCGCGGGGGCGTTTGGGGTCGGTGTCGTTCGGCCTGAAGTCGCTGAGCGGCCGGGTCGTTTCAGCCAGGCCCTGGGCCCGCAGCGCCTGCATGATGGCGCCATAGCCGGCATAGGCGCCGTCGCCGGTCCAATGGGTGTCGTGTTTGCTGAACGTTGTGACGCCGGCGGTCTTCGCTGCGGTGACCGCGGCCTCCAGATAGAGCAGGCGGCCGGGCGTCGCCTCGTTCGCCAGCGCTTCGGCGGCCCGGCTGTATCGGCTCGGATCCAGGTGGAACCAGGACGGTGCGAACTCCGGATAGATCGCCTCCCGCACGGGCGCGGCGACGACGAGATAGCTGGCGCCCCGGGCCTGCAGGTAGTCCGAGCGGGCTTCCAGGTTCGCCAGTAGGGACCGGGCTTCGTCGGCGCCGAGCCGGTACGCGCCGCGCGCCGCCCCAAGCAGGCTGCCGTCGTTGTAGAACAGCCAGCCGTCCCGGCCGATCAGCACCTTGTCCGAGCCGCTCACCCCTAGTTTCAGGCGCGCGAGGTTGAGGGTCGAGATCAGCAGGGGGCGAGCTGGGAAGTTGTCGGCGACATAGGCGTCCGTCTGGCGCCGCGCCTCCGTGATCCCAGAGGAAAGCGCTGGCGGCGGCGCGAGCTTGCGGCCTTCCCGCAGGTCCGGCTTGGGCAGGACTGCCGGCAGGCAGAACGCCGCGACCATCAGCGCGACAGCGCCGGCGATCAATCCGGGACGGGGGAGGGGGGCGCTCATCCTAGAACCGGAAATAGAGGAACGGGTTGAGCGTCGTCCCAGCCAGCACCGCGACGCTGAGCGTCAGGCCGGCGAGCAGCAGCGGGGTCGGCACCGCATGCGCCGAGCGCGTGTCCAGGCGCGACGGAAGGTCGGGCGACGGCGCGTCGGATCTGGGCGCCCGCAGGCGCTGGAGCAGGGCCGGCAGGACCGGAAACGACAGGATCGAACCGGCGACGAGCGTCACGACCACCTCGATGTCGGCGAGGCGCGCCAGCTCTAGGCGCGGCGTCTGGAAGCTGCGCAGGTTGGCCATGGCGCCCAGATAGTCTCCCGCCTGGCCGAGGCTTTCGGCTCGGAAGATCACCCAGCCGGCGATGACCACGATCAGGACATAGGCGTGCCGGACCACGCCGGGCGCGCGCGCCAGCAGGCGACCCAGGCCGATCCGCTCGAGGATCAGGAAGGCGCCGTGGAACAGTCCCCAGACGACGAACGTCCAGGCCGCGCCGTGCCACAGGCCGGTCAGCAGGAAGACGATGAGCAGGTTGCGGAGCGTTCGCAACTTGCCCCCGCGGTTTCCGCCCAGGGGGATGTAGAGGTAGTCGCGGAACCAGGACGAGAGCGAGATGTGCCAGCGCCGCCAGAAGTCGGTGATCGAGGCGGCGGCGTACGGGTAGTCGAAGTTCCGCGGGAAGGTGAAGCCGAGCATGAAGGCCAGGCCGATCGCCATGTTCGAGTAGCCGCAGAAGTCGAAGTAGATCTGCAGGGCGTAGGCGACGGCGCCCAGCCAGGCGGTGGTGGCGTCGAGCGTATCCGCCGGCAGGCCGAAGGCGAAATCGGCGAGCGGCGCGACCGCGTTGGCGACCAGCACTTTCTGGCACAGGCCGACGATGAAGTACTGGACGCCCAGCCCGATCCGGCCGGACCGGCGGCGGTCGGAATGCAGCTCGTCGGCGATGTGCGCGTAGCGCACGATCGGGCCGGCGATCAGGTGCGGGAACATCAGCACGTAGGTCGCGAACCGGACCAGCGACCGCTCGGCCGGCAGGGTGCGCCGATAGATGTCGACCGCATAGCTGATCAGCTGGAACGTGAAGAACGAAATACCCAGCAACAGGTGGTGCGAGGCTTCTGGGAAGGGGGCGCCGGTCAGCAGCCTGTTCAGCGACGCGCCGATGAAGCCGGCGTACTTGAACCAGCCGAGCACCGCGAGGTCAGTGATGATGATGCCCGCCAGCAGGGCTTGCCGCGCCCGGCCGCGGCTTCGATCCATGGCGCCGACGCCGATATGGTTGGCGACAATCAGCGCGCCAAGAAGCGCGAGAAACGCCCCCTCGCCCCAGGCGTAGAATAGCGCGCTCCCCGCCAGCAGCACGGCCGTCCGCCAGCCGCTGAGATAGTAGGCGAGCAGGAACGCCGGCAGGAAGTAGAAGATGAAGATGATGGATGAGAAAACCATCCGCCCCCACGGAACCAGCGTCCGCGCCTTCACAGCGCGGCGGGCGTGATCACGTCAAGCAATTCTCATGGGCCGCTCTGGCTTCGCTGCGTCGCCCCGCGACGTCGGATCGCGTGGACGTCGCTTGCGGGATATAAGGATTTCTTTATAGGTTTTCGCCGACGACGTCCAAATGGGGCCGCCCTGCGCGGCGGCCTGCCCGATTCCGGAGCTACCTCTTGAGCCGTTCCTCTTACATCTTCACCAGCGAAAGCGTTTCCGAAGGCCATCCGGACAAGGTCGCTGACCGTATCTCCGACACGGTGGTCGACGCCTTCCTGTCGGTGGAGCCCGAGGCCCGCGTGGCCTGCGAGACCCTGGTCACCACCAACCGCATCGTGCTGGCCGGTGAAGTCCGGGCCGGCAAGCCGGGCGCCTCGAAGGCCGAGAACAAGGCGATGACCAAGGAGATCCTCGCCGGTCTCGAGCCCAAGGTCCGCGCCGCGGTGAAGGACATCGGCTACGCCCAGAAGGGCTTCCACTGGGAAAAGGCGAAGTTCGCCAACTTCCTGCACCCGCAGTCCGCCGACATCGCCGTCGGCGTCGACTCGACCGAGAAGAAGGAAGAGGGCGCGGGCGACCAAGGGATCATGTTCGGCTACGCCTGCGACGAGACCCCGTCGCTGATGCCGGCGACCCTGCAGTACTCGCACGACATCCTGCGCAAGCTGGCCGAGGTCCGTCACTCGGGCGAGGCCGACTTCCTTGAGCCGGACGCCAAGAGCCAAGTCACGGTGCTCTACCAGGACGGCCGCCCGGTCGAGATCCTGAAGATCGTCGTCTCGACCCAGCACAAGAAAAAGATCGGCGACCAGACCGTCAATTCGAAGCGCCTGGCCGCGGCCATCAAGCCGTACGTCGAGAGCGTCCTGCCGAGCGGCCTGATCACCAAGAAGACCAAGTGGCACGTCAACCCGACCGGCCGCTTCCTGATCGGCGGCCCGGACGGCGACGCCGGCCTCACCGGCCGCAAGATCATCGTCGACACCTATGGCGGCGCGGCCCCGCACGGCGGCGGCGCCTTCTCCGGCAAGGATCCGACCAAGGTCGATCGCTCGGCCGCCTACGCCTGCCGCTACCTGGCCAAGAACGTCGTGGCCGCCGGCCTGGCGCGCAAGTGCACCATTCAGATCAGCTACGCGATCGGTGTGTCCGACCCGCTCAGCTTCTATGTCGACCTGCACGACACCGGTCAGGTCGACCCGGCCAAGCTGGAGTTGGCCCTGCCGCAGATGATCGGCGGCGCCACGCCGCGCGCGATCCGCGAGCACCTCGGCCTCAACCGCCCGGTCTACGCCCGCACCGCCGCCTACGGCCACTTCGGCCGCACCCCGGACAACGAGGGCGGCTTCTCCTGGGAAAAGACCGATCTGGTCGATCAGCTGAAGGCCCTGGCCTGATCCACATCGGGTTTGGAACATTCGAAGGCCGTCGCGCACTCGCGCGGCGGCCTTCGTCGTTGTAGAGCGCGCGCATGGAAGAAAACTCTCACCCGCTGATGCGGTCCTATGGCCGGATCAAGTCGCGGCCGATCAAGCCGCGCCAGGCCGCCCTGGTCGAGGAGCTGCTGCCGTCGCTGCGGCCGCCGCAGGGTCCGTTCGACCCGCGCGCGTTGATGGCCGGGACGCGCGAGGCCTGGCTCGAGATCGGCTTCGGCGGCGGCGAACACATGGCCAGCCAGGCCGCCCGCGCGCCCGACGTGCTGATCGTCGGCTGCGAGCCGTTCCTGAACGGCGTCGCCAGCGCCGTACGCCACGTGGCTGAACAAGATTTGAAGAACGTCCGCATCCACGACGGCGACGCCCGCGAGCTGGCCGCCCGCCTGCCGGACGCCAGCCTCGATCGGGTGTTCATCCTGTTCCCGGACCCCTGGCCCAAGGCGCGCCATCACAAGCGCCGGATCGTGCAGAGCGACATGGTGGCTGAATTGGCGCGGGTGTTGAAGCCGGGCGGACGGCTGCGCTTCGCCACCGACGTGGCGGGATACGCCGACTGGGCGCTGGAGCGGATTTTGGCTTCGCCGGAGTTCGATTGGCCGGCGCAGAAGGCCGACGATTGGCGCATCGCGCCTGCCGACCACATCACCACGCGCTACGAGGAAAAGCGTCTGGGCGACTGCGAGCCGGTCTTTTTCGACTTCATCAGACGGTAGCTGGAAGGTCGCCGCCGAAACCTGTCGACGGCGACCCCTATCGTCACGTTCCGGGCTGGCCCTTGCCGGCGGCCTTGGCGCGCTCGATGCCCTGGCGGATCAGCTCGCCGGTTTCTTCCGGATCGGCCCAGCGCACGATCTCGACGCTCTTGCCCTTCTCCAGGTCTTTGTAATGCTGGAAGAAGTGGGCGATCTGTTCGGTCAGGATGGCCGGCAGGCCGCGCCAGGAGTCCACGCCGGCATAGAACGGGTGCAGCTTGTCGACCGGCACCGCGAGGATCTTCTCGTCGCCGCCCGCTTCGTCGACCATCATTAGGGTCCCGATCGGCCGCACGCGGATCACCGCGCCCGGGACCACCGGGGTCGGGCCGACGACCAGCACGTCCATCGGGTCGCCGTCGTCCGACAGCGTGTGCGGGATGAAGCCGTAGTTGCCCGGATAGTACATGGCGGTGTGGAGGAAGCGGTCGACCATGATGGCCCCGCTGTCCTTGTCGAGCTCGTACTTAACCGGCTCGCCGCCCTGCGGGATCTCGATGATGGCGTTGACGTCGTAGGGCGGGTTCACGCCGGTGGGGATCTTGGAGATGTCCATAGGGAAGAAGGACCTTGGCGACACAAGAGTTGAGGGCGCCGTCTGTGGACCAATAAGGCCCCCGCGAAAAGGGGCCGCGCGCCGATTGCCGCCCGAAAAGCTGTAAAAGACGTCGAAATGGAGCCTGTGCGGCTGGGGGCTGACAAACCGGCGGTCGCGCGCTATATAGCCGTTACATCGTCCGTTAGCGCTGGATAGCGCATACGAGCGGCAGGCTTCGGCCCGGCCGCTTTTTTGTTGCCGGAGAGCAGCCAAGCTTATGCGTGGCAAGACCGCTGAAGACCGCCGCCTCCTGGAGCTCCTCGACCCTGTCGCGGAAGCTGCAGGCTACGAGATCGTCCGGCTGCGCCTGATGGGCGGCGAGGAAGCCCGGCGGCTGCAGATCATGGCCGAGACGCCGGAGGGCGAAATGGTGGTCGAGGACTGCGCCCGACTGTCGCGCGCGATCTCCGAGGTGATGGACGCCGCCGATCCGATCGCCGGCGAGTACACGCTGGAAGTCTCCTCGCCCGGCGTCGACCGGCCGCTGACCCGGCTGAAGGACTTCGAGAATTACGACGGCTTCGAGGCGCGGATCGAGCTCGACCGCGTCGCCGAGGGCCGCAAGCGCTTCCGCGGCGTGCTGGCCGGTGTCGAGGGCGACGCCATCGGCATCGACCTGGAAGGCGAAGACTCCACGGCCATGATCCCGTTCGAGTGGATCGTGGACGCCAAACTTATCCTGACCGACGCGCTGATGAAGCGCGGCGCGGACGAACGCGCCGCCCGCCTGAGCGCCGAGGCCGACCAAGACACCCCCGAGTAAGAGGACGCAAACCGATGAGCCTGACCGGCATTTCCGCCAACCGGCTTGAGTTGTTGCAGATCGCCGAGGCCGTGGCCCGCGAGAAGTCGATCGACAAGGAAGTCGTGATCGAGGCGATCGAGGAAGCGATCCAGAAGGGCGCCCGCGCCCGGTACGGCGCCGAGCACGACATCCGCGTGCGCATCGACCCGAAGACCGGCGAAACCACGGTCAAGCGCGTGATCACCGTCATCGACGACGAGGCGGTGTTCGAATCCGAGGACGGCATCCCGGAAGAGCCGGTCGGCGTGCGTCGCCTGGCCGACGCCCTGCGCAGCGACAAGGACGCCTTCGTCGGCAAGGTCTACGAAGAAATCCTGCCGCCGTTCGAGTTCGGCCGCGTGCAGACCCAGATGGCCCGCCAGGTGGTGACCGGCAAGGTCCGCGAAGCCGAGCGCGAGCGCCAGTACGAAGAGTTCAAGGATCGCGTCGGCGAGATCGTCAACGGCGTGGTCAAGCGCGTCGAGTACGGCAACACCGTCGTCGACCTGGGCCGCGGCGAAGGCATCATGCGCCGCGACCAGTCGATCCCGCGCGAGAACTTCAATATCGGCGACCGGATCCGCTGCTACATCTACGACGTTCGCCGCGAGACCAAGGGCCCGCAGATCCTGCTCAGCCGCGCCCACGGCGGCTTCATGGCCAAGCTGTTCGCGCAGGAAGTGCCGGAAGTCTATGACGGCGTCATCGAGATCCGCGCGGTCGCTCGCGACCCGGGCTCGCGCGCCAAGATGGCCGTCGTCTCCAACGACAGCTCGATCGACCCGGTCGGCGCCTGCGTCGGCATGCGCGGCTCGCGCGTGCAGGCGGTGGTCGCCGAGCTGCAGGGCGAGAAGATCGACATCATCCAGTGGAGCCCGGACGAGGCGACCTTCATCGTCAACGGCCTGGCCCCGGCGGAAGTCTCCAAGGTCGTCATGGACGAGGAGGACGAGCGCGTCGAAGTGGTGGTGCCGGACGAACAGCTGTCGCTGGCCATCGGCCGCCGCGGCCAGAACGTGCGCCTCGCCAGCCAGCTGACCGGGTGGCAGATCGACATCATGACCGAGAGCCAGGAGAGCGAGCGCCGCCAGCGCGAGTTCACCGAGCGCACCGCCCTGTTCCAGGAAGCTCTGGACGTCGACGAGGTCATCGCCCAGCTGCTGGTCACTGAGGGCTTCGCCTCGGTCGAGGACGTGGCCTATGTCGACGCCTCGGAAGTCGCGGCCATCGAAGGCTTCGACGAGGACACGGCCGAAGAAATCCAGACCCGCGCTCGCGAGTACCTGGACAAGGAAGCCGCCGAGTACGACGCCAAGCGCAAGGCGCTCGGCGTCGAGGACGGCCTGCTCGAGATCGAGGGCGTCACCCTGCCGATGGCGGTGGCGCTGGGCGAGGGCGACGTGAAGAACGTCGAGGACCTGGCCGGCCTGATCCCGGACGATCTGCGCGGCTGGTTCGAGAACCGCGACGGCGAGCGCGTGCGCGAGCCGGGCATCCTCGAGAGCTTCAACCTCGACGCTGCCGAGGCCGAGGCCCTGATCATGCGCGCGCGCATCGTGATGGGCTGGGTCGAGGCGCCGCCCGAGCCGGAAGTTGAGGAAGAGTACGCCGACGAGGCCGACGCTGACCCCGAAGCCGGGGTCGAAGTCGAAGCTGCGGCCGAAGAGACCCCGGAGGCCTAATCCCAGGTGAGCGCGCCCGCTTCCATCACGGCCGGAACGAAGGCCCCTCGAACCCTCGCGCAGGTCGCGCGGGAACGGCGGGATATCGTCTCGGGCCAGGTGATGGACGAGGGCGCGCTTGTCCGCTTCGTCGCCGGCCCGGGCGGTCTGGTGGTTCCCGACCTGGCGCGCAAGCTGCCGGGGCGGGGGCTCTGGGTCGCCGCCGACCGCGCGTCGGTGGAGACGGCGGTCAAGAAGGGGGCGTTTTCCCGCGCCGCCAAGGCCAAGCTCGCCGCCTCGGCCGATCTCGCCGACCAGGTCGAGTCCCTGCTCCGCCGACGGCTGTTGGACGGTCTTGGGCTTGCGAAACGGGCCGGCGAACTTATCTCCGGTTTCGAGAAAGTCGCTTCGACCCTGAACGCCGGCAAGGCCGCGTGGCTGATCGAGGCGTCCGACGGCGCCGCGGACGGCCGCCGCAAGATTCTGAATGTGGCCCGCAAGTCACCCAAACCGCCGCAGCTTTGCGGACTCTTCGACGCTGAGGAATTGGGTTTGGCCTTGGGGGCCGAGAATGTGATACACACCGCCTTCCTTGCGGGGCGCGGCGCCGATCGCTGGACGAATGACGTCCGGAGACTATCTGGCTTCCGCCCGCTCCTTCCCGAGAGTTGGCGCGAGGAAAAGCCTCCTGAGGCGGGCGGAACCTAAGACGGTTTCGCGCGCCTAGAGCTATTGGAATGTCCGTGGTCGGGACCGTCCCGGCCGATATGTAAAGCGAGCGCATGAGCGACGAGAACGACAACGGCCGGGCCCCTGGTGGGCGAGCTCCCCTGACCCTCAAGCCCCGTGGGGCTGGATCGGTCAGCGCGGGCACGGTGAAGCAGAGCTTCAGCCACGGTCGCTCCAAGACTGTGGTCGTGGAGACCAAGCGCCAGCGCACGCATTCCGCGCCGGCGGGAAATCTTGCTGCGCCGTCCTCGGCCGAAAAGCGTGCTCACTCGCCGCAGCCCTCGTCGCCGCGCCCGTCACAAGGCGGACCGTCGAACGACGGATCGGGGCTGTCGGCCGACGAGCAACGCGCCCGTCAACGCGCGATCGAGCTGGCCCGCGAGCATCAGGCCCGCCAGGCCGCCGAGCAGCGCGCCCGCGAGGACCGCGCCCGCGCCGAGGCTGAAGCGGCCCGCGCCGCTGCGGCCGCCGCAGCCGCCGCGGCGGCGAAGCCCGTTGAAGCGCCGCCCGCGCCGCCGCCTGCCGCGGCTGCGCCGAGCGTTGAAGCGCCTGCTGCTGCGCCGCCTGCGCCTGCGCCCACGCCCGCTGCTCCGGCGCCCCAGGCGCCTGTGGCCCGGGCCCCGGCTCCGCGCCCGGAAGCGCCCCGCAGCGAAGGTTCCCGTTCGGACGCTCCGCGCTCGGATGGTCATCGCGCCGCGCCGGGCCAGACCCGCACCTACGAACCCTCGCGCGAACGCCGCGATGATCGCCCGACGACGACGACCTATCGTCCCGAGCGTGCGCCGGGTCGCTACGAGAATATGAATTTCGGCCAACGGGCCCCGCGCGCCGACGCCCCGCGTCCGCCGCGCGACGACCGTGGCCCGCCGCGTGGCGATCGTCCGCAGGGCGCCCGCCCGCAGGGTGATCGGCCGCAAGGCGACCGTCCGCGTCCCAGCGGCGAGCCGGTCCGCTACTCGGCGCTCGCGCCGCGCCCGGCGCCCGGCGCCGGCCGTCCCGGCGATCGTCCCGGCGGCCCGCGTCCGCCGCGCGGCGCTGCGCCGAACGCTCCGCCCGCAACGCCTGAAATCCAGCGCGCCACCCGCCAGGCCCCGCGGCCCGGCGAGGCCGGCCGCCGGCCCGACGACGACGAGGACACCCGCCGCAAGGCCGCGGCGAACGCCCCGAACAAGGCGATCAGCCGTGTGAAGGGCGCCGCCCAGCGTCGCGAGGGTCGTCTGACAATTCAGGCCGTCGCCGGTGACGATGAGGGCGCCGTCGAACGGATGCGTTCGCTGGCCTCGGTCCGCCGGGCGCGCGAACGTGAACGCGAAAAGCGCAAGGGCGGTAGCCAGGAGCAGGCCCGTGCGGCCCGTGAAGTGGTCATCCCCGACGTCATCACCGTGGCGGAACTCGCCAACCGGATGGCGACCCGCGGCGTCGAGATCATCAAGTTCCTGATGCGTCAGGGCGTGATGCTCAAGATCAACGACGTCATCGACAACGACACCGCCGAGCTGGTGGCCACCGAATTCGGCCACACCGTGAAGCGCGTCTCGGAAGCCGACGTCGAAGAAGGCTTCATCGGCGAAGAGGATATCGACGACAACCTGGTTCCGCGGCCCCCGGTCGTGGCGGTCATGGGCCACGTCGACCACGGCAAGACCTCGCTGCTGGACGCCCTGCGCTCGGCCGACGTCGCCGGCGGCGAGCATGGCGGCATCACCCAGCACATCGGCGCCTATCAGGTGCGTCTGGCCGACGGCCAGGCCGTGACCTTCCTCGACACGCCCGGCCACGCCGCCTTCTCGGCGATGCGCGCTCGCGGCGCTGACGTGACGGACATCGTGGTGCTGGTCGTGGCCGCCGACGACGGCGTCATGCCGCAGACGGCCGAAGCCATCCAGCACGCCAAGGCGGCCGGCGCGCCGATCATCGTGGCGATCAACAAGATCGATAAGCCCGATGCCAATCCGCAGCGGGTGATCAACGAGCTGCTGCAGCACGAGATCGTGGTCGAAAGCCTCGGTGGCGACACCCAGGTGATCGAAGTCTCGGCCCTGAAGAAGACCGGCCTGGAGAACCTCATCGAGGCGATCCTGGTGCAGGCCGAGATGATGGACCTGAAGGCCAACCCGGACCGCACCGCGGACGGCACGGTCATCGAGGCCAAGCTCGATCGCGGTCGCGGCGCGGTTTCGACCGTGCTGGTCAAGCGCGGCACCCTGAAGCGCGGCGACATCGTCGTGGCCGGGGCCAACTTCGGCCGCGTCCGCGCCCTGCTCAACGAACGCGACGAGCAACTCGACTCGGCCGGTCCGTCCGTGCCGGTGGAGATCCTCGGCCTGGACGGCACGCCCAGCCCGGGCGAGCCCTTCGCGGTCGTGGAGAACGAGGCCCGCGCCCGTGAGCTGACCGAGTATCGGACCCGTGTGAAGCGCGAGAAGGCCGGTTCGCCGGTCGCTGGCGGCGTCACCATGGCCGACTTCATGGCCAAGCTTCAGGACAAGAAGATCTCGGAGCTGCCGGTCATCATCAAGGCGGACGTGCAGGGTTCGGCTGAAGCCATCGTCGGATCGCTCGACAAGCTGGCCACCGACGAGGTCCGTGCGCGGATCATCCTGCAGGGCGCCGGCGCGATCAGCGAAAGCGACGTCATGCTGGCCAAGGGTTCGGGCGCGCCGATCATCGGCTTCAACGTCCGCGCCTCGAAGCAGGCTCAGACCCTGGCCGAACGTGAAGGCGTCGAGATCCGCTACTACGCGATCATCTACGACCTGATCGACGACATCAAAGGCGTGCTCTCGGGCATGCTGGCGCCGGAGCAACGCGAAACCTTCCTGGGCAACGCGCGCGTCCTGCAGGTGTTCGACATCACCAAGGTCGGCCGGGTCGCCGGTTGCCGGGTCACCGAGGGCGTGGTTCGCCGCGGCGCTCGCGTTCGGATCATCCGCGAGGACATCGTCGTTCTCGAACTCGGCACGCTCAAGACCCTCAAGCGCTTCAAGGACGAAGTCGCCGAGGTCGGGTCCGGCGTCGAGTGCGGGATGTTCTTCGAGGGATTCCAGGACATCAAGGAAGGCGACGTCATCGAGTGCTTCAACCTCGAAGAGGTCGCGCGCAGCCTCTAGGCCGCTCCGCATCCAAGTCATCAGGCCCCCGGGAAACCGGGGGCCTTTTGCGTTTCGGAGCCAATCGCCGCGGCAGGCATTCCCCAGGAGGAGCGCAACCCAGGAGGCGTCATGCGTCCGTGTCTCGCCGCCGCCCTCGGGGCGCTGGTCATCGCCGCCTGCGCCGCCGGGCCGGTCGGCAACCGCGATGTCCCGGAGCCGGCCAAGCCCGTCGAGATGAGCCGCTATCTCGGCCGCTGGTACGAGTTCGCTCGCTACGAGAACGGCTTCGAGCGCGGCTGCGAGGCGGTCACCGCCGAGTACGCCGCCCTGCCTGACGGCGAGGTGTCGGTGAAAAACACCTGCCGCGAGGCATCGGTCGGCGGCCCGATCAAGGTGTCGGAGGGCAAGGCGCGACCGGCCGGCGATCGCCTGGGGGCGAAGTTCAAGGTGTCATTCTTCGGCCCAGCTTTGCTGACCAACTACTGGGTGCTCGACCGCGGCGAAAACTATGAGTGGGCGATCGTCGGCGAGGGCTCGGGCCGATTCCTCTGGCTGCTGACACGTGAGCCGCGGCCTTCGCAAGCCGAACGCATCGCGCTGTTGGCGCGGGTGGAGGCCCTGGGATACGACACCGACATGCTGCGCTACACCCAACATATGGCGACCCCCTGATGAGAGTTCTGATCCTGGCGCTGGCTGCGCTTGTCCTTTCGGGCTGCGCCACGGCCCAACGCTACGACGCCGCCGCCGACGTGCACGCGCTGCTGGTGTCGATCCGCGACAACGACAAGGCCGCCTTCGAGGCGCATGTCGACCGCCCGGCGCTGAAGCGCCAGATCGAGGGCCGGATGATGGCCGAGGCGCGCAAGTCCGGTGCGAACGACGGGCTGGCCGCCCTGGGAGCGCTGATCGCCCCGACCCTAGCCGACCTCGCCGGCGAGGCCTTGATCCAGCCGAACGTGTTCCGCTCGGTCGCAGCCTACTACGGCTATGACGCGGCCCAGCCGCTGCCCGGCCCCATGGTGATCGGCGGCCAGCTTATAGCTGTCGGCGAGGGGCAGGTCTGCGTGCCGCGCAAGAAGGACGGGCCTTGCCTGCTGAATTTCACCGAGCAGCAGGGGACCTGGCGGCTGTCGGGCTTCGAAGGCGATCTTTCGATGCTGCGAACCAAGGCTCGATAGGGCTAAGCTCCCCTCGCCGAACGGCGTTAGGGGGAGGGTGCGATGGGCTACGAAGCGGCGCTGGCGCAGTACGAGAAGTTCGCATTCGACGACGGGCGCTGGACGCGCAACGTCTACAAGCGCGGCTCGGGGCCGGCGGTGATCGTCATCCACGAGATGCCAGGCCTGCATCCGCTGGTGATCCGCTTCGCCGACCGCGTCGCCGCGGCCGGCATGACCGTCTACTGCCCGCACCTGTTCGGCGAGCGGGGCCGCCCGGCCAACCACCCGCTCGGCGCCTTGACCATGCTCGGCGGCATCTGCATTCGGCGCGAGTTCAACGTCTGGGCCGCCGACAAGTCGAGCCCGATCGTCGAGTGGCTGAAGGCGCTGTCGCGCAAGGCGCATGCCGAATGCGGCGGCAAGGGCGTTGGCGCCGTCGGCATGTGCTTCACCGGCGGCTTCGCCTTGGCGATGATGACCGAGCCGTCGGTCGTCGCCCCGGTGCTGTCGCAGCCCTCGTTGCCACTGGGGATCAGCAAGCCGCAGCGGGCCGCCGGGATCGGCGCCTCGCCGGCCGAGGTCTCCTGCGCGCGCAAGCGGTTCAACGAGGAGGGGCTGTCGATGATCGGCCTGCGTTTCTACGGCGACCCGTTCGTGCCGGACGCGCGGTTCGACACCTACCGACGCGAGTTCGGCGACAAGTTCGAGGCGATCGAGATCGACCCGAAGGACGCCGTCCCCGGCGGCCTGAAGCATCCCCATTCGGTGCTGACCATCAATCTGGCCGAAGACGGTCCGACCAAGGAAGCCGAACGCCGGGTCCTTGCGTTCTTCCGGGAGCGGACCGGCGCGGGCTAGACTTCTTGACCTCGCGCGCCTAGAAGCGCGCCCTTCTCCTGAGCCGCCGCGTCCGATCCGCGCGCCAGGTCGTTAGAGGCAAGTCCATGAAACGCTCTTCCCCCAAGGGCCGCGCCGCCCCGGCGGGCCCTTCCCAGCGCCAGCTTCGCGCCGGCGAACTGATGCGCCACGCCCTGGTCGAGATCCTCCGCGAAGAGGACTTCAACGACGAGGCCCTCACCGGCGTGTCGGTCACGGTCACCGAAGTGCGGATGAGCCCGGACCTGCGCCATGCGGTCTGCTTCATCGAACCGCTGGGCGGCGAGCACGCCGACGACGTGGTCAAGGCGCTGAACCGCCATGCCAAGTTCCTGCGCGGTCGGCTGGGTCGCTCGATCGACATGAAGTTCACGCCGGACCTGAAGTTCCTGCATGACGAGAGCTTCGACGAGGCGGCCCGCATCGGCCGGCTGTTCGATGATCCGCGCGTGGCCCAGGACCTGACGCCGCAGCCGCCGTCGGATTCCTGGAAGGACGAAGACTGATGGCGCGCCGCAAGAAGGGCGATGCGATCTCGGGCTGGGTCAATCTGGATAAGCCTTACGACTTCGGTTCGACCCAGGCCGTGGGCCGGGTGCGGCGGATCTTCAACGCCCAGAAGGCCGGTCACGCCGGAACCCTCGATCCCCTGGCCACCGGCATCTTGCCGATCGCGCTGGGCGAGGCGACCAAGACCGTCTCGTTCCTGATGGACGCGGACAAGGCCTACCGCTTCACCATCGAATGGGGCCGCACGACCGCCAGCTTCGACCGCGAGGGCGCCACGACCGCGACCTCCGACGTGCGCCCGACCCCGGAACAGGTGGCGGCCGTGCTGCCGGAGTTCATCGGCGACATCCTGCAGATACCGCCCGCCTTCTCGGCGGTGAAGGTCGACGGTGAGCGCGCCTACGACCTGGCTCGCGCCGGCGAGACGGTGGAGCTGAAGGCGCGCGAGATTTCCATCTACAGCGCCCGGGTGGTCGACGCGCCCGACGCCGACCACGTCGAGATCGCTGTCGAATGCGGCAAGGGCACCTATGTCCGCGCCATCGTCCGCGACATCGCCGAACGGCTGGGGGCCTGCGCCCATGTCAGCGCGCTGCGCCGCACCCGCGTCGGCCCGTTCGACGAAGACTCCGCGATAACGCTGGAATTGTTGGAAGATTTGGGCCATAAGGCCCGCTGCTTGGAGGCATTGCTTCCGGTCGAGACCGCCCTGGACGACATCCCGGAGCTGGCCGTGACCACCGAAGACGCCTTCAAGCTGAAGCAGGGACGGCCGATCGTTCTCGTTCCCCGACAGGTCGAAGCGCTGAAGGCCCGGCTAAGCCCCGGGACCCGAACCGTTTCAGCCATGGAGGGCGGATCGATCGTGGCGCTCTGCGAGATGCGTGCGGGCAAGCTCGAGCCCTCGCGGGTCTTTCATCTGGAAAAGAGCGGAGACTAACCGATGTCGATCACGCTTGAGCGTAAAGCTGAGCTCATCAAGACCCACGGCCGCACCGAAGGCGACACCGGCAGCGCCGAGGTCCAGGTGGCCATTCTCTCGGAACGGATTTCGAACCTGACCGAGCACTTCAAGACCCACAAGAAAGACAACCACTCGCGTCGTGGCCTGCTGAAGCTGGTCTCCGCGCGTCGTTCGCTGCTCGACCACCTGAAGAAGTCCGACGAGGGCCGCTATCAGGCGCTGATCGAAAAGCTGGGCCTGCGCCGCTAAGGACCGAGAGGTCAGCCCCCGGGAAACCGGGGGCTTTGCGTATCAGGTCAACACTACTGCGCCGCTTCCTTCGCGACAGGCCGAAGGGAACAAAGCGGCGATCCGGGCGGTCCAAGTCAGGGGCGCCCGCTACACGCCGAGGGTTCCACAGCAATCCTCATCGCCTGATCGTCTGGAGAGGATTTCGGAACCCCGACCCTGTCCGCCCCCGTTGGGAATACGCCCGCGGGATGAGAAAGAAGCGAAATGTTCGATATCAAACGCAAGACCATCGAGTGGGGCGGCAAGACGCTGACCCTCGAAACCGGCCGCATGGCCCGTCAGGCCGACGGTTCGGTGCTGGCCACCTACGGCGAGACCATGGTGCTGGCCACCGCCGTCTTCGCCAAGAGCGCCAAGCCGGGTCAGGACTTCTTCCCCCTGACCGTCAACTACCAGGAAAAGTTCTACGCCGCGGGCAAGATCCCCGGCTCCTTCCCCCGTCGCGAAGGCGCGCCGAGCCAGAAGGAAACCCTCACCTCGCGCCTGATCGACCGTCCGATCCGCCCGCTGTTCGTCAAGGGCTTCAAGAACGAAGTCCAGGTCGTCACCACCGTGCTGGCGCATGACCTCGAGAACGACCCGGACGTGGTCGCCATGGTCGCGGCCTCGGCCGCCCTGGTGATCTCCGGCGCCCCGTTCATGGGCCCGATCGGCGCCGCCCGCGTCGGCTACATCAACGGCGAGTACGTCCTCAACCCGACCCTCGACGAGATGAAAGAGTCGGCCATGGACCTGGTCGTCGCTTCGACCAGCGACGCGGTCATGATGGTCGAGTCGGAAATCCAGGAGCTCAGCGAAGATGAGGTCCTGAAGGGCGTCATGTTCGCCCACAACGGCATCCAGCCGGTGATCGACGCGATCATCGAACTGGCCGAGCACTCCGCCAAGGAGCCCTTCGAGTTCACCCCGGACGACACCGACGCCATCAAGGCCGACGTGAAGAAGCTGATCGGCAAGGATCTGGCCGCGGCCTACAAGATCGTCGCCAAAGGCCAGCGTCACGACGCCGTCTCGGCCGCCAAGGCCAAGGCGACTGAGAAGTTCGGCAAGTCCGACGCCAACCCGACCGGCGTCGACCCGGCCAAGCTGGGCGGCGTGTTCAAGGAACTGGAAGCCGACGTCGTCCGTCGCAACATCCTGGACACCGGGATCCGCATCGACGGCCGCACCGTCGACAAGGTCCGTCAGATCGTCTCGGAAGTCGGCGTGCTGCCGCGCGCTCACGGCTCGGCCCTGTTCACCCGTGGCGAGACCCAGGCCCTGGTGGTCGCCACCCTGGGCACCGGCGACGACGAGCAGCTGATCGACGCGCTGGAAGGCAAGTACTACGAGAAGTTCATGCTGCACTATAACTTCCCGCCGTTCTCGGTCGGGGAGACGGGCCGCATGGGCGCTCCGGGCCGCCGCGAAGTCGGCCACGGCAAGCTGGCCTGGCGCGCGATCCGCCCGATGCTGCCGAAGAACGAGGACTTCCCCTACACGATCCGCCTGGTCTCCGAGATCCTGGAGTCCAACGGTTCGTCGTCGATGGCCTCGGTCTGCGGCTCGTCGCTGGCGCTGATGGACGCGGGTGTTCCGCTGAAGAAGCCGGTCTCCGGCATCGCCATGGGCCTGATCCTGGAATCGGACGGCTTCGCGGTCCTGTCGGACATCCTGGGTGACGAAGATCACCTGGGCGACATGGACTTCAAGGTCGCCGGCACCGAGGACGGCATCACCTCGCTGCAGATGGACATCAAGATCGCCGGCATCACCGAAGCGATCATGAAGCAGGCGCTGGAGCAGGCGAAGGGTGGCCGCAAGCACATCCTCGACGAAATGGCCAAGGCCATGGAAGCTCCGCGCGCCGAGCTGGGCGAGTTCGCCCCGAAGATCGAAACCATGAAGATCGCGGTCGACAAGATCCGTGAAGTGATCGGTTCGGGCGGCAAGGTCATCCGTGAAATCGTGGAAAAGACCGGCGCCAAGGTCGACATCGGCGACGACGGCACCATCAAGATCGCGGCCGCCGAGCAGGCCAAGATCGATGCGGCCCGCGAGTGGATCAAGTCGATCGCTTCGGAGCCGGAAATCGGCGCCATCTACACCGGCAAGGTCGTGAAGATCGTCGACTTCGGCGCCTTCGTGAACTTCTTCGGCGCCAAGGATGGCCTGGTGCACGTCTCGCAGATCTCCAGCGACCGCGTCGCCAAGGTCTCGGACGTGCTGCAGGAAGGCCAATCCGTGAAGGTCAAGCTCCTGGGCTTCGACGATCGCGGCAAGACCCGCCTGAGCATGAAGATCGTCGACCAGGAAACCGGCGAAGACCTGTCCAAGAAGGACGAGCCGGCCGACGCTGAAGAAGCCTAAGGCTTCTGGTCGGAACGAAATCGGGAAGGGCGGTCGCGGCGACGCGGCCGCCCTTTTCGTTTGTCGCTGGGGCGCTAGAGCCCTTCCCGCTCACGATGGATCATCGTGAGTGGGTAAGCAGGGCTCCAAACTCAAAGAATCGACCCTGTCCCGGTTAGCTTGTTTCAAGCCAACCGGGACAGGGTCTAGGTTGGCGGCATGTGCAATGAATTCCAGCGCCACAAGCTGCTCAAGGACGCCATCGAGGAGTTCGATCGCCGTGGCCTGCCGTTGTTCCGATGGAAGGACGGCATGATTCCCAACATGCTGGACGCCCAGCCGGCGATCCGCATCCGTGACAGCGCCTTCGTCGTCGGTGGGACGGGCGAGGGGCTGGAGGGCGCGATGATGACCTGGGCCTGGCCGGGTCCGCGCGGCGCGCCGGTATTCAACTTCCGCTCGGAGGGCCGCGATTTTTCGCGCAGCGACCGGGTGCTGGTGCTCGCCGATGGGTTCATCGAGTACACGGCCCCCGCCGCCCCTGTGAAACTCAAGGACCGCCACCTGTTCACCATGGCCGGCGAGCCCTGGTTCTGGATCGCCGGGATCGTCAAGGAGGGCTGCTTCACCCTGTTGACCACCGCGCCAGGTTCCGACGTCGCGCCCTATCACGACCGCCAGATCGTCACCTTGGCGCCGGACCAGGGCATGGCGTGGCTCAATCTCTCGCAGCCGGAGCAAGCGATCCTTCGGGCCCCGCCGGCGGGCGCCTTCCAGGTCCGCACGCTGCGCAAGGACGGCGTCGTTCAGGCAGCCTGAGGTCTCAGACGCTCACCGGTCCGCGTTCCAACGCCTCGCGGACGGCCATGCCCAACTGCTCGGCGCGGAACGGCTTACGCAGCAGCGGCCAGGTCAGGGCTTCGGCCCCCTCGCCGAGCCGCTCGCCGGCATAGCCGCTGGTCAGCACGATCGGCAGCCGGGCGTCGCGGGCGCGCGCGGCCCGCGCCAATTCGACGCCGCTCATGCCGCCCGGCATGACGATGTCGGAGATCAGCAGGTCGAAGCGCTCGCCCGCCTGTAGACGGCCCAGCGCCGTGGGGCCGTCCGGCGCGCCCTCCACCCGGCAGCCGAAATCGGTCAGCAGGCTCTCGGTCACCGCCCGCACGGCCGCATCGTCCTCGACCAGCAGCACCCGTGCGCCCCGCGCCCATTCGCCCTCGTCGGGCGCGGCAGGGGCGGCATGGCTGCCGGCCTCGGCCGCCGCGGCCGGCAGGTAGAGGGTGACCGTGGAGCCGAAGCCGATGGACGACGAGATCGCCGCGGCCCCGCCGACCTGCTTGATGAAGCCGTAGACCTGGGCCAGCCCAAGCCCGGTGCCCTTGCCCACGTCCTTGGTGGTGAAGAACGGCTCGAAGGCCCGGGCCAGGATTTCCGGGGTCATGCCCGCGCCATTGTCCGAGACGGCCACTGTCACATAGTCGCCAGCCGCGGCCCCCGCGACCTCGCCGTCGGCCAGTCGCCGCTGCTGCAGGGCTATCTCGATATCGCCGCCGTGCAGCGGCGCGGCGTCGGCGGCGTTGACCACCAAGTTGAGCAGGGCGGCCTCGAACTGGGCCGGGTCGAGCCGGCTCCAGCCGACCGGGCCGTGTTGGCGGATGGTCAGGTTCACGTCCTCGCCGATCGCACGGCGCACCAGCGGCTCGATCTCCTCGATCAGCCCGGGCACGTCGACGAGTTCGAGCTTCAGTTCCTGCCGGCGCGAAAACGCCATCAGCTGGCGGACGAGCTGCTCGCCCCGCCGCCCGGCGGCGAGCGCCGCCTCGGCCAGCCGGGTGACCCGCGAGCGATCGTCCGGATGCTGCAGGATCATGTCCAGCCCGCCGATGACCACGGTCAGCAGGTTGTTGAAATCGTGCGCGACGCCGCCAGTCAGCCGCCCGACGGTCTCCAGCCGCTGGGCCTGGGCCAGGGCCGCCTCGGTCTCGGCGCGCTCGGCCAGGCTGCGCTCCAGTTCGCGAGAGCGGACCGCGACCCGCTCCTCCAGTTCCGCGCGGGCCTGCACGACCTCGGTGATGTCGCTGCTGGTGCCGAACCAGCGGGTGACGCGACCATCCTCGCCGCGAACGGCCGAGGCGCGGGCGCCCATCCAGCGCCAAACTCCGTCATGCCGCCGCAACCTGTACTCGACATCGTAGGGCAGGCCGCCGTTCACCGCCTGGACCCAGGCCTGAGCGACGGCGTCGCGATCCTCCGGATGGATCGAGTCCTGCCAGCCGGTGTCGAATTGGCGTTCGGCGGGGATGCCGGTGAACTCGACCCATTGCGGGCTGAGATAGTCGCAATAGCCGTCGCCACGGGTCGACCAGATCAGTTGCGGCAGGCTGTCGAGCAGGGCGCGGACCCGCGCCTCGCCGGTGCGCAAAGCCTGCTCGGACTGGCGCTGGGCGGTCACGTCGCGGAACGTGACCGCCAGTCCCCCGGGCAGCCGCACGCCGCTCGAGGCGATGAACACCGCGCGCCCGCCGACGATGCGACGCACCTCGATGTCGTCGGAGCCACCCGTTTGATAGAGGGCCGCCATGCGCTCGACCATCATCCGCCCGTTGTCGCCAGGCAGGGCCTCCAGGATCCGCCGGCCCTTCAGGCCGCGGCCGTCCGCCAGGGCCATCTTCTCAGCGGCCCGGTTGGAGTAGGTGCAGTAGAAGTCGACGACCTGTCCGTTCTCGCGGGCTGGCTCGACGATGACGAAGCCGTCGCGGGCCTGCTCTTGGAAGATGCGGAAGCGTTCCTCGGCCTCGACGCCGCGCAGGACCGCAGTGCGGATCGCGCGGCCGATCAGCACCGTCGTGGCCGCGGTGACGATGAAGATCGCCGTGAACAGGCCCTGCTGTGCGTCGAGCCACAGGCCCGCCACCAGCAAGGCGCTGACCAGGGTCGCGGCCAGTCCGCCGCGCGCGCCGGCCACCAGGGTGGCGAACAGCACGGCCGGATAGAAGGTCATGTAGTTGGGGGGATCGGCCATCACCGCGCCGCAGGCGACGCGCAACAGGGCCGCGCCGACGACGGCGCCGAGCGCTGCTCCATAAGCGATGACGGGGCGCTCAATCGCGGTGGCGAACCGCTGCGCCCATCGACCCATCATGGCGCTTTCTAAGCCCCCCACGAAGTTCCGGGCGATACGGAACGCCTAAAAGGCCGCGAGGTAAAGCGTCACTGAAAGGTCACGAGGGCCGCCGGGTCGGCGGCCCTCGCCGGGAAGCTTAGCGGGGCGCCATCCGGATGGCGCCGTCGAGACGGACGTCTTCGCCGTTGAAGTAACCGTTGGTGATCATCTCCAGGGCCAGCGAGGCGTAGTCCTCGGCGTTGCCGAGCCGCTTCGGGAACGGCACCGACTGGGCCAGGGCTTCCTTCACCTGCGGCGGAGCGGCGTTCATCAGCGGGGTGTTGAAGATCCCCGGCAAGATGGTGTTGACCCGGATGCCGTCGCCGGACAGGTCGCGGGCGATCGGCAGGGTCATGCCGACCACGCCGCCCTTGGACGCCGAATAGGCCGCCTGGCCCATCTGGCCGTCCTCGGCCGCGACCGAGGCGGTGTTGACGATCGCGCCGCGCTCGCCGTCGATCGGCTCCAGGTCCAGCATGCCCTTCGCCGACTTGGCGATGCAGCGGAAGGTGCCGACCAGGTTGATCTGGATGATCAGGTTGAAGGCGTCGAGCGGGAAGTGCTTGGCCTCGCCGGTCTGCTTGTCGCGGCTGGCGGTCTTGATCGCGTTGCCGGTGCCGGCGCAGTTGACCAGGATGCGCTCCTGGCCGTGAGCGGCGCGGGCCTTGGCGAAGGCCGCGTCGACTTCTTCCTCGGAGGTCACATTGACCTTGCAGAAGACGCCGCCCACTTCCTTGGCCACGGCTTCGCCCTTGGCTTCGTTCATGTCGAAGATGGCGCACTTCACGCCCTGGGCGGCGAGGGCGCGGACGGTGGCCTCGCCGAGGCCGGAGGCGCCGCCGGTGACGACCGCAGCGATGGAGGAATCGAGTTTCATGGACGCTTGGCTCCCGTTCACGTCTAATAGGGTCTCGTTATCCGAGGCTTTAGCCCGATGAGCGCGGACTCAAAAGCGTCACCCCACGTCAACGACGAGGCTTTCGACGCCAAGCAGGCCTTGGACCCGTCGCGGGCGCTGACGCCGGCCGTGGCGCGGGTCAACGAGCGCCGCGTGGCCCGCGGCTTTTGGCCGAAGATCCGGCGGGTGGCGGCCAAGGTTCCGTTCGCCGGCGACGCCCTGTCGGTATGGTTCTGCGCCAAGGATCCGACCACCCCGACCACGGCCAAGGCGATGATGATGGCGGGCCTCGCCTATTTCGTGCTGCCGACCGACGCCATTCCCGACGTGCTGGCGGTGGTCGGGTTCACCGATGACGCGGCGGTGTTCGCCGCCCTGCTGGCCGTTGTCGGCCGCCACCTGAAGCCGAGGCACAAGGCCGAGGCGATGGAGGTGCTGGAGCGCATGAAGCGCCAGGACGACTAGCCGGCGGCCTCGTCTCCGGCGCTGGCCCGGCGTGCGGCCCGGCTGAGCGCGGCCTCGCGCCAGGTGATCAGCAGGGTCGAGGCGACCACCACTCCGGCGCCGGCGATGGTCCAGATGGTCGGGATTTCGTGAAACAGGGTCACCCCGACGATCACCGTGAACACCAGGCGGATGTAGTCGATCGGGGCCATGGCCGCGGCGTCGCCGATGGCCATGCCCTTGATGTAGCAGCCCTGGGTGATGGTCCCGAGCACGCCCATCGCCGCCAGCAGCGCCAGGTCCACAGGCTCAGGCCAGCGCCATGTGAAGATCGCCCCGGGAATGCCCATGACCAGGCCAAGCGTCGCGGCCCAGACCAGCAGCACGGTCGGCGAGTGGTCGCGGGTCATCACCTTCATGCCGGTGATGGTCAGGGCGAACAGGAACGACGAGGCCAGCATCGCCGCGGCCGGCCAGCCGATGGCGAAATCGCCCCCGACCCCGGGCCGCAGCATGATCAGCACGCCGATGAAGCCGATCACCGCCGCGCCGATGCGCAGCGGCCCGACCGTCTCGCGCACCACCAGCGCGGCCAGCGGCACCAGCCAGAGGGTGCGGGTGAACGACAGCGCATTGGCGTCGGCCAGCGGCATCTTCTGGAAGGCGTAGAATGACAAGATCATCCCCAGCGTGCCGGCGGCCGAGCGGAAGATCAGGATGCCCGGCCGCGTGGTGGCGAAGGCCGCCCCGCGCCGCTTGAGGATGATCGGCAGCAGAACGATGAAGCCGGCCAGTTGCCGATAGAAGGTCTGCAGCGCGGCCGGATAGTCGTCGCCCAGATACTTGATCAGGGTGGTCATCGCCGTGAAGCCGACCGCCGAGGCGACCATCCAGAGGGCCCCCTCGACGTTATGGTCGAGCCGCGGCTTGCTGGAGCTCTCGCTCAAGACTGGGCCGGCGGCGTCAGGTCGCCAAGGATGGTGGCGAACGGCGAGACCATGCTGGCGTCCCACGAATGGCGACCGCCGACGGTGATGCCGCCATCGACGACGATGTGGGTGCCGGACACGAAGGCCGCGGCGTCCGAGGCCAGGTAGAGCGCGGCCTGGGCGATGTCGTCGGGCAGACCGGCCTTCGGCACCGGCTGGGCGGCGGCCGCGTTCTCCGCGACGCGGGCGGCCATCTGGTCGGCGACCTCGCGAGGCAGGCCGAAGGAGGCGCCGAAGATCGAGGTGGCGATCAGGCCCGGGCAGATCGCGTTGACGCGGATCTTCTGCGGCGACAGCTGGGCGGCGGCCACGCGGCTCATGTGGATGACGCCGGCCTTGGCGGTCGAATAGGCGATGGGGCCGAAGCCGGCCTGCAGCCCGGCGATCGAGGCGGTGTTGATGATCGATCCGCCGCCGCGCTCCAGCATCAGCGGAACGGCGTGCTTCATACCTAGGGCCGGGCCGCGCACGAGGATGTCGAAGATCCAGCTCCAGCCGTCGGCGGTGATCTCGCCGATCGACGTCATGCGGTCGGAGATGCCGGCGTTGTTGAACAGGATGTCGAGGCCGCCGAATTCGGTCTTGGCCTTCTGCAGCGCGGCCTCGATCTCGGCCTCGCTGGTGACGTCGCAGTGGGCGTAGGCGACCTGGCCGGGGAAGCGCTTCTCCAGCATCGCGCCCTTTTCGTCCTGGATGTCGGCCGCCACGACCTTGGCGCCTTCGGCGACGAACAATTCGACCGCGCCGAGCCCGATCCCCGATGCGCCGCCGGTGATCAGCGCCACCTTGCCGTCCAGACGTCCCGCCATGTTTGCCTCCCGATCTTTTTTATGTGATCGGCGATAACTAGAGCGGGGCAGGGGAAAGTGGAAGCCGTTTCGGCGGCTTCCACTCCAGCTTCGTCAGTCGACGGTGACGACGACCTTGCCCATGGCCTTGCGGCTGCCCAGGTGGGCGATGGCGTCGGCGCCGCGCTCGAGCGGGAAGCGCTCGGAGACGTGCGGCTTGACCTTGCCCTGGGCGTAGAGCTCGAGCAACTCGTCGATGCTCTTGGCGAACAGCGCGGGATTGCGCGCCGCCCAGGTGCCCCAGAACACGCCGACGATCTGGCAGCCCTTCAGCAGCGCCAGGTTCAACGGGATCTTCGGAATGTCGCCGGCCGCGAAGCCGACCACCAGGTAGCGGCCTTCCCAGGCGATCGCGCGCAGGGCCGGCTCGGCGTAGTCGCCGCCGATGGCGTCATAGATCACGTCGAAGCCCTGCTCGCCGCCGGCTTCCTTGAACAGCTGCCCGAGCGCCTTCTGGCCGTCGCGGTCGAACGGGCCGCGACCGTAGACGATCCCGGAGTCGGCGCCGTGCTTGATGGCCAGGTCGACCTTTTCCTGGCTGGAGCAGGCCGCGATGACGCGCGCGCCCATCGCCTTGCCCAGCTCGACGGCCGCCAGGCCGACGCCGCCGGCCGCGCCGAGCACCAACAGGGTTTCACCGGCCTTCAGGTTGGCGCGGTCCTTCAGTGCGTGCCACGAGGTGCCGTAGGTCAGGATGAACGCGGCGGCGATGTCGTGCGGCATGGAGTCGGGGATGTGCCACAGGCGGTTGGCCGGCAGCAGGACTTCCTCGGCCATGCCGCCCGAGCCGGTGTTGGCCAGGATGCGATCGCCGACCTTGACGTTGGTGACGCCTTCGCCGACCGCCTTGACCACGCCCGAAAGCTCGCCGCCGGGCGAGAACGGACGCGGCGGCTTGGCCTGGTACTTGTCCTCGATCATCAGCACGTCGGGGAAGTTCACGCCCACGGCCTTCACCGAGATCACCGCATGGCCGGGCTTGGCCTCCGGCGCGGGAACGTCCTCGTAGACCAGGGTTTCGGGTCCGCCCGTCACCTTGCTGAGCACCGCTTTCATGTCCGTCTCCCGCGTCTGCAATTGCTGGGCGCGGACGCTAGCGCAGGGGGGGAAGCGGCGAAAGAGGCGGTTCGAACATTTGTTTGATTGCCGCCTCCCGGCCGTCAGCTTTCGCCGTTGTCCTCGCTGCGGCGGGTGGCCTGCCGCGCCAGGCGGGATTTCTGCTCGTCCCAATAGGCCGCGCCCTCGTCGGGCTTGAACATGGTGCGCGGTGCGCCGTCCTTGCTGGCGACGGCGAAGACGTTGCCCTTGGGATCGTAGAGGAGGACATCGCCGTTGGCGCGGGTCAGGCGCTGGGTCCCGGCCGGCGGCGTCTCGATAAAGGCGTGGGCCTTGCGCACGAAGTCGTCGAGGTCGCGGGCGCCGAAGGCCTCGCCGTTGCGGTCGAAGGCGCGCTGGGCGTTCTCCTCTGCGGTGCCGCGGCGGCTGGCCGACCAGATGGGGCGGCCGTCGAGCTCGCGCACCGGCGCATTGCGACTCTCGGTCTGCCGAGACGCGGACGGCGCGGCGGCGAACTGACGCGCTTCCGACGCCGGCGGCGCCTCGTCCTTCTGGGCCACCGCGGAGGGCCGCTCGCAGGCGGCGGTCAGGATCAGGGCCAGGCCCAGGCTCAACGCAATCTTGTACTCAGCCATCCGTCGTCTCCCTCTCACGGCCAAGTTGTGGAACAAATTAAGAACGGAAACCGACGTTTGTCCAGCCGCTTCGTATGGCCTATGACCGAGCGACCATTGCGGAGGGGCACGAAGCCTTGTCGGACAAGCGGATTCTCCTGATCGTCGGCGGCGGCATCGCGGCCTATAAGGCGCTGGAACTGACCCGGCTGCTGCGCAAGGCGGGCGTCGGCGTGCGGCCGATCCTGACCAAGGCGGGCGAGCAGTTCGTGACCCCGCTGTCGCTGGCCGCGATCAGCGAGGACAAGGTCTATTCCGAGCTGTTCTCGCTGACCGACGAGGCCGAGATGGGCCATATCGAGCTGTCGCGCTCAGCCGACCTGGTCGTCGTCGCTCCGGCCACCGCCGACCTGATCGCCAAGGCCGTGCACGGCCACGCCAGCGACCTGGCCTCCACCACCCTGCTGGCCACCGACAAGCCGGTGCTGATGGCGCCGGCGATGAACGTGCGCATGTGGGAGCATCCCGCCACTCGCCGCAACGTCGCCCAGCTCAAGGCCGACGGGGTGCTGTTCGTCGGGCCTGACAAAGGGGCGATGGCCTGCGGCGAATACGGCTTCGGCCGGCTGGCCGAGCCGCCGGCGATCTTCGAAGCGATCATGGCCGCCCTGGCCGGTCCCGCAGCGCGGCCGCTGGCGGGCAAGCGGGCGATCGTCACCGCCGGGCCGACCGCCGAGCCCATCGATCCCGTCCGTGTGCTGACGAACCGGTCGACCGGAAAGCAAGGCTTTGCGATCGCACAGGCCTTGGCCGAACTTGGCGCCGAGGTGACTCTGGTCGCCGGTCCGGTCGCCGTGCCGACCCCGGCGGGGGTCAGGCGAGTCGACATCGAGACCGCCCGCGAAATGCTGGCGGCCTGCGAGGCGGCGCTGCCGGCGGACATCGCCGTGTGCGTGGCGGCGGTGTCCGACTGGCGCCCTGAAAGCGCGGCCGGGACCAAGATGAAGAAGGGCGCCGACGGCCCGCCGGCGATCACCTTGGTCGAGAACCCCGACATCCTGGCGACCTTGTCGCAGTCAGCGCGGCGTCCGGCGCTGGTGGTCGGTTTCGCGGCCGAGACCAACGACGTCGAGGCCTACGCCAAGGCCAAGCTGGCCAAGAAGGGCTGCGACTGGATCGTCGCCAACGACGTCAGCATCGCCGGCACCATGGGCGGCGACGACAATGCGGTCTCGATCGTCACCAAGAACGGGGTCGAGCGCTGGGATCGGACGGCCAAGTCGGAAGTCGCCCGCAAGCTGGCCGAACGGATGGCTCAGGCGTTGGGCTGACGCCCGCTCAGGCCCTCGCCTTCTCCAGGGCGCAGAGCAGCAGCACCGCGCGGCGGACCAGGTCGCAGGTCCGCATGTGCAGGACCTCCAGCGCCTTGTCGCCGTCCGCTGCCGGCGGCGCGGCGGACGCGTCGAACTGACCAAGGCCCATGCGGCTGAGGCTGGCGCGGGCCAGGTCCTGCAGCGCCGCCTGCCGGCGATGGGCGAGCGCCCGCACCTCTACGGCGAGGGCCGCGGCCTCGCTGCGCTGAGCGCCGAAATCCAGGCGTTCGAGGGCGTCGAGCCGGACGGCCAGGCTCAGAGGCTGGTCGCAGGCGGCCTCGCCGCCGGCCTGGACGCAGCGCTCCAGGAAGTATTCAAGGAACGACCAGGTTTCCGAGAACGTCCCCAGCGCGTGGTAGTCGGGCGCGCGGCCCCAGGCATGCTGAAGCGCTCCGGCGGGGCGGGCGCCCGTCCGGAGGTCAACCGTATTCATGGGGCACCTGGGGGTTGGCGGCTACTTCAGGGTGGCGAGATAGGCGATGACCGCCGCGCGCTGCTCGGGGTTGGCGACCCCGACCAGCATCTTGGTGCCCGGGACGGTGGCGGCGGGCTTGGCCAGATAGGCGTCGAGATTGGCTGTGGTCCACGTCTGGCCCCAGCCGGTCATGGCCTTGGAGTAGGCGTAGCCCGGCACGGTCCCGGCCTTGCGTCCGATCATGCCCTTCAGCGGCGGGCCGAGCTTGGCCGGGCCGCCGGGGGCGATCGCGTGACAGGTTCCGCACTGCTGCTTGAACACCGTCTCGCCCTGAGCCGGCGCGGCCGCCGCCGAGGAGGCCAGGCCGGCGGCGAGCGCAAGCCCGGCGGCCAGGCGAAGGAGAGTGTGATCGGTCATCGCGGTGATCCTGCTCATCGTGCTGAGGTGCGGCGCTTGGGCCGCGAGCGGTCAACGGCCGGCTCGTCGGTCCGTTGCGTCGCGGCGAAGCTGGAGAACCTCTCCGGCTCGTCATAGGAGACCCTCAGGTGTGCAATCACGGCATCCTCTGGTGAGACGCTGGAGCGGCCCAAAACCACATCCAGCAATCCGCGATGCCGGTTCAGCCGCCACTTGATGGTCTCGCCGCGGTCCTGGGCGGCGTGGGCGAAGAGGACTGTGCACAGAGAGTCCAGGGTGCGCGCGAGGTACGGATTGCCCGACAGCGCCCAGATCTCGCGGTGGAACTCGAAGTCGGTGGTGGCCCCGGCCGGGCGGTCGCCGACCTCCCAGGCCTCCATCTGCTCGACCATGGCGCTGAGCCGCGCGGCCGTGGCCTTGGTCATGTTGGCCTGGCAGAGGCGCAGCGCCTCGGCTTCCAGCACCACGCGGATGCTGTTGATGCGCTGTACGTCCTCGTCGGTCAGGCGGGTGACGAACATGCCACGGCGGGCGTGGTTGGTGACCAGGCCGCTTTCCTGCAGCTGCATCAGCGCCTCGCGGATCGGGATGCGGCTGATGGCGAACTCGCGGGCCAGCTGGCTCTCGTTCAGCCGCGAGCCGGGCGGGTAGCGACCCGACAGGATCGCTTGGCGCAGCAGGCGCAGGATGTGCGACTTCAGCGTGGTCGGCGTGGCGCCATGCGGGTCGCCCAGGGGAACATCGCCGTCCATCATCCACGCTCACTGCCCGGCTGCGGCGCCGGCTTTTCGTATTCAGTATACGAAATGGGCTCACCTAGGGGAAGCAGGCCGCGCTGCGGCGGTGGTCATGGCCGAGCGGCCGCGCTATGTCGAGCCGTCAGTTCGAGCGGGGAGGCCGGGCGGCCATGATGAGAACGGCGTCGCCGCCATGTTGATGCCCGCGCCCGACCAGGGGCTGCTGGACCGCCGCGGCGAGTTCGTGGCGGCGCTGCGCGCCATCGTTCCCGGCGAAGGGGTGATCGACGACGACGCCGGCCTCGCCGCCTATGAGTGCGACGGTCTGACCGCCTACCGCCAGCGGCCGATGATCGTGGTGCTGCCCGAGACCGTCGACCAGGTCAGCCGGGTGCTGGCCTACTGCCACGGCGTGGGCCTGAAGGTCGTGCCGCGCGGGGCCGGGACCTCGCTGTCGGGCGGCTCGCTGCCGCTGGCCGACGGGGTGATCCTGGGCCTCGGAAAGTTCAACCGCATCCTCGACATCGACTACGCCAACCGTTGCGCGGTGGTGCAGCCGGGGGTGACCAACCTGTCGGTGACCCATGCGGTGGCCGGCGAGGGGTTCTATTACGCGCCAGACCCCTCCAGCCAGATCGCCTGCTCGATCGGCGGCAACGTCGCCGAGAACGCCGGCGGCGTGCACTGCCTGAAATACGGCATGACCACCAACAACCTGCTGGGCGTGGAGCTGGTGCTGATCGACGGCACGGTGATGCGGCTGGGCGGCAAGCACTTGGACCCGCAGGGCCTGGACCTGCTGGGCGTGGTCTGCGGCTCGGAAGGGCTGCTGGGGGTGGTGACCGAGGTGACGGTCCGCATCCTGCAGGCGCCGGAGACCCAGCGCGCCCTGCTAATGGGTTTCCAGGACGTCGAAGAGGCCGGGGCCTGCGTCGCCGCGGTGATCGCCGCCGGCATCATTCCGGCGGGCATGGAGATGATGGATCGCCTGGCCATCGCCGCGGCCGAAGCCTTCGTGAAGGTCGGCTATCCGCTCGACGTCGAGGCGTTGTTGATCATCGAGCTGGACGGCCCGCCGGCCGAGGTCGACCACCTGATCGAGGTGGTGCGCGAGATCGGCGAGGGCTGCGGCGCCAGCTATCTGCGGGTCTCGATGAACGAGGACGAGCGCAAGGGCTTCTGGGCTGGGCGCAAGGCGGCGTTCCCGGCGGTGGGCCGGATTTCGCCCGACTACTACTGCATGGACGGCACCATCCCGCGTGGAACCCTGCCATTGGTGTTGCGGCGGATGACCGAGCTGTCGGAGCAGTATGGCCTGCGCATCGCCAACGTCTTCCATGCCGGCGACGGCAATCTGCACCCGCTGATCCTCTACGACGCCGACATTCCGGGCGAGCTGCACCGGGCCGAGGAGCTGGGCGCGGCGATCCTGACCCTGTGCGTCGAGGTCGGCGGGGTGCTGACCGGCGAGCACGGGGTGGGCGTCGAGAAGCGCGACCTGATGGAGGTGCAGTTCGGGCCGGCCGACCTCGACCAGCAGCAGCGGCTGAAGTGCGCCTTCGACGAGGACGGACTGCTGAACCCGGGCAAGGTGTTTCCCAAGCTGTGCCGGTGCGCGGAGCTCGGCCGGGTGCATATCCACGGCGGCAAGGTCCGCTTCCCCGAACTGGATCGGTTCTGAGCGTGGGCGAGAGCTGGACACCCAAGGACACGGACGAGGCGCGCGCCGCGGTCGGCGAGGCGCTGGCCCAAGGGCGCTCCCTGGAGCTGGTCGGGACCGGGACGCGGCGCGGCTTCGGCCGGCCGGTCGAGGCTGACGTAAGCCTGGACCTTTCGGCGTTGCGCGGCGTCGTCACCTATCAACCCGAGGAGCTGATCCTGGCCGCGGGCCCGGCGACGCCGATGAGCGAGATCGCCGCCATGCTGGCCGAGCGGGGCCAATGCCTGGCCTTCGAGCCGCCGGACTTCGGGCCGCTGTGGGGCCTGCCGGCAGGCCAGGGCACGCTGGGCGGGGCGATGATGACCGGGCGCGGGGGGCCAAGGCGGCTGACGGCCGGCGGGCCGCGCGACCACTGCCTGGGGCTGAAGGGCGTCAACGGCTTCGGCGAAGCGTTCGCGGCCGGCGGCCGGGTGGTCAAGAACGTCACCGGCTTCGACGTCGCCAAGCTGGCCACCGGCAGTTTCGGCACGCTCTGCGTGGTCACCGAGCTGACCCTGAAGGTGCTGCCCGCGCCGCCGCAGGCGCAGACCCTGGCGATCCGCGGCCTGACCGACGAGGCGGCGATGGGGGTGATGGCCAAGGCGCTCGGCTGCCCGGCCCAGGTCTCGTCGGCGGCGCACCTGCCGGCCGACGTCGCCGCGCGTTCGCAGGTCGGCGAGCTTTCGGCCGCGCACGGATCGGTGACCCTGCTGCGGGTCGAGGGGGTCGGCCCGTCGGTGACGGCGCGGATCGCGCACCTGGCCGAAGTTCTCTCCAGCGAGACTCGGCAGGCGGTGCTGGACCGCGAGGCCTCGCAGCTGGCCTGGAAGGAGATCGCCGATGCGGCCTTGTCCGCCGGCGGCGAGGGCCAGGTCTGGAAGCTGTCGGTTCCGCCGATGCTCGGTGCGGCGATCGGGCGGCGTCTGGCCGATGAGCTGGCCGGACGCTGCTTCTACGACTGGGGCGGCGGGGCGGTATGGCTGGAGCTTCCGGCCGCGCCCGATGCTCACGCCGAGCGGGTGCGGGCGGTGCTGGCGCAGGTCGCCGGCGGCGACGGCCATGCGACCCTGATGCGGGCCGACGCCGCGGTGCGGGCGCAGGTCGCGCCGTTCCAGCCGCTGGCCGCGGGCGTGGCCGCGCTGACCGAGCGGGTGCGGGCCCAGTTCGATCCGCAGCGTATCTTCAATCCCGGCCGGATGTACGCCTGATGCAGACCAGCTTCTCGCCCGCCCAACTAGCTGATCCGGATACGGCGTCGTCGGAAAAGATTATCCGCACGTGCGTGCACTGCGGGTTCTGCACCGCGACCTGTCCGACCTTCCTGCTGCTGGGCGACGAACTCGACAGTCCGCGCGGTCGGATCTACCTGATGAAGGAGATGCTCGAGAAGGGCGGGCCGCCCTCGGCTCGGACCGTCAAGCATGTCGACCGCTGCCTCTCCTGCCTGTCCTGCATGACCACCTGCCCGTCGGGCGTGAACTATATGCACCTGGTCGATCACGCCCGGGCCTATATCGAAGAGCATCATGTTCGTCCGTGGCCGGAGCGTTTCCTGCGCGCGATGCTGGCGCGGGTGCTGCCGGACCGCGCGCTGTTCCGCTGGGCGCTGCGGCTGGCGCAGGTCGGGCGGCCGCTCGCGGGCCTGCTGCCGGGACGGCTGAAGGGCATGGCGGCCATGGCGCCTGTGCGGCTGCCGCCGCCCGATCCTGCTGAAAAGGCGCAGGTTTTCAAAGCCGTCGGCGAGCGCCGGGCGCGGGTGGCGCTGCTGGCCGGTTGCGCCCAACCGGTGCTGGCGCCGGAGATCAACGCCGCCGCGATCCGGCTGCTGAACCGCCTGGGCGTCGAAGTGGTCACGGCGCCCGGATCCGGCTGCTGCGGAGCGTTGCCGCACCATCTGGGCAAGGCCGATCGCTCGCACCTGCTGGCCCAGGCCAACATCGCCGCCTGGATGCGCGAAATCGACGGCGAGGGGCTCGACGCGATCATCGTCACGGCCTCCGGATGCGGGACTACCGTGAAGGATTACGGCTTCGTCTTCCGGGAATCTGCCGAATGGGCGGAGTCGGCGGCCAAGGTCTCGGCCCTGGCCAAGGACATTACCGAGGTGCTTCAAGGACTTGGTCCGCTGCCGCAGGTCGGGATCCCGCCGTTGCGGGTCGCCTACCACTCGGCCTGCTCGCTGCAGCACGGCCAGCAAATCGGCAATGTTCCCAAGGCCTTGCTGCAAGCGGCAGGTTTGACGATCGTCGAGCCGATCGAGCCGCACATCTGCTGCGGCTCAGCGGGCACCTACAATCTGCTGCAGCCGGAGCTGGCCGGGCGCTTACGCGAGCGCAAGGTCGCCAATCTCGAGGCGACCAAGCCCGACGTGATCGCCGCCGGCAACATCGGCTGTCTAACCCAGATCGCCGGCGGCTCGGGCGTGCCGGTGGTGCACACGGTCGAGCTGCTCGACTGGGCGGCCGGAGGACCGGCGCCCGCGGCGCTGGCGGGGCGGGCGTGAGGCTGCTGGCTCTGGCCATCCTGCTGGCCGCGGGCGCGGCGTCCGCCCAGACCATGGATGGGTTGCCGGCCGGCCCCGGCCGCAGCGACACGGTGCGGATCTGCACCGGCTGCCACGAAGCCGGGGTCATCGTCCATCGGACCCAGAAGACGGCCGCCTGGGCCGACATCGTCCAGGCGATGGTCGAGAAGGGCGCCGAGGCCTCGAGCGCCGAACAGGCGGCGATCATCGCCTACCTCCAGAAAGCGTTACCGCCGAAGGGCGATTTGGCGCCCTAAACCGCCGCCCGCGCCGTTTACACGCGCCGTACCCGGCACTAGACCCGTCGCACGACCAGGGGAGGTGCGCGTGGGAGTACTGTCGATCGCCTTGATGGCCGCGGCGTTGACGCAGGACGCCGGCGCCGCGTCCGCGGCGGGCGCTGACCAGGCGGTCACCAGCTACGACGCCGGCTTCTTCTCCGCCGCGCGGCCCGGCGACGCCAAGGCGATGATCGACCGCATCCCCGGCTTCGCCTTCGACGGCGGCGGCAGCGTGCGCGGGCTGTCGGGCGCGGCGGGCAATGTGCTGATCGACGGCCGCCGGCCCTCGTCCAAGAGCGACTCGCTGAGCGACGTGCTGGCCCGGATTCCGGCCGACCAGGTGGTCCGCATCGACGTGATCCGCGGCGGCGCGCCCGGGATCGACATGCAGCGCAAGCCGGTGGTGGCCAACGTCATCCGCGATCCGCGCGGCGGGGTCAGCGGCTCGGTCACGCTCAGCGATCAGCTGACCTTGGGCGATGCGCGAAACGAGACCGAGATCGCCGCCGACTTGGCCGCCCGGCTGGGCGCCCATGTGTTCGAGGCCGCGGCCAGCTACGAGCGCGGCGACAGCCACGATCGCCGCCGCACGCACCGGGTGCGCACGGCCGGCCACGGGCGGCTGCTGATCGACTCGCAGATCGACAGCGACAAGCCGGGCGAGGAGGTGGTCGGCTCGGCCGCCTACGAGACCGCCCTGCCGGTCGGCGACGTGCGGCTGAATATCCGCGGCTATCGCGAGATCAGCGACGTGACCGAGCGCGACAGGTTCGATGTTCCCGCCGGGGCCGGCCTGCTGAGCGAGGCCTATCGCGGCGCCGGCGGCGAGTTCGGCGGCCGCTATGTCGCGCCGCTCGGCGACGGCGTCGAGCTGGAGGCCATGGCCCTGCGGTCCTGGCGAACCAATGAGACGCGGGCGACCTCGACCAATGGCCCCCGGACGGTCGGCTATCGCCGCTTCGACGAATCCGGGGAGAGCGTCGGGCGCGCGGTGCTGCGCTTCCACGGCTGGGACGCGCTGTCGCTGGAGACCGGGCTGGAGGCGGCGTTCAACTGGCTGGAGGGCGACAGCGCCCTGATGGTCGGCGGCGTGCTGGCTCCGGCGCCCGGATCGCAGGCCCGGGTCGAGGAGCGCCGCGGCGAAGGCTTCGCCACCGGGGTCTGGCAGCCGTCGCCGGTGCTGGCGCTGGAGGCCGGCCTGCGGTTTGAAGCCTCGGTGCTCGATCCCGGCCATGGCGAGGCGCAGGGCCTGGAGTTCGCCAAACCGTCGGCGGCCCTGACCTGGACGCCCAGCGCCCAACGTTTGATCCGTGTGCGGATCGAGCGCGAGGTTGGGCAGCTGAACTTCAATGATCTCCTCGCTTCGGTGAACATGTACACCGGCGTGGTGACGGCCGGGGCGGGCCTGCTGGCGCCGACCCAGACCCTGCGCGCCGAGATCGCCTTCGAGCAGCAGTTCGCCGGCCGTGGGGCGCTGGGCGCGATCCTGCGCCAGGAGCAGGTGGAGGACGTGATCGGCCTGGCGCCGGTGGCCGGTCCCAACGGCCTGTTCGACGCGCGCAGCAATGTCGGCTCGGGTTTGCGTCAGATCCTAGAGGTCAACTCGACCGTACCGCTGGACGCCGGCGGCGTGCCCGGCGGCCTGTTGAAGGCCGGGCTGAAGGCCGTGCGCTCGGAAGTCGTCGATGCGGCGACCGGCGAGCTGCGCAGCTATTCGAACCAGTCGGGGCTGGAGTGGAACGCAGCGTTCACCCAGGACTTGCCGGCGTGGAACGCCACCTGGGGCGTCAACCTGTCGGGCTATACCGACAAGATCGCCTATCGGTTCGACGGCACGGCGGTCAGCGGCGCCGAGCCTTGGGCCTCGGCCTTCGTCGACTATTCGCCGCGCGCCGACGTGACCCTGCGGCTGGAGGTCAACAACCTGACGGCTCGCAGCGCCTGGAGCGAGCGCGACGTGCACGCGGGCCTGCGGCACGTGGCCGATCTCGTCTACGCCGAGCGGCGCGACGAGGAGAGCTATCGCAACGTGCGGCTCAGCGTCCGCAAGGCCTTCAACTAGAGGCTTAGACGCCGGTCGAGCCGTGGCCGCCGGCGCCGCGGACGGTGTCGTCGAGCTCGTCGGCCTCGACCAGAGTCCACTGCGGGGCCGCCGCGATGATGCCCTGGGCGATGCGGTCGCCGCGGCGGACATGGAAGGCCTCGGCCCCGAGGTTGATCAGGCAGACCAGGATTTCGCCGCGGTAGTCGCAGTCGACGGTGCCGGGAGCGTTGACGATGGAGACGCCGTTCTTGGCGGCCAGGCCCGAGCGCGGACGGATCTGCATCTCGTAGCCGATCGGCAGGGCGACGGCGAAGCCGGTCGGGATCAGGGCGCGGGCGTTCGGCTCGATGGTCACCGTCTCGCCCTTGGGCACGGCGGCGCGGAAGTCGAAGCCGGCGGCGCCAGCGGTGGCGTAGGCCGGCAGGGGCAGGTCGTGGTTGCCGTCCCAGCGCTTGAAGGTCGCCGTCATGGGCGTCAGGCCGCGGGGTTCAGTCATGGCTCTCGCCCTCCGATGATGCGTGGGGGCGGAATGCCAGAGCCGGGCCCCCGCCTCAAGGGCGAGGGCCGGCATCGGGTCAGTTGGTCGCCGGCAGATGCTTGGCGAGGAAGGTGTCCAGGGCCTGCAGCATCTGGGTGCGGGTGGCCGAGCGGGTCATGTAGTGGTTCTCGCCGGCCAGGACGACGTAGTCGACCGGCTTGCCGGCGGCCTTGAGGGCATTGGCCATCACCTGTGACTGCTGGGGAGCGACGACGGTGTCCTGGTCGCCGTGGACCAGCAGGATCGGGGCCGTGGCCTTGGTGACCAGCTGCGCCGGCGACGTGGCGTTGAGCTTGCCCTTTTCGGCGGCGCCCAGCATCGCCCGCAATTCGCCGACCTTGGCGGAGTCGTCGCCTGAGGTCCGCCACTGCTGTTCGAGCATCAGGCCGAGATCGGAAATCCCGGAGACCGATGCGGCGCATTTGTAGGCTTCGGGATGCATGGTCGCACCGGCCAAGGCCGCATAGCCGCCGAAGCTGGCGCCGACGATGCAAACCCGGCCAGCGTCGGCCTTGTCGGCGACGGCGGCGATCCCGTCGAGCAGGTCGGTTTGCATCTTGCCGCCCCACTCGCCGGCCCCGGCCTGCTCGAAGGCGTCGCCGAAGCCCCAGGAGCCGCGGAACTGCGGCTGCAGCACCGCATAGCCGCGGGTGGCGAGGAATTGGGCCATGTAGTCGAACTCATAGCCGTCACGCGAGGTCGGGCCGCCGTGCGGCAGAACGATCAGCGGCGGCTTGGCGTCGGCCGTCAGTCCCGGCGGCAAGGTCAGGTAGGCCGGAATCTCCAGGCCGTCGCGGGCCTTGTAAGTGATCCAGCTGGTCTGCCCGAAGGCGGCGTCCTTCAGTTCAGGATACTCCTCGCCCAGGGGCGAGAGCTCCTTGCGGGTCTTGTCGAACAGGTACCAGACGCCCGGCGACGACGGCGAGGCGACCCGGACGATGAAGCGCGTGCGGTCGGTCGACCACTCCCAGAGCGTGACCTCCTTGCCCTTGAAGGCTTTGGACAGCGCTGCGTGCGTCGCCCCCAGTTCGGCGTCGAGCCAGTTGTAGAGCGGCCGTTCGGTCCCGCCGACGATGGCGACCGGAGCGATGCGGTGGGGATCCCAGATCATATTGGGTGAGACCCCGTTCAGCGGCTGCCCGACCGGCTGGTCGGGGCCCCCGGCCAATGGCTTGCGGACGATGCGGTCGCCAATGGCGAGGTAGATCGCGTCTTCGGGCGCCGAATAGCCCAGGTACTGACGACGGCTTTCGTAGTTGGGGCCTTGCCAGATCTGGGTCCAGGCGCGGGCGCCGGAGCGGGCGTAGATTTCGAACTTGTGGGTCAGCTCGTCGACGTCGAGGCGGACCTTCGCTTCACCGGCGGCGTTGAGCGCCCAGCTCACCGTGTCGGAATCGCCCCGCTCGACGCGCACGCCCTTGCCGGTGGCGGGATCGACCTTCATCAGCGCCACGCCCCAGCCGTCCGTGCCCTTGCGCTTGATGCGGGTGTCCATGCCGCTGTTGGCCTCGATGGGGGCCAGGGCGAGGACAAAGGCGTTGGCCGGCGGGCCGGCGACGACGCCGAGCACGGGCTGCTGCAGCCCGTACTGCGCGAAGGCGTCGCCCTCGAGCAGACGCGAGACGGCCTGGCCCTGGGTGTTGATCGAGACGTTGCGTTCGAACCGGTAGGCCAGCCGCGGTCCGTCGGACTTCCAGTAGGCCATGCGCGCCAGCACGTGGTCGTTGCCGGCCCAGCGCAGGCTGATCGCCTCGGCCTCGCCGAGCGACAGCACCGGCATGTTCGGATCGTCGATGGTCGCGATCGAGACGAAGCGCTGCTCGGACGTGCCGCCCAGCAGGGCCACGCGGCGCCCGTCGGGCGAGATGGCGGTGTCGGCGACGGCCGGGACGCGGCCAAAAGCCGAGGCGGGCGGAGGCGCGGCGTGAGCCGCCCCGGCGATGGCCGCGAGCGCGACCGCCGAAATGAAACGCATGGCTGAGCTATTCCCTGGATGCGGCCGAGCCGAAGTCCCCCGAGGCGGGTCTATAAGGATACGGCGCAGTCTTGCAACCAGACGGGGCGCCGCACCCGACAATTCGCGTCAACTGGCCGGGTAGCTTTGGGCCAGGAAGGTCTCGAGGGCCTCCAGCATCTGCACGCGATTGGTCCCGCGCGAGAAGTAGTGGGCCTCGTCCTTCATGACGATGTGTTCGACCGGCTTCCCGGCCGACTTGAGGGCGTCGGCCATCACCTTGGACTGCTCGGGGTCGACCTCAGTGTCCTGGTCGCCATGGATCAGCAGCACCGGGCCGCCGACCTTGCCGGCGAAGCGGGCCGGCGAGGCGCCGCTGAGCTTGGTCTTGCCCGTGCCGCCCATCCGTTCGCGCAGCCGCTCCAGCGCCAGCGACTCGTAGTCGTAGAACCAGCGGCGCTTGGACATCATCAGGCCGAGATCGGAGAGCCCGCCCATCGAGGCCGCGCAGCGCCAGGCGTCCGGCTGCAGGGCGATGGCGGTCAGGGCCGTGTAGCCGCCGAAGTCATGGCCGACGATGCACGGGCGGCGGGCGTCGACCTCGCCGGCGACCGCGGCGACGGCGTCCAACAGGTCGGTCTGCATCTTCCCGCCCCACTCGCCGAAGCCGGCCTCGTAGAAGTCGTCGCCGAAGCCCCAGAGACCGCGGTGGTAGGGCTGCAGCACAGCGTAGCCGCGGCTGGCGAGGAACTGGACCATGTAGTCGAAGCTGGCGCGCGTTTCGACGCCCGGGCCTTCGCCGGCCATCACGACCAGGGGCGGCCGCGATCCCGGCCCCGCCCCCGGCGGCAGGGTGAGATAGGCCTGGATGTCCTTGCCGTCGCGGGCCTTGAAGGACAGCCAGCGGCCCTGGGCGATGGGCGCCCCCTTGAGCTCGGGATAGTCCTCGCCGAGCAGCGAGACTTCCTTGCGGTTGCGGTCATAGAGATAGACGGCGTCCGGCGCGGTGCGCGACTCGACGTTGAAGATCACGCGGTTGCGGTCGTCCGACCAGTCGAGCAGCGAGACTTCCTTGTCCTTGAATATCTTGCCGAGCGACGCGTGGATGGCGCCGACCTCGGGATCGAGCCACTTATAGGTCGTCGTCGCCCCCCAGGTCACGATCGCCAGGGGCGCGGCCGTGCCGATGTCCCACAGCATGTCGGGCGAGGTGTCAGGCGAGGGGCGGTCGACCACCTCGGTCGCCCCGTCGCTGGTGCGCTTGCGGACGATCTCGCCGGTCTCGAGGAACAGGTAGACAGCATCTTCCGGCCCCGAATAGCCGAGGTAGCGTTCGCGGCCGCCGAGCTTGGTCGACCAGAAGCGAGTCCAGAGCGCCGCGCCCTGGCCCGGACGCGACAGGTGGATCGCCTCGACGCTGGTGATGCGATTGGAGTCGTAGTCGTGGCGGACGCGCGCCGAGCCTGCGGCGTCGACGCTGAAGTGCCGGGTGGTGGCGTCGCCTTTGGCGATGGTCTCGCCGAGCCCGGTGGCAGGATCCACCCGCCAGAGCGCCATAACGGTGCCCTCGTTGCCGCCGTTGGCGCCGCCGCGCAGGACGATCTTGCCTGCGCCGTCCTGAGGCGCGGCCATGATCGGCTGGTTGTAGAAGTGCTGCGAGTAGGTCTCGTTTTCCAGCAGTCGCGTGGCGATCTTGCCGTCGGGCGTGATGGAGATGTGTCGCTCGAAGCGGTGCATTTCCTTGGGCCGGGGCGAGAACCAGAAGGCGGTGCGCAGCAGCAGGTGGTCGTTGCCCGACCAGGCGAGGCTCAGGCCTTCGCCCGCACCCAGCGGAACCACGGGCACGTTCGGCTCGTCGATGGTGGCGATGGAAACGAAGCGCTTGTCGTCCTGGCCGCTGAGGATGCCCACGCGACGGCCGTCAGGCGAGATCGCGGCGGCGGCGACGCCCGGAAATCGCCCATAGGCGGACGCGGGGGGCGGCGCGGCGTGAGCCGACGCGGCCAAACCAAGGACGCCCGCCGTTGCGGCGGCCGCCAGAACCATACGCTGCAAAACGCTTCCCCCCGGAATACCCGCGATAAGGGTACACAGTGCGGAGGGGCATGCAATGGTTGCGGTGTTCAGCCCGGCGGCGGGGCGACGTAACCACCGAGCGCCTCGTCGATCGCCTGGGCGATGGAGAGGGTGCGGGAGTCGGCGCCGTGCGGGCCGATGATCTGGGCGCCGACCGGCAGGCCGCTGGCGGCCAGGCCGGCCGGAACGGTGGTCACCGGCAGGTGGCAGGCGGTGGCGAGGGCGATCCAGTTCAGCATCGCCGGGTAGGGAATGATCCCGCCGTCGCTGGTCTTCAGCTTGCGGCCGGCGAACGGCTTGTAATCGTGCGGGAAGGCGACGGTGGGGGCGACGGGGGCGAGGATGGCGTCGAAGGCCTCGAAGGCGTCCGACATCGTGCTGCGCAGCCGGGCGCGGACCTCGTCGGCGGCGATCCACTCGGCGTGGCTGGCGGTATAGGCGCGGGTCAGGCCGGCCCAGGAGTCGCGGCCGGCGCCCAGCGCCAGGGCGAGCGCGGCGGGGCCGCGCATCCGGCGCATGGCGTGCTGGGCCTTGGGCGGCATGTCGGTGGCGACCAGCGAGCCGAGCAGCACGCGATAGGCGTCCATCAGCTGGTCGAGCGGGGCCGGGGCGGAGATCGGCCGCACCTCGACCCCGGCGGCGCGCAGCCGGCCGGCTAGGTCCTCGAGCACCGCGCGGACCTCCGGGTCGAGCGGAAAGCCGTCCAGCCAGAGGCCGAGCTTGAGGGTCTTGAGGTCGGCGAGCTCGGCCTTGGCCGGGACGCCCTCGGCCAGGATCGAGAGCAGCAGCCGCAGGTCGCGGGCCGAGCGGGCCATCGGGCCGACGACGTTGAGGTCGCGCTCGGCGTGAGTTCCGGGCGCCGGCGGAACGTGCCCGACCTGGGAGACCAGGCCCCAGGTCGGCTTGTGCGAGAAGACGCCGCAGAAGCTGGCCGGGACGCGCAGCGAGCCGCCGATGTCCGAGCCGATCTCCAGGGCGGTGACGCCGGCGGCCAGCGCGGCGGCCGCTCCGCCGGACGAGCCGCCGGGGACGCGGGTCGGGTCCCAGGGATTGTTGGTCGCCCCATAGAGCGGATTGAACGACTGCCAGTCGGCCGCCATCACCGGGACGTTGGTCTTGCCCCAGATCACCGCCCCGGCCTGGCGGGCGGCGGCGACCACGGCGGCGTCGTCGGGCTTGCGCCGGCGCAGGGCCTCGATCCCCGACGAGGCGGCCATGCCGATCACGTCGAAGGTGTCCTTGATGGTCATCGGCAGGCCGGTGAGCGGCCCGCCGGCCTTCTTGGCGCGCAGGTCGTCGGCGGCCTTGGCGAGGTCGAGAGCGCGCTCGACGTCGGCGGCGATCACCGCGTTCAGCCGCGCGTGAGTCTGCTCGTGGCGGGCGAGGGCGAGCTTCAGCAGCTCGACGGCGGAAACCTCCTTGGCCCGGAGCGCCGACAGCTGACCGGTGGCGTCGCGGGCGAGGAGGTCGGCCACTACTTCAGCCCGAGCACGTCTTGCATGTCGTAGAGCCCGGGCGGCTGGCCGGCGACCCAGCGGGCCGCCTCGACCGCGCCGCGGGCGAACAGTCCGCGGTCGCGGGCCGAGTGGCTGAGGGTCAGGATCTCGTCCTCGGCCGCGAAGATCACCGAGTGCTCGCCGATGATGCCGCCGCCGCGGATGACCGAGAAGCCGATCTCGCCGGTCGGTCGAGCGCCGGTGATGCCGTCGCGCATCCGCTGGGCGACGTCGGCCAGGGCGACCTGGCGGCCGCGGGCGGCGGCCTCGCCGAGCATGAGGGCGGTGCCGGACGGGGCGTCGACCTTGCGCTTGTGGTGGCTCTCGGTGACCTCGATGTCGTAGGCGTCGGCATGCAGCGCCTTGGCGGCCTGGGCGACCAGGCCCATCAGCATGTTGACCCCCAGCGAGTAGTTGCCGGCGAACACGATCGGGATCGACTTCGCGGCGGCCTCGATGGCCTCGATCTCCTCGGGCGAGGCGCCGGTGGAGCCGATCACCAGGGCCGGGGCGCCGCGGGCGGCGGCGGCCCGGGCCAGGGCCACCGAGGCGGCCGGGGTGGTGAAGTCGATGACCACCTGGGCCTTTTCCAGCGCCTGCTCCGCGGGCACGAGGCCCTCGCCCTCGGCGCCCGGACGGTCGAAGCGGGCGGCCAGGCGTACGTCCTGGCGGCCGGAGACCACGGCGGTCACGGCCTGGCCCATGCGGCCGAGCGCGCCGGCCACGGCGATGTCGATGGGACTGGACAGGGGAGGACTCCGACGCGGCGAAAACTTGAGCGCGCTAGTCTCCCGTCCTGGCGGTCGCGGTCAAGGCGCCAGCCTGCACGGCTTCTGCACGGCAACGCCTTGGACCGTGGACGGCCGCTCCCGCAGGGCTGGAAGCGGGCCGGCGATAGCTGCGGCTCCCGCCATCGGAGCCGCCTTGCATGACCGCCTACTCGTTCCGCCTCAAGGCCGTGCTGGCCGCCGGCCTGGTCGCCGCCGCCGACCTGCTGCTGTTCGACCACGAGATCGGGGCCAATCTCGGCCTGCTGATGCTGGCGGCGCTGGCCGTCGCGGTCGCGGCCCATCCGGAGAGCTGGCGCGACCGCCGGGCGCTGGCGGCGTTCGCGGTCGCCGGCGGGTTCAGCCTGCTGCTGATCGACCGGCCGGGACTGATCGCCTGGTTCATGGCGGCGCCGGCGCTGGGCGTGGCGGTGCTGTCGCCGCGGACCGCCGCGCGCAGCGACGTCGCCGACTGGGCGCTGCGGCTGATCCGGGCCGGGCTGCTGGCGGTTCCGGCTCCGGTGCTGGACCTTCGTCGCGCAGCGGCCAGGGGCGGGCGGCCGGGGGCGGTGCGGCGGGCGCTGGTGGCCGCGGTGCTGCCGGTGGTCGGTGGGGCGGTGTTCCTTGGCCTGTTCGTGCTGGCCAATCCGGTGATGGAGGCGGCGCTGGCGGCCTGGCGGCTGCCGCCGTTCTCGCTGGGCCGGCTGCTGTTTTGGATCTGGATGGCGATGGCCGCCTGGGCGCTGCTGCGGCCGCGCGGGGCGCGCCGCCGGTTCGCGCCGGTGTGGCGCGGCCAGGCGCCAGCGGCGGCGGCCTCGGGATCGGTGACGGTGTCGCTGGTGGTGTTCAATGGCCTGTTCGCCCTGCAGAACGGCCTGGACCTGGCCTTCCTGTGGAGCGGCGCGCCGCTGCCCGAGGGAGTGAGTTTCGCCGAGTATGCGCATCGCGGGGCCTATCTGCTGATCGTCACGGCGCTGCTGGCCGGGGCCTTCGTGCTGGCGTTCCTGCGGCCGGGCGCGGCGCAGAGCCGGGCGGTGCGCTGGCTGGTGATCGCCTGGGTCGGACAGAACCTGATGCTGGTGGCGTCCAGCGCCCTGCGCACGCTCGACTATGTCGCAGCCTACGGCCTGACCCAGCTACGGATCTCGGCGCTGATCTGGATGGCGCTGGTCGCCCTGGGGCTGGTGCTGATCTGCGTGCGGCTGGTGCGGGACAAGAGCGCCAGCTGGTTGGTCGGGGCCAATGCGGCGGCGCTGGCGGCGGTGCTGAGCGCCGTGGCGATCACCGACATCGGCGCGGTCGCGGCCGCCTGGAACGTGCGCCACGCCCGCGAGGTGACCGGCGACCTGCGCGATCCGAGCCTGGACGTCGTCCACCTGCGCGAACTGGGGCCGGCGGCGCTGGTCCCGCTGACCGAGCTGGCCGGCCGACCGCTGGCGCCGACCCTGGCCGCCGAGGTCCACGCGGCGCAGCAGGCGACCCGGGCCGAGCTGGCCGCGCGGCAGGCGCACTGGCGGACCTGGACCTGGCGCGGCCAGCGGCGGCTGGACGCGGCGGCCGCATTGACGGCGCCCGCGCAAGCCGGAACATGACGCTCATGGCCAAGATCCTGATCGCCGACGACGACCCGCACATCCGCCAGCTGCTGGCCTTCGCGCTAGAGAAGGCCGGGTTCGAGGTGATCGAAGCCGAGGACGGCGAGGCGGCGCTGGAACAGGTGCAGGCCGCCGCCCCCGACCTGCTGGTGCTGGACCTCAACATGCCGCGCATGAACGGGCTGGACGTCTGCCGCCAGCTGCGCGCCCGCGGCGAGCTGCCGATCCTGATCCTGTCGTCGCGCGACGAGGAGATCGACCGGGTGCTGGGCATCGAGCTGGGGGCCGACGACTATGTGGTCAAGCCGTTCAGCCCGCGCGAGGTGGTGGCGCGGGTGACGGCGATCCTGCGCCGGGCGCGGCCGGCGCCGGCGGCCGCCATCGGGGGGCAGGTGGCGCGTGGGCGGCTGAGTCTCGATCCCGACGCCTGGCTGGCGCATTGGGACGGCCGGCCGCTGGCCCTGACCGTCACCGAGTTCGGCATTCTGCGGACCCTGGCCGCCGCCCCGGCCAAGGTGTTCACCCGCGACGCGATCATCGACCGGCTGCGCGGCCCCGGATTTGCGATCACCGACCGCACGGTCGACAGCCACGTGCGCAACCTGCGCGGCAAGTTCGCGGCGCTCGGCGCGCACGACGTGATCGAGACCCGGGCCGGGGTCGGTTACCGCCTGGGGGCCTGCCTGGGCCAGGGCGCGTGATCACCGCCGCAAAGGACCTCGCCAAGCGCCATTGGCCGCGCCTGCGACTGCGGGTGATCGTTTTCGCAGTGCTGTTCTTCGCCGCCGCCATGCCGGGGCTGAGCGCGATCTTCCTGCGGGTCTACGAGAACACCCTGGTGCGCCAGACCGAGGCCGAGCTGGTCGCCCAGGGCGCGGCGATCGCCGCGGCCGCCGCGGTCGGCTGGCCCGGCGCGACGATGGCGGCCGCGCCCGTCGACCGCCGGGCGCCGGGCTATTACGACCCGGAGCCCAGCACCATCGACCTGCAGGCCTCGCCGCTGCTGGCTGAGCGGCCGGTCCCGGCGCCGAGCGGTCCTCCCGAGGCGAACGCCGTCGCCGCCGCCGCCCGCCTGGCGCCGATGATCGAGCGCACGACCCGCACGACCCTGGCCTCGGTGGTGCTGCTGGACGGGCGCGGGGTGATCGCGCCGGACGGCGGCTCGCTCGCCGCGCTGCAGGAGGTGCGCTCGGCCCTGGCTGGAACCCCGGACACCGTGCTGCGGCGGGTCGGGGACTATCGGCCGCGCTATTCGCTGGAGTGGCTGAGCCGGGCGTCGGGCCTGCGGCTGCATCATGCGCGGCCGATCGAGGTCGGCGGCCAGGTGGTGGGCGTGGTGCTGCTGTCGCGCTCGCCGCGGGCGCTGTTCCGCGGCATCTACGAGGACCGCGGCAAGATCGCCATCGGCATGGTCGGGATCGCCGCCCTGCTAGTGGTGCTGGCGGGTCTTGTCTCCCGCGGGGTGACCCGGCCGATCGAGGCGCTGAGCGCGGCCTCGCGGCAGGTGGCGGCCGGCGGCGTGCAGACCCTGGAGACCCCGACCACGGCGGCGGTCGAGATCCAGTCGCTGTACGAGGACTTCGCGGCGATGTCGGCGGCGATCGAGCGGCGCAGCGGCTACCTGCGCGACTTCGCCGCCTCGGTCAGCCACGAGTTCAAGACCCCGCTGGCCGGGATCAGCGGAGCGGTCGAGCTGCTGCAGGACCACGGGGAGGAGATGAGCCCGCAGGAGCGGTCGCGGTTCCTCGGCAATATCGCCGCCGATTCCGCGCGGCTGTCGCAGTTGGTCACCCGGCTGCTGGACCTGGCGCGGGCCGACATGGCGCGGCCCGAAGCGGGGTTGTCGACGCAGGCGGCCGGGGCGGTGCAGCGGGCGGCGGACGCCATGAACACCGCGGGTTTTGCGGTGGAGACGCTGGTTCAGCCCGCCCTGCCGCCGGTCGCCGTGCCCGCCGCCACCATCGAGGCGGTGATCGGGGTGCTGCTGCAGAACAGCCGCCAGGCCGGGGCGCGTCGGGTGAGCGTCTCGGTTCAGCTCGAAGGCGACCAGGTGCTGGTGGAGGCGCGCGACGACGGTCCCGGGGTCGGCGCGGCCGACGCCGCGCGGCTGTTCGAGCCGTTCTTCACCACTCGCCGGGCGCAGGGCGGGACCGGCTTGGGCCTCTCCATCGCCCGCTCGCTGCTGGCCGCCAACGGCGGGGCGATCGAGCTGGGGCCAAGCGACCAGGGCGCGCGGTTCGTGGTGACCTTGCCGCGGGCCTGACCGCGATCTGCACGGAATCTCCTTGGCTTGCGCAGGCCTGGCTGCATGTCGTCACGCGATCCTCGTCGCCAGGTCGCAGAGGAGGATCGAGATGGTCGAGCAAGGCTATGAGGTGGTGATCGAGCAGGGCGGCGAGCGCTGGCGCTGGAGCCTGCGCGCCGACGGGGTGGTGGCGGCCAGCGGACCCGCCGAGACCGAGGAGACGGCCGAGCGTTCTGGCGCCTTCGCGGCGGCGGCGCTGTCGGCCCTGGCGCGCATCCGCCGCCGCGAACTGGCCGGCTGCCGGGCGGCCGTGCGGTAGGGCCCGGATCGGCACGCCGTAAAATAGCCCAGCTTGCGCCGGACGAGGTTCGTCGAACCGGAGACTCCAGCGATGAAGCTGCTGACCGCCCTGAGCCTGAGCGCCGGCTTGCTGACGAGCGCCGCCGCCGCCCAGACCCCGATCGCGCCGCGCGCCAAGGTCGAGGCGCTGGCCGCGGCGATCGACGCGCAGTTCTACGATCCGGCCCGGGCCGGCAAGCTCGCCGCCGAGCTGCGGGCCGAGGCCGGGAAGGGGACTTATGACAGGCTCACCGACCCGCGCGACTTCGCTGCGGCCCTGACCGAGCGGCTGCGGCCGCAGGACGGGCATTTTGCGGTCAGCTGGACGCCCCCGGAGGCCGCGTCCGCGACGGCACCGCCGGCCCGCAGCGGGCCGCCGCCGTTCCTGTCGCGGCGCGGCGGCTACGGCTTCGTGGCCGTGAAGGTGCTGCCCGGGAACATCGGCTACATCGACATGCGTGGCTTCGCCGACTTCGCAGCCGACGGCGACCAAGCCCCGCGGCAGGCGGCCGATGCGGCGCTGGCGCTGGTGGCCGGGACCGACGCGCTGATCTTCGACCTTCGCGACAACGGCGGCGGCTCGCCGGCCATGGTCGGCTACCTGATCGGCCACTTCGTCCCGGACGAGGCCAAGATCTACAACATCTTCAAGACTCGCGGCGAACCCGACAGCGACGAGGCGCCGAGCGTGCCGATCGCCGGGCAGCGGCGGCTCGATACGCCGCTCTATGTGCTGACCAGCGGGCGCACGGCTTCGGCGGCCGAGAGCTTCGCCTACACCCTGCAGGCGGCGAAGCGGGCGAGCGTGGTCGGCGAGGCCTCGGCCGGCGGGGCCAATCCGGGCGGCGGCGCGCCGCTGGGCGACGGGCTTTCGGTGTTCATCTCCTCGGGCACGCCGATCAACCCGATCACCGGCAGGAACTGGGAGGGTACGGGGGTGACGCCCGACGTGGCGGTCCCGGCCGCGCAGGCGCTTGATCGGGCTCAGCAATTGGCGCTGACCCGGCTGGTCGCCGCGCCGCTGGAGCCCGCGGTCCTGACCGAGAACCGCTGGGCGCTGGAAGCGCTGTCGGCTCCCGCGCCGGAGCGCCAGAATCTGGCCCGCTACGAAGGCGGCTATGGGCCCTACCAGGCCAAGGTGGTGGACGGGCGGCTGCAACTGACGACCGGCCGGCGCCCGCCCAGCGTGCTGACGCCGCTGGACGACAAGGGCCTGTTCTTCGTCGAAGGCGCGCCTTCGCGGCGGGTCAGGTTCGACGAAACGGCGCTGGTCTTCCTGTCGCCGGACGGGTCGCAAACGCGGCAACCGCGCCACGGCGCCGCAACGGGAGCAAGCTAGGACAGCGTTCGGCGGTTGTCAGGGCGCGCCGCGGCTCTATAGGTTGGCGCCCTTTCAGTCCAAGCGGGCCTTAGGGCCAAGAGGAAACGCCGCGCCTATGAGCGACGCCGAGAAACGCACCTTCACCGACGAGGAAGCGCTGAGCTTCCACAAGCACCCGACCCCCGGGAAGATCGCCATTGCGCCGACCAAGCCGATGGCCACCCAGCGGGACCTGTCGCTTGCCTATTCGCCGGGCGTGGCCGTACCTGTGCTCAAGATCGCGGAAGATCCTGAGACCGCCTACGACTACACCTCCAAGGGCAACCTGGTGGCGGTGATCTCCAACGGCACCGCGATCCTCGGGCTCGGCAACCTCGGCGCCCTAGCCTCCAAGCCGGTGATGGAGGGCAAGAGCGTGCTCTTCAAGCGCTTCGCCGACGTCGACTCCATCGACATCGAGGTCAGCGCCACCGACCCCGACGAGATCATCACGGTAGTCAAGAACATCGGGATCACCTTCGGCGGCATCAACCTTGAGGACATCAAGGCGCCGGAGTGTTTCCGCATCGAGACCGAGCTGCAGGAGCTGCTCGACATCCCGGTGTTCCATGACGACCAGCACGGCACCGCGATCATTTCGGCCGCCGGCCTGATCAACGCCTGCGCCATCACCGGCCGCGACATCTCCAAGATCAAGGTGGTGCTGAACGGCGCCGGCGCGGCCGGCATCGCCACCATCGAGCTGATCAAGGCCATGGGCGTCTCGCCCGAGAACGTCATCGCCTGCGACTCCAAGGGCGTGATCTATCGCGGCCGCCCCAACGACATGAACCAGTGGAAGAGCGCCCACGCGGTCGACACTGATGCGCGCACGCTCTCCGAGGCGCTGGACGGCGCGGACGTGTTCATCGGCCTGTCGGTCAAGGGCGCCCTGACCCCGGACATGATCAAGGCGATGGCCCCCAAGCCGATCATCTTCGCCATGGCCAACCCCGATCCGGAGATCACCCCGGAAGAGGTCTACACCGTCCGCGCGGACGCCATCGTCGCCACCGGCCGCAGCGACTATCCCAACCAGGTCAACAACGTCCTGGGCTTCCCCTACATCTTCCGCGGCGCGATGGACGTGCGCGCTCGCCGCGTGAACATGGAGATGAAGATCGCCTGCGCCCGCGCCCTGGCCGAACTGGCCCGGGAAGACGTGCCGGACGAAGTGGCGGCCGCCTATCACGGCACCCAGCTGAAGTTCGGGCCGCAGTACATCATCCCGACCCCGTTCGACCCGCGGCTGCTCGCCTACATCCCGCCGTTCGTCGCCCAGGCGGCGATGGACACCGGCGTGGCGCGCAAGCCGATCGAGGACATGGACGCCTATCGCGCCTCGCTGGCCCAGCGGCTCGACCCGACGGCGGCCTTCCTGCAGAAGCTGCAGGGCGCGGTGCTGAAGGCGCCGAACAAGCGCATCGTCTTCGCCGAAGGCGAGGAGCCGACGGTGATCCGCGCCGCCCACGCCTTCGAGGCCGCGGGCCTGGGCCACGCCATCCTGGTCGGCCGCGACGAGCTGGTGAAGCAGAACATGATCGAGGCCGGGCTGGACCCGGCCGAAACCAAGCTCGAGATCATCAACGCCCGCGTCTCGCGGCATAATCCCGAGTTCGTGGACTTCCTCTACGAGCGGCTGTCGCGCCAGGGCTACCTGAAGCGCGACGTCCAGCGGCTGATCAACCAGGACCGCAACTCGTTCGCCGCCTCAATGGTGGCGCTGGGCTATGCCGATGGCATGGTCACCGGCGTGACCCGCTCCTACGACCAGGTGCTGGAAGAGGTGCTGCGGGTGATCGACCCGGCCCCCGACGGCCGGGTGATGGGCATGAGCGTCGTGCTGGCCAAGGGCCACACCCTGTTCATCGCCGACACCAACGTCACCGAGATGCCCGAGGCCGAGGAACTGGTCGAGATCGCCTGCGAGGCGGCCCGCACGGTCAAGTCGCTGGGTTACGTGCCGCGCGTGGCGTTCATGTCCTATTCGACCTTCGGCAATCCGATGGGCGTGCGCTCCGAGAAGGTGCGCGACGCGGTGGCCATGCTCGACATGATGGACGTCGACTTCGAGTACGAAGGCGAAATGCCGCCGGAGCTGGCGCTCGACCCCAGCAAGCGGGTCAACTATCCGTTCATGCGCCTGACCGGCCCGGCCAACGTGCTGATCATGCCGGCCATCCACTCGGCGGCGATCTCGACCCAGCTGGTGCAGTCGCTCGGCGGCGCCACGGTGATCGGGCCGCTGCTGCTGGGCCTGTCGAAGTCGGTGCAGATCGCCCCGCTCTCGGCCTCGGTCTCCCGCGTTCTGCAGATGGCGACCCTGGCCGCCTACGAGCAGGACGCCATCGAGGCGCAAGGATGAGCCTCGCGCTCAACAGCTTGAACTAACGAGCCGCCCGCTCCTCGGGGTGCGGGCGGCTTGGCCGTCCCACCCCGAACCATGAGGAGCGCAGGCCCATGACCGGTCTCAGCATCGGCATCGATTTCGGCACGACCAATACGGTCGTCGCGCTCGCAGGGGCGGACGGGCCGGCGCATCTGGTCAAGTTCCCCGCGCCGGAAAGGGAGGTCTTCGCCTTCCGCTCGGCGCTGTCGTTCTACGCCCCGCCGGACCTGCCCAACGAGCGCGAGGTCGAGGCTGGGCCGTGGGCCATCGAGGCGTATGTCGAGGACCCGCTGGAGACGCGGTTCATCCAGTCGTTCAAGAGCTTCGCGGCCTCGGAGAGCTTCACCGAGACGCAGATTATCGGCCGCCGCTACCAGTTCGAGGACCTGCTCTCGGCCTTCCTGCTGAAGCTCCGCGAGCACGCCGGCGACGACCTGGCCCAGCTGCCCAAGCGGGTGATCGTCGGGCGGCCGGTGACCTTCGCCGGCGGGGCGCCGAACGAGGACCTCGCCCTGGCCCGCTATGAGACCGGGTTCCGGCGGCTGGGCTTCGAGGAGATCCTCTATTCCTATGAGCCGGTCGGGGCGGCGTTCTTCTTCGCCCGCGAGCTGCAGGAGGACGCCACCGTGCTGGTCGGCGACTTCGGCGGCGGCACCAGCGACTTCTCGATCATCCGCTTCACCCGCGAGAACGGCGAGATCCGCTCGACCCCGCTGGGTCGCGCCGGGGTCGGCGTCGCGGGCGACGCCTTCGACTACCGGATCATCGACAACCTGGTCTCGCCGGAGCTGGGCAAGGGCTCGAGCTACAAGTCGTTCGGCAAGATCCTGCCGGTGCCGAACCGCTACTATTCGACCTTCGCGCGCTGGGACCAGCTGGCGCTGATGCGCGCTAGCCGCGACATGCGCGAGATCCGCAAGCTGGTCCGCGAGGCGGTCGAGCCGGATAAGATCGAGCGGCTGGTCGAGGTGCTGGACGAGAACTACGGCTACCGGCTTTACCGCTCGGTGTCGGCGCTGAAGGAGGCCCTGTCGTCGCAGGAAAAAGCGCAGTTCAAGTTCGCGGCCGGCAGCATCGACATCGGCCGCGAGGTCGAGCGGGCCGAGTTCGAGGACTGGATCGCGCCGGAACTGCACCTGATCGAGGACGCGGTCGACCGGGCGATGAGCGACGCCGGGCTCAACGCCGGCGGCGTCGACCGGGTGTTCCTGACCGGCGGCTCGTCACTGGTGCCGGCGGTGCGCGACATCTTCTACCGCCGGTTCGACGCCTCGAAGATCGAGAGCGGGTCTGAGCTGGAGTCGATCGCCTCGGGCCTGGCGCTGATGGGCCGCGAGCGCGACCTGACGAAGTGGGCGCGCGGGGCTTAGCGGTTAGCGTGTCATCCCGGTTTGCGAAGCAATACCGGGACCCATGAACACCAGATGGATCAGAACTCGGCTCGGCCTCGCCCGATCCCGCCAGCTCAGGCGCGAATGGGTCCCGGTCTTCGGCCCGTGGCCGAAACCGGGATGACACCGGTGGTTGCCCCCGCTGTAAGCCTCACTTCCGCAAATTCACCGCGTCGAGGTCGATGTCCCTGGCCGGGACCAGCTCCAGGTTGGGGCGGCGCTGCTTGAGGCCGGCTTCGAAGGCCTTGGCGTCGCCGGCGACGATGACGCTGACGCTGCCCGGGGCGAGGTTCTTGGCGGCGAAGGCCTGGACCTCGCCGGCGGTGACCGCCTCGACCTTGCCGGTGTAGGCGGCGACTTCGCTGAGCGGCAGGTCGTAGAGGGCGAGATTGCCGAGGATGCCGGCCAGGCCGTCGGTGGTGGCCAGTTCGCGGCCGAAGCCGCCGACCAGCACCGACTTGCGGGCCTTCAGCTCATCGGCGCTGGTCGGCGCGTCGGCCAGGCGCTGGAGCTCGCCGAGCATCAGGTCGAGGACCTGCGGGGCGGACTCGTTCTTGGTCTGGGCGGCGGCGCGGAACAGGCCGGTGGTGCGCATCGCCGAGAGCCGGGAATTGGCGCCGTAGGAGAGGCCGCGCTTGATGCGGATCTCCTGATTGAGGCGGGCCGAGTAACCGCCGCCGAGCACCGAGTTGGCGACGACGCCCGGATAGTACTGGGCGTCGCCGCGGGCGATCGAGGCCTTGGCGACGGTGACCGCGGCCTGGCCGGTTCCGGGCAGGTCGATGGCGACGGCGCGCGGCGCGGCCTTGGGGGCGACGTCGGCGCGGGCCGGGGCGGCGCCGGCCGGGGCCTTCCAGTCGCCGAACGCGCCCTCGGCAAGCTTGAAGCCCTGCTCGGGGGTGATGTCGCCGGTCAGCACCAGGATGGCGTTGTCGGGCCGGAAGTACCGGCCGTGCAGCTTGGCGAGGTCCTCGGTCTTCAGCCGGACCAGCGAGGCCGGCGTGCCGGAGGCGACGTGGCCGAAGCTGGTGCCGGAGAAGATCACCGGCGAGGCGGCGAAGCCGGCCAGCTGACCCGGCGACTGATAGGCCACCGACAGGCCGTCGAGCGCCTGGACGCGCTGGCGCTCGAGCTCCTCGGCCGCGAAGGCCGGATTGCGCGCCACGTCGGCCATGATCGCCATGGCGGCGGGCAGCTTCTCGGGCATGACGTTGAGCGTGACGGCCGAGGACTCCTGGCCGCCGCCGGAGGAGAGCACCGCGCCGAGCGCCTCGGTCTGGCTGGCGATCTCCTGCGCGCCGCGGGTCTTGGTGCCCTCGGTCAGCATGCCGGCGGTCATGCCCATGGCGCCGGCCAGCCCCTGCGGATCGGCCCAGGCGCCGGCCCGCACGGTCAGGGCGGCGGAAACCAGCGGCAGGTCGGAGGACTTGGCGACGATGACCCGCAGGCCATTGGCCAGGGTCTTCTCGGCCGGCTTGGGCAGCACCGGCTCGACCGGGGCGGCGAGCGGCGGCGGGGCCTGGCGCTGGCCCTCGGGGGCGAGGGTGACAACGGGGCCCGTGTACTTGGCCGAGGCGACGACCGGCGGCTTTTCCACGGCGTCCTTCTCGCCGGCCGGGCGGGCGCTTTCGGGCTGATAGAGGATGGTCATGCGGCCGGCGTCGGTCAGGTACTTCTGAGCCACGCGCTGCACGTCGGCGGCGGTGACCGCCTGCAGCTGCGCCAGTTCGCGGTTGGCCAGGGCCGCGTCGCCGGCCGTGCACAGGGCGTAGCCGAGCGCGAAGGCGCGGCCGTCGATGGTTTCGCGCTCGCGCAGCTTGCCGGCGATCAGCTCGTTCTTGGCCTCGCTGAGCTCGGCGTCGGTGGGCGGGGCGTCGCGCAGCTTGGCGACCTCGGCGAGCAGGGCGGCCTGGCCGTCGTCGATCGACTTGCCGCCCGAAAGGATGGCGCCCAGCATCACCAGACCCGGCTGCTGGGGCAGGGAGGCGTCGGAGAACACCTCGGTGGCGACCTGCTGGTCGTAGACCAGGCTGTTGTAGAGCCGCGAGGACTTGCCGCTGGAGAGGATGGCGTCGAGCACGGTCAGGGCCGGGGCGTCCGGGCTGGCCGCGTCGGGGGCGTGCCAGGTCATCAGGATCGCCGGCAGCGGGACGTTGGGGCCGTAGCCCTTGAAGACGGCCGGCGCGGTGCGCGGCGGTTCGACCGCGGTCACGCGCTTGATTGGGGCGGCCGGGGTCTTCAGGCCCCCGAAGTACTTGTCGACCCAGGCGTCGAGCTGACCTTGGTCGAAGTTGCCGACCACGATCAGGGCGGCGTTGTCGGGCCGGTAATAGGCGGCGTGGAAGGCGCGCACGTCGTCGATGGTGGCGGCGTCCAGCTCCTCGATCGAGCCGATGCCGGGGCGCTTGTAGGGGTGAACCTGGTAGCTGGCCTGGGGCATGTAGAGATAGAACAGGCGACCGTAGGGCTGGCTCAGCACCGACTGGCGCAGCTCCTCCTTCACCACGTCGCGCTCGGACTTGAAGGTCGCCTCGTCGACGACCAGCGAGCCGAGGCGTTGGGCCTCGACCCACAGCAGCCGCTCCAGGTGATTGGCCGGCACGACCTCGTAGTAGTTGGTGAAGTCGTCGTAGGTGGAGGCGTTGTTGAAGCCGCCGACGTCCTCGGTCATGCGGTCGATGGTCTCCGACGGCATGTCGCGCGTGGCCTTGAACATCATGTGTTCGAAGAGGTGCGCGAATCCGGAGCGGCCGATCGGATCGTCCTTCGACCCGACGCCGTACCAGACCTGGACCGTCACGTTCGGCGTGGTGCGGTCGACCGAGGAATAGACCTTCAGCCCGTTGGCGAGCGTGCGTTCCTGGTAGCCGATTGGCGGGACGCTGTCGGCCGCTGCGGCGGGAAGGGCGAGGCCCAGGCAGAGGGTGAGCGCGAGGGCGGCGTGACGAAGCATACGGACTTCCCGGTTGGCGAGCGCGGACCCTAGCACTCGCCCCGGCCATGGGAAGCTTACGGGATTGTCATGTGGGCCTGTTGCTCCCACGCACTCCACCGCTCAACCCGGCGAAAGCCGGGGCCCAAGCTGGATTTCAGCCTGCGAGGCGGCGAGGTCGCTTGGGTCCCGGCTTTCGCCGGGACGAGCGGAATTCTAATGCCCGGCCCTACTCCGCCAGCTTGACCAGCATCTTGCCCGAGTTCTTGCCTTCCATCAGGCCGATCAGCGCGCTGGGGGCGTTGCCGATGCCGTCGAGGATGGTCTCCTGGTACTTGACCTTGCCCTCCTTCAGCCAGCCGGCCATGTCGCCGAGGAACTGGCCGTGCAGGTGCAGGAAGTCGGTGCCGACGAAGCCGCGCAGCATCACCCGCGAATAGATGATGTTCGACAGGTTCGAGACGCTGGAGTGGCCGGAGTTGTAGCCGGAGATGAAGCCGCAGACCGGGATCCGGCCGAGCGTGTTGATCCGGCGCAGGGCGGCCTCCAGGTGGTCGCCGCCGACATTGTCGAAATAGACGTCGATGCCCTTGGGGGTGGCTTCTTCGAGCGCCTTCCTGATCGGGGTTTCCTTGTAGTTGATCACAGCGTCGAGCCCGACCTCGTCCTTCAGCCAGGCGGCCTTGTCGGCGGCGCCGGTGGAGCCGACCACGTAGCAGCCCTTGATCTTGGCGATCTGGGCGGCGACCGAGCCCACGGCCCCGGCGGCGGTGGAGACGAACACCTGCTCGCCGTCCTTCAGCTGGCCGATGTGCAGCAGGCCGCCATAGGCGGTGAAGCCGGTCATGCCGAGCGCGTGCATGTGGACGGTGACCGGCAGGTCGGGATCGGCGGCCAGCTTGGTCAGGCCCTTGCCGTCGGAGGTGAAGAACTCGCGGAAACCGTTGCGGTTGGAGACCAGGTCGCCGACCGCGAAGTCGGGGTTCTTCGATTGCACGACGCGGCCTAGCGCCCCACCCATCATGGCGACGTTCAGGTCCTGGCCGGCGGTCAGCCGCGGGCGCATGGCCGGGTCGACCGACATGTAGAGGTTCTCGACCAGGACTTCGCCGTCGGCGGCGTCGGGAACCTGCGTCTCGATCAGGGCGAAGTCTCCCTGGGCGGGCATGCCGCTCGGACGGGCGACGAGGTGGATTTCACGGCTCTTGGGCATATGGCCTCCCTTTGTCTTTGAAATGCGCCGGCCCGAAATGCAGATGGGCCGAAGAGAAGTTGTCGCCTGCCGAACGGCGTAAGGCCAGGGCTTTCAAACAATTGTTCGAGATCAGCCCTCGGGCAGCGCGTCGCCCCAGTCGAGCCGGCGGGCGACCGCGTAGGCGGCCTTGTCGCGCTTGGCGGCGAAGGCCAGCTCGGCAGCGCCCCGCGGCGTGCAGAGCTTGAGCTCGATCCCCGGCTTGCCGGCGCGCGGCGGGGCCAGCACGCGGGCGCTCGGCGCTTCGGCCGCGACGCCGGGGCGGGCGGCCAGCAGGTAGATGAACTTCTCGTCCTCGAACGGGGTCTCGGCGCCCTTGGCCAGGCGATGGTCGCGCGAGCGGGCCAGGCGCTGGCTGAAGTGGCACCAGTCGGGGGCGGCGAGCGGACAGGGCGCCTGGTGCGGGCAGGGGGCGAGGATGCTCGCGCCGGCCTCGATCAGGGCCTGGCGGGCGGCGAGGATCCGCGCGTAGCCGGCTGGCGTGCCCGGCTCGACCAGGGCCAGGGCCCCGAGGGTCGAGGCCCAGAGCGCGGCGATGGTCGCGGCCTGCTTGGTTTCGGGGATCTCGGCCAGGGCGTAGCTGGCGACGACGAGGTCGGCGCTGGGCCAGTCGCCCGGGGCGGTGAGGTCGGCGCGGATCCGCTCGGCGCCCTGCAGCGGCGCAGGCGCGTCGACCGCCAGCGTGGCGGCGATGTCGAGAAAGGCGCGGTTGGAGTCGAGCAAGCTGGCGGAGGCGATCTGCGGCCAGGTCTCCAGCGCCGCCCAGCTGGCCCCGCCGGGACCGGCGCCGGCGTCCAGCAAGGAGGTCGGCGAGAAGTCGGGGGCGCGCTGGCTCAGCTCCTCGAACACCCGGCCGCAGGCGGCGAAGGTGGCCGGCAGCCGGGTGAGGACATAGGCCGTGGCGTCGGCCTGGCTGGCGACCACCGCGGCCGAGCCGCCGCCGGCGCGGTAGCGGGCCGAGATCGCGCCGGCGCGCTGCGCCATGTCCTTGCGCGAGACGCCGTCCATCAGGCGGTCGGCGGCGAGGCGGAGCTGGGGCGGCAGGTCGAACGACATGGGGAGGGGATTAGCCGCCTCCTTCACGAACTGTCATCCCGGAAAGCGCGCGGCGCTTGTCCGGGACCCATGAACACCGGATGGGACGGGTGGCGGCGAGGCCGCGCCGGGGCCGGACGGAAGCGGTGCGAATGGGGTCTTGCTTCGCAAACCGGGATGACAGGGGTGTGGATGCCCCGCTGGGCGCCGATCCAGCTCCGCCCGCGGGGGAGGAATTCATTTTCGGGCCATCACCTCGCGGCGCAAGGCGGCCAGGGCGTCGGGGATATCGCGGCGCAGGGCCATGCGGGCGATGGGGGCGGGAATGGCGAAGGGGGTGGAGGCGCGGCTCTCGTAGAGCACCCGGGTGCGGGCGCCGCCGTCGAGCGGGATCAGCCGCCACTCGCCGTGTAGCACCTGCAATTGGCCGCCCTCGCGGTAGAAGCGGATGCGGCGCGGCGGGTCGTATTCTGAGCGGAAGACGCTGCGCACCGGCGGCAGGATCCCGGCGCGGCTGACGTGCTCGCGCACGTCCCAGCGGCCGGCGGGATCGCGTTCCAGCACGCGGCAGCTCTTGAGGCGGCGGACCATGCGCGGAGCGAGGTCGCAGTCGACCACGACCTTCCAGACAGCCTCGGGCGGGGCGTCGATCTCGACGCTGCCGCGGATCAGCCCCGAAGCCCCGCCAGGATCGGCGAGGACCTCCACGCCGATGCCTTCGTGGCTCGGGCCGGCGTCAGCCCAGGCCTGCCCCGGTCCGCAGAGGACCAGGGTCGCGGCAAGGGCGGCAAGCGCCCGCATGGCGTTCCCTCACGGCGCAGCTTCTCCCCGTGAGGGGGTAACGCCTCAGGAGCCGTGGCGGTTCTTGACCAGGTCGTCGACGACGGCGGGATCGGCCAGCGTGGTGGTGTCGCCGAGGTTGCCGAGGTCGTTCTCGGCGATCTTGCGCAGGATGCGGCGCATGATCTTGCCCGAGCGGGTCTTGGGCAGGCCCGGCGCGAACTGGACGACGTCGGGGGCGGCGAACGGGCCGATCTCGCGGCGGACCCAGCCCTTGAGCTCGGCCTGCAAGATGTCGGTGGGCGCCACGTCGGCCTTCAGGGTCACGAAGCAGTAGACCCCCTGGCCCTTGACGTCGTGCGGGTAGCCGACGACCGCGGCCTCGGCCACGTGCTCGTTGCCGACCAGGGCGCTCTCGATCTCGGCGGTGCCCAGGCGGTGGCCCGAGACGTTGATCACGTCGTCGACCCGGCCGGTGATCCAGTAGTAGCCGTCCTCGTCACGGCGGCAGCCGTCGCCGGTGAAGTACTTTCCCGGATAGGTCGAGAAGTAGGTGTCGAAGAAGCGCTGATCGTCGCCGTAGACCGTGCGCATCTGGCCCGGCCAGCTATCGGTGATGCAGAGGTTGCCGGAGGTCGCGCCGTCGAGCACCGCGCCCTCGGCGTCGACCAGCTGGAACTTCACGCCCGGCAGCGGCTTGGCGCAGGAGCCCGGCTTGGCGGCGTGGGCGCCGGGCAGCGGCGAGGCCAGGCACGCGCCGGTCTCGGTCTGCCAATAGGTGTCGACGATCGGGCAGCGGCCCTCGCCGACCACGCGGTGATACCAGAGCCAGGCTTCCGGATTGATCGGCTCGCCGACCGTGCCGAGCAGGCGCAGCGACTTGCGCGAGGTCTTGGTCACCGGCTCGTCGCCGTCGCGCATCAGGGCACGGATGGCGGTGGGGGCAGTGTAGAAGATCTCGACCTTGTGCTTGTCGATGACCTCCCAGAAGCGCGAGTTGGTCGGGTAGTTCGGCACGCCCTCGAACACCAGCGAGGTCGCGCCGTTGGCCAGCGGGCCGTAGACGACGTAGCTGTGGCCGGTGACCCAGCCCACGTCGGCGGTGCACCAGAAGACCTCGCCAGGGCGGTAGTCGAAGACCAGCTCGTGGGTGTGGGCCGCCCAGGTCAGGTAGCCGCCGGTGGTGTGCAGCACGCCCTTGGGCTTACCCGTCGAGCCGGAGGTGTAGAGGATGAACAGCGGGTCCTCGGCGTTCATCGGCTCGGGCGCGCAGGTGTCGGCGACGCTCCGCTTCAAGTCGCCGAAATAGGCGTCGCGGCCGTCGGTCATCGGCACCTCGGCGCCGGTGCGGCGCACGACGATGACGTCCTTGACCTGCGGGCAGGACTTGAGGGCTTCATCGACATTGCGCTTCAGCGGCACGACCTTGCCGCCGCGCAGGCCCTCGTCGGCGGTGATGACGATCTTGGAATCGCAGTCCTGGATGCGGCCGGCGATGGAGTCCGGCGAGAAGCCGCCGAAGATCACCGAGTGGATGGCGCCGATGCGGGCGCAGGCCAGCATGGCCACGGCGGCCTGCGGGATCATCGGCAGGTAGATGGTGACGCGGTCGCCCTTCTGGACGCCCTTGGCCTTGAGCACGTTGGCCATGCGGCAGGTTTCGGCCAGCAGCTCGCGATAGGTGAGGGTGGTGGTCTCGCCCCCGTCGCCTTCCCAGATGATCGCGACCTGGTCGCCGCGGGTCGCGATATGGCGGTCCAGGCAGTTGACCGAGACGTTCAGCTCGCCGTCGGCGTACCAGCGGATGCGGAAGTCGTCCTTGTTGAACGAGACGTCCTTCACCTGGGTGAACGGCTTGCTCCAGTCGAGGCGGCCGGCGACCTTGGTCCAGTAGCCGATCGGATCGGCCTCGACCTGCGCCACGGCGGCCTCGTAGCCGGCCGCATCCATGTGCGTCCGCTCGGCCCAGGCCTTCGGAACCGGAAAGACTTCGCCTTCGCTCACGCCGCGCACTCCCTGTTTCACGCTTTGGCGGGAGTTATGCGGACTGCGGCGGCGGGCGCAACCGCCCAGCGGGTGCAGGGCGACGTTTATGGCCCTGCGGCCCTGCCGCGGGTTGCCGCAGGGGGGCGGATCGGCGAATGGTCGAGGCTTCCCCCCAACAACCGGAGCGGCCCAAGACCGATGCGCCTTCCCCTTGCCCTCGTGATCGCCGCGCTCGGCGCCCTTCCCGCCGCGGCGGCCGACGCCGACGGCGCCCGCTGGTGGTCGCATGTCGAAACCCTGGCCGGGCCGCAGTTCGAGGGCCGGCTGACCGGGACGCCGGGCTATGACAAGGCCGCGGCCTATGCGGCGGCGCAGTTCAAGGCGTTCGGACTGAAGCCGGCCGGGACCGAGGGCTATCTGCAGCCGATGAAGTTCACGGTGCAGAAGGTGCTGGCCGAAGGCTCCAGCGCGGCGTTGGTCGTCGAAGGACACGAGCAGCCGCTGCGGGTCGGCCCGGACCTGCTGCTGGGCGCGCGCATTCCGCAGCCGAAGACGATCGAGGCGCCGCTGGTGTTCATCGGCTATGGCCTGCACCTGCCGGAGGTCGGCTATGACGACTTCGCCGGCCAGGACCTGAAGGGCAAGATCGCGGTCTATGTGAACGGCGGGCCGGGAGACATCTCGGCGGCGCTGAAGGCGCACTCGCGCGGCTCTGAGACCTGGCGCGCGGCCCGGGCGGCCGGCGCGGTCGGGCTGATCGCCCTGCCGACCCCGAAGTCGATGGACGTGCCGTGGTCGCGCCAGATGCAGAGCGCCGGGCAGCCGGGCATGTACCCGGCCGATGAGGACCTGCGCGAGCTGACCGGCGAGGCGTTTTCCGCCAGCTTCAATCCAGCCGAGGCCGAAAAGCTGTTCGCCAAGTCGGGTCACACCTTCGCCGAGGTGCTGGCCCTGGCCGACGCCGCCAAGCCGATCAAGGGCTTCGCGCTGAACATCGGCCTCAAGGCGCAGGTGGCCACCGAGGTCGGGCAGGTCGCCTCGGCCAACGTGGTGGCCAAGCTGCCGGGGTCCGACCCGAAGCTGAAGGCCGAGCACGTGGTGGTCACCGCCCACCTCGACCACCTGGGCGTCAACACGACCGGCGTCGGCGCCCCCTACTATGCCGGCGCGATGGATAACGCCGCGGGCGTGGCCTCGGTGCTGGAGATCGCCCGCGAAATGGCCGCGGCGAAGACGGCCCCCAAGCGCTCGGTGCTGTTCGTGCTGGTCACCGGCGAGGAGAAGGGGCTGCTGGGTTCGAAGTATTTCGCCGGCAAGCCGAGCGTGCCGCCGGCCTCGGTGGTCGCCAACCTCAACATGGACATGGCGCTGCCGCTCTGGAAATTCGACTCGGTGCTGATCTACGGCATCGACGAGAGCACCATGGGCGACACCGCCAAGGCCGCGGCCAAGGCGGCCAACCTGGAGGTGGTCGCCGACCCCTATCCGGACCGCAACTCGTTCATCCGCTCGGACCAGTACAGCTTCATCCGCGCCGGCATCCCGGCGCTGTCGTTCAAGTTCGGGTTCACGGCGGGCAGCGACCGCGCGGCGATCGAGAAGACCTGGCGGGCCGAGCGCTACCACGCCCTGGCCGACGACCTTTCCCAGCCGGTCGAGAAGGCCGAGGCGGTGAAGTTCGACGCCTTCCTCGGCCAGCTGATCACCGACGTCGCCAACGCGCCGGCGACGCCGCGGTGGAAGGACGACAGCTTCTTCAAGCGGTTCGCGCGGTAGTCCGCAGCTGTCATCCCGGTCTTCGGCTGTCGCCGAAACCGGGATGGAGCTAACGCCCCTCCATCTGTTCCAGCATGCGCTCCAGGGTAGCCAGTTCGTCGGCCTCGCCGGCCGGCTTGTCCCAGCGGATGCGGCTGATGCGCGGGAAGCGCATGGCGACGCCCGACTTGTGGCGGGTGGAACGCTGCAGGCCCTCGAAGGCGACCTCGAACACCAGGCCCTGGCGGACGTCGGCGCGGACGGCGCGGACTGGGCCGTAGCGGTCGACGGTGTGGTCGCGGACGTACTTGTCGATCTCCTTCAGCTCCTCGTCGGTGAAGCCGAAATAGGCCTTGCCGACCGGGGTGAGGACGCGGGAGCCGTCGACCGCCTCGGCCCAGACCCCGAACGTGTAGTCGGAATAGAAGCTGGAGCGCTTGCCGTGGCCGCGCTGGGCGTACATCAGCACCGCGTCGATCAGGAACGGGTCGCGCTTCCACTTGAACCACGGGCCTTTCGGGCGGCCGGCCTCATAGACGCTGTCCCAGCGCTTCAGCATCAGCCCCTCGGCCAGCGTGGGGTCGCCGGACGGCGGTGCGCGGCGCAGGTCGGCGAGCTCCGCCCAGGTCGCGAACGGCTGGATTGGCGAGAGGTCGATGCGGCTGGTCTTCAACGCGCCGACGAAGGTCTCCAGCCGGGCGCGGCGCTGGGCGAAGGGCAGGGCGCGGGTGTCCTCGCCGCCGTCCGACAGCAGGTCGTAGGCGCGGATCCCGGCCGGGAAGTCGGCCAGCAGGCGGTCGGTGACGCTCTTGCGGTTCAGCCGCTGCTGCAGGTCGGCGAAGCTGGCCATGCCGCCTCCCCGCAGGACCAGCAGTTCGCCGTCGAGAGCGCCCTCGAAGTCCAGCGCCTCGATCACGTCTGGAAAGGTGCGGGAGATGTCGTCGCCGGTGCGGGTGTAGAGCCGGCGCACGCCGCCCTCGCTGACCGCTTGGACGCGGATGCCGTCCCATTTCCATTCGGCGGCGTAGTCGTCCGGATCGAGCCTGGCGAAGTCGACCGCCTCGTCGAGGCCTTGCGCCAGCATCACCGGCCGGAAGCGCCCCGGGGCGTTGGCGGTCGGGCGGTCCGAGCGGCCCTCAAGCCAGGCGAACAGGTCGTCATAGGGCGGGGCGAGCGCATGCCAGACCTCCTCGACCTCCGAGACCTCGACCGGACCGAGCGCGGCGACGGCGGTCTTGGCCAGCCGGGCCGAGACGCCGATCCGCAGCCCCCCGGTCATCAGCTTGAGCAGCGCCCAGCGGCCAGTGGCGTCGAGGGCGTCGAGCCAGCCCTCGATCAGCCGCTGGACCTCGGCGCGGCTGGCCCCGCGCAGAGCGTCGACCACCTCGGACAGCTCCGGTTCGCGGTTGGCGCCCGGGCGGGCGGGCCAGACCAGGGCGACGGTCTCGGCCAGATCTCCCACATAGTCGTAAGACCAGCCGAACAGCACCGGATCCATCCGGGCCTCGACCGCCTTGCGGATGAAGGTCGGCTTGGCGGCGTCGAAGACGAGGTCGCCGGTCAGGGCCGCCAGCGCCCAGCCCCGGTCGGGGTCGGGCGCGTTGGCGAAATGGTCGCGCAGCAGGACGAGCTTGGCGTTCCGCGAAGCGGTCAGCGACAGGCGGTCGAGGAGCTCGGCGAAGGCGCGCATGCGATCAGCTTAACGCGCGACGCCGAGCTTGGCCTCAGGCGGCGGGCTTCTGTTTGCGCCGCCAGGGCCACTTCAACCGCTTGCGCAGCGCCCAGATCAGCAGGCCGCCGAGCAGCAACCAGGGCAAGGTCCAGGCGATGACGTTGATCAACAGCGCAACGGTGGCGGCGAGGATGCCCAGGAAGTCGCTCAGAGCTTTGCCGATGGGTGACCAGACGCCCTGCGGCGCCAGGACGCCGCCGGATTCGTAGCTGATCGTCACGTCCGACGTCGCCACCCGCTGGCGCATCATGGTCAGTTCCGACTGCGCGGCGTCCAGTTCGCCTTGGACCTTGGACAGTTCGCGTTCCAGCTCGACGAGGTCGGCTAGCTTCCCAGGACGCGAGGCGAGCAGCGCCTGGAGCCGGTCGCGCAGGGTGATCTTGGCGCGAAGCATGGCCTCAGTGTCGACGATCTGGCGCGAAAGGTCCTCGGACGAGACCTGGGAGCGCACCAACCTGCCGCCCGCGCCCTTGGCGTCCACGGCGAGGCCCCGGCGGAACTGGGTCAACCAGGGTGGGGCCGCGCGCAGATTGAGCTCGGCCGACAACTGGTCTTCGCCGTGTTCGTTCACGGATGAGCCGATGACTTGGCAGATCGCGGGGCCAGCCTTGGCGCAAGCCGCCTCGTGGCGGGCGAGAAGCGTGCGCACGCCCTTGGGCGAGGCTTGCAGGCCGTAGTCGTAGCTGTAGGCGAGCATGGGGGCGCCCGCCGGGACGCTGTCCGCTGGTCGTGTGGCGGCGTCAGTCGCGGCCGCGGCGGCGTCGGCGAGGGTGTTCTGCTCCTTGTAGGCCCGCTCGACGGGCCGGCCGCATCCCGCCAGCAGGATGCAAAGGGCCAGTCCAACAATCGATGATCGCATGTCCCGCTCCGCCGAAGATGACGAACTCGACGGTAACGGGTTCGTGATGCCCGGCAAGCCGCTTTCACAACCAGAGGTGCGGGGCTCGCCCGATCAGTCCTCGGTCTCGTCCTCGTAGCCGACCAGGGCCAGGGCGCGGGCTCTGATGTCGTGCAGCTGCGCCCAGCGCAGCAGGGCTTCCTCGCGGCCGTGGGTGATCCAGAGCTCGCCGGGGCGCAGTTCGTCGACGGTGGCGGTCAGCTCGTCCCAGTCCGCGTGGTCGGAGATCACCAGCGGCAGCTCGACGCCGCGCTGGCGGGCCCGGGCGCGGACCTGCATCCAGCCGGAGGCGAAGGCCGTGACCGGGTCGGGGAAACGGCGCGACCAGCGGTCGGCCAGGGCGCCGGGCGGAGCGATGATGATCTGGCCGGCGAAGTCCTGCTTCTGGTCCGAGGTCGCCGGCGCCAGCGGGCCGAGCGGTACGCCGTGCGCCTCATAGAGCGCGTTCAGCCGATCGAGCGCGCCGTGGACGTAGATCGTCCGCTCCCAGCCGGCCTCGCGCAGCAGGCGGATGATCCGCTGGGCCTTGCCGAGCGCATAGGCGCCGACCAGGTGGGCGCGCTCGGGGAACTGCTGGACCGAGCGCAGCAGCCTGGCGATCTCGTGGCCTGCGTCGGGGTGCCGGAACACCGGCAGGCCGAAGGTGGCCTCGGAGATGAAGACGTCGCAGGGGACCGGCTCGAAGGCTAAGCAGGTCGGGTCGCGGCGGCGCTTGTAGTCGCCGGAGACCACCATGGTCAGGCCCTTCCACGCGACGACGGCCTGGGCCGAGCCGAGCACATGGCCGGCCGGGACCAGGGTGACGTCCACCCCGTCGCGGCTGACGCTCTCGCCATAGGCCAGCGGCTGCACCGAGCCAGCGAAGTCCTGGCCATAGCGCTCGGCCATGATCGCCAGGGTCTGCGGGGTGGCGATCACCGTGCCGTGGCCGGCGCGGGCGTGGTCGGCGTGGCCGTGGGTGATCACCGCGCGCGCCACCGGCGCCACCGGATCGACGAAGAAGTCGCCAGGCGCGCAGTAGAGCCCCTCGGGCTTTGGGCAGAGCAGGCTTTCGGGCCGGATCATGGCTGGGAATATGGGAACGGGTTTCTCGGCGTGTCATCCCGGCTTCGGCCGCAGGACGAAGGCCGGGACCCATGAACACCTGATCATGCAGGATGTTGCGAGGGTCGCGCCCTTTCCGGCGAGCTTAGGCGGCAATGGGTCCCGGACAAGCGCTGCGCGCTTTCCGGAACGACACTTCGCAGCAAGCCGAACATTACATAGTATTCATATTATGAAATCGAGGTCATGACCAAGACTTAACGAGTATTCGGAGGTGTCATCTCGTATACCCCTCTCATCGGGACGCGGACATCGCGGACCACGCCAGACCAGAGGGACAACACCATGCGTAACACCTTCGCTTTCAACGGCTTCGCCAACCTCGTTCTCGCCGCCACTCCGCTGATGGCCGTCGCCGTCGCGATCCTCACCAAGGCCGCCGGCGTCGCCTAAGTGACCGGCCTGCAATTGACCTACCGTCACGTTGACCGATAGGCGGAGGCGCCTCAAAGACGGGGGATGAACACATACCCCGAGGCCCTTCGCGAGATTGCGCGGCACATGGTGGAAACCGTGCCGCAGGCCTCCGCCCTCGGCTTCAAGCTGCTGTCCGTCGAGCCTTCGCGAGGCTCTATTTTTACCCCCTGGCGCGAAGACCTGGTCGGCGATCCCGACACCGGCGTCATCGCAGGCGGGGTGGTCACCGCGCTTCTTGATCATGTCTGCGGCCTGGCGATCATCTCGACCGCGCGGGACGCGACGACCCCCTTCTCGACCGCCACGCTCGACTTGCGCATCGACTACATGCGCCCGGCGGCGCCGCGCGCCGACATCACCGCCAGCGCCCATTGCTACAAGCTGACCCGGACCATCGCCTTCGTGCGGGCCCACGCCTACGACGCCGACCCGCAAGACCCGATCGCCACGGCCCAGGCCGCCTTCATCCTCAAGAGGGCGCCCGCCGCATGAGCCAGTCCGCCGCCGCCCAACGCCTGGAAGAGTTCCTCGGCCGGGTGCCCTATGTCCGGTTTCTCGGTATGCGCGCCGAGCTGGCCGGGGACGAGATGACCGCTACCTTGCCGTTCGCGCCGCATCTGGTCGGCAACGTGATCATGCCGGCCCTGCACGGCGGGGTGATCGGGGCGTTCATGGAAATGACCGCGCTGGCCCAGCTGTCGGTGATCGCGCCTAGCGCCAAGGTCCACAAGACCATCGACATCACCATCGAGTACCTGCGGCCGGGCAAGGCCATGACCATGTACGCCCGGGCCGACGTGCGGAAGATCGGCCGCCAGATCGCCAACGTGCACGTCGAGGCCTGGCAGGAGGCGCGCGACAAGCCGGCCGCGGCGCTGCGCGGGCACTTCCTGCTGAGCGGGACGTAGGGACTGAGCCTACGCGTCCTTCGGCTGAGGGCTGAGCCTGGCGACCATGAAGGCCAGGACGATGCCGACGATGCCGAGCAGGGCCGAATAGAAGAAGAAGGTCATGTAGCCGGCGCCGAGCGCTTCGGGGGTGACGCCGGACTTCTGCATGGCGTTGGCGAAGGTCTGCGGCGGCAGGCCGGCGAACAGCGGCTTGAAGGCCGCGAAGATCCCGCCGGCGTCGGCGCTGGCGGCGGCGCCCTCGACGATGCGTCCGGACTGCGAGGCGACCAGCTTGCCGAGCAGGGCGTAGAGCGAGGAGAACAGCGCGTACTGGGTCGCGGTGAAGCCCTGGCCGGTCAGGCTGGACATGTAGGCGATCAGGCAGGTGCCGGCGAAGCCAGAAGCGATGTTGTCGACCCCGATGGCCACGCTGAGCGCCCAGAGCTGCGGGCCCTGAGCCGCCAGCCAGGCGAAGACCAGGTTGGACAGGGGGCCTGCGAAGGCGCCGATCACCATCGAGCGGATCAGGCCGAAGCGGGCGATGCAGAAGCCGCCGAGCCCGACCCCGAGCACTGACATGACCACGCCCAGCACCTTGCGGACCTCGGCGATCTCGATCTTCGAGTAGCCCATGTCGAGGTAGAACGGGTTCATGATGTTGAGCACGAAGTCGCTCAGCCGGTAGACGCAGATCAGCGCCAGGATCAGGCCCGCGGCCTGGCCGTAGCGGGCGAAGAAGTTGGCCAGCGGCTCGCCGAGCGCGACGCTGAGATAGCGACCCGGACGGGTCTGCAGGCCCGGCGCCGGACGGGCGGCGAAGAAGATCACCAGCGCCCCGGTCACGACGCCGACGAGCTGGGCGAAGACGCCCCAGGGCTTGGCTTCCCAGAGCGCGGTGACCTGGGCGGCGGCGGCGGACAGGCCGAGCTTCTCGAAGGCGGCGGCGAGGATGGCGGCGTTGCCGGCCAGGCCCGAACCGAGGACGATCCCGCCGAGCACGAACAGCAGCAGGCGGATCGCCCACTCGACGCCGTCGCGGGCCGGGGCGGCGGGAATGTCGCCGGTGTCGATGGCGCGGATCTCGTGCTGGGCCTCGCGCGGGGCGCCGAGCACGCCGAGTACGCCTATCAGCATCAGCAGCGCCATGATCGCGTAGGAGGTGTTCCAGCCGGCGTATTCGGACAGCGCCAGCGGCAGCACGCCGGCGACGATCATGGCGATGCGGTAGCCCCACTGGTAGGCCGCCGCCATCGCCCCCTGCTTCTCGGTGACTGCGGCCTCGATCCGCCAGGCGTCGATGACGATGTCCTGGGTGGCGGAGACGAAGCCCACCAGCACCGCGAACAGCGCCATCAGGCCGAGGCTGGAGACCGGATCGGCGCCGGCGATCGACCACAGGCCGAGCACGATCAGCCCCTGGCAGAGCAGCATCCAGGAGCGGCGATGGCCGAGCCATTTGGTGACGACCGGCACTTTGGCGCGGTCGACGAGGGGGGCCCAGAGGAACTTCAGCGAATAGGCGAGGGTGGCCAGGCCGAAGAAAGCGATGACCTCCAGCGACAGGCCCGCGTCGCGCAGCCAGGCCGACAGCGTGTCGAAGATCAGCAGGTTGGGCAGGCCCGAGGCGAAGCCGAGCGAGAGCATGACCAGCGAGCGGCGCTCGAGATAGACGGCCAGAGCCGCCAGCGTGCCGGGCTTCTTGCCGGCGGCGGCCTCGCCGGCCTCAGTCTCTGTGGTCATCTAAGGCTTCCCCGAACGACGCCGGGGCGGCCCGCGGCGTCAGCCGACCTTGGCGTGGTCCGGCTTTTGCGTCCAGTCGGCGGCGAGGGTCCAGCGGCCAAGCGCCGCGCGCAGGGCGTCGGGGGTCAGCGGCTTGACCAGGAAGTCGTCCATGCCGGCGGCGAGGCAGGCGTGGCGGTCTTCCTCGAAGGCGTTGGCGGTCAGGGCGACGACCGGCGTGCGCACGCCCATGCCGCGGACCTTGCGGGTGGCCTCCAGCCCCGACATGCCGGGCATGCGCATGTCCATCAGGATCAGGTCGTAGACCCCGACCTTGAGTGCGGCCAGCGCCTCCTCGCCGCCGCCGGCCTGGTCGACGCGGCAGCCCTCGCGGGTCAGCAGGGTGCGGGCCAGCAGGGCGTTAATGGGATTGTCCTCGACCAGCAGGATGCGGGCGCCGGGAGCGGCGGCCGGGGCGATGCGGTCGTCCTCCACCGCGCGGGCCGGATCGTCGTCGCGGCGGGCGGCGAGCACCCGCTCGGCCAGCGAGGCGCGGCGCAGCGGCTTGATCAGGTAGCCGGCGAAACCGGCGGCGCGATGCTCGGCGATACGGCCGCGCTCGTCCGGGGTGAGCATGACCAGCAGCGAGCGCTTGGCGGGCGGGCGCTCGGGGGCCAGGGCGCGGTCGATCAGCACGACGTCGGCCGGACGGCTGGCGGCCAGGGCGGCCGGCAGGTCGGCGGCGACCAGGGCCTTGCCGCCGGACGCCTCGATCTGGCGGCGGGCGGCCTCGGCGACGATCGGGTTGGCGCTGACGATGGCGACGGTGCGGCGGGCCAGCGGGCGTTCGGCCCGGGCCGGGCGGCGGGGCAGCGGGGCCTCGAACCAGAAGGCCGCCCCGCCGAGCGAGGCGGTCTCGACCCCGACCGCGCCGTCCATGGCGCCGGCCAGCTTGCGGGCGATGGCCAGGCCCAGGCCCGCGCCGCCGAGTTGGACGTCGCGCAGCGGGTCGGCTTGTTCGAAGGCCTCGAAGATGGTCTCGCGGGCGGCCTGGCTTACCCCGGGACCAGAGTCCTCGACCGTGAAGCGCAGGCCGGCGGGAGTTTCGGCGACGCTCAGCAGCACGCCGCCCTGGCTGGTGAACTTGACCGCGTTGCCGGCGAAGTTGAGCAGAATCTGACGCAGACGGCCTTCGTCGGCGTAGACGACGCCGATGCCGGGCGGCGCGGCCCAGGCGATCTCCAGGCCCTTTTCCTGGGCCCGCGGGGAGAGCAGTTCGCAGACCGAGCGCAGCAGGCTCTCGACGTCGAAGTCGGCGGGATGCAGTTCGATCTTGTCGGCGCCCAGGCGGGCGAAGTCGAGCACGTCGTTGACCAGGCCCAGCAGGTGTTCGCCGGACTCGCGCAGGGCCGAGACATAGGCGCGCTGTTCGTCGGTCAAGGTAGTGCCCGCCAGCAGCCGGGCCATCCCGAGTACGCCGTTCAGCGGCGTGCGGAACTCATGGCTGAGCGAGGCGAGTTGCTCGGCGCTGACGCGGGCGTCACGGGTGCGATCGTAGGTCATCGACCCTAGGTTTACCGCGCGCGGCTTAACGGGCGGTCAAGCGCCCTTAGAGTGCGGCCATTTCCTGGGCCAGGGTCACCAGGGCGGCGCGGGCCGAGGCCTGCGGGATGGACGCGAAGGCCTCCAGCAAATCGACCCCGCCGGTCAGGGCCAGGGCCGAGATCACCTCGTCGGCGGCGTCGGCCAGGCCGCCCTCCTCGCCGACCAGCCAGCCGACGCTGGTGTCGAGCGCTGCGGCGATGGCCACCAGCATCGAGCCGGAGACGCGATTGGCCCCGCGCTCGTACTTCTGGATCTGCTGGAAAGAGACGCCGACCCGTTCGGAGAGCACTCCCTGGCTGATGCCGAGGGACTTGCGGCGCAGGCGCATTCGGGCGCCGATGCCGATATCAACAGGGTCTGGACCGATGGCGTCGTCGAGGGGCATTTTGTCCTCCCCACTGCTTGGGATATTCTATCGCGGCGTTAAGCCTGCCGCAGCATAACAAGTAGACGGCCGGTAACGCGAGTCGCTAACGTATTCGTCCTATGCGCGCACCGTCTGAGACCATCGCGGACCCAGTCGAGCTTCTCACGCCGAGAGAGCGCGATTGCCTGCGCCTCGTCGACCGCCACCTCAGCTCCAAGCAGATCGCCCGCGAGCTGGGCATGTCGAAGGCTTCGGTCGACACCTATTGCGATCGGGCGCGCCGCAAGCTGGGCGTCGCCGACCGCTATGCGGCCGCGCGGGCCTTGGCCGATCACGAAATCGCTGTCCCGATCGGATCGGGACACGACGCGATCAGGACAGACGCCGCCGCCGTCTCGTGGGCTGATGAAGCCCAGCAAGGAGGCGAGGCCGATGGGCGACTGGTTGCGAGAACTGGCGGACGCCAGGGGTACGGTGGTGAACCCGCACCCGACCCGCGAGACGATGAACCGCCGGGCGGCGGTGGGCCGCGCGGCGCGGGTGCGCGAGGAAGCAGCCGCGTTCGAGCGCCGCTGGCCGGCGCCGCCGAGCCACGAGGACAGCGTCCCGAGCTTTACCTGGAGCCAGCTGGAGCGCCAGCTCGCCGACTTGGCGGATTCGCCGATGAAGGCGGCCATGGCCCGCGACCTGATTTCCGGTTTGCGGAAGATGTCGCAGTTCAAGCCGCCGGAAATGGTGCTGCGGGAGATCCTCTGCACCAGCTGGGCGCTGCTGGACGAGGACTTCCAGCCGGATATGGCCTCGGAGTATCCGCCCGAAGCCTAGGTCCGCTCGCGCGGCTGGGGCTCGTGGGGCTGATCGCGATCGTCGCGGCCCTGGCTTTCGGGGCCCTGCTCGCGGGCCTCCATGCGCTCCAGAACCTGATTTAATCCTATTTCCAAACAGGGCCTTAGCCCTGTTCCCCGAAAACTCAACACGCACAGAAGGCGCCGGCGTTCGGCCGCGCGCCAGGAGACCTCTCATGCTCAAGCAACGTCGTATGATCGCCGATCAAGTCGCGGCGAGTTTGTTCGAAGCCGAAGCCGCCATCGACGCCGCCCTGGCGAAGACGGCCGGTTTGGCGGGTGTGATGCCGGGCCTGCGGGCCGATGCGGGCCTGTCGGCCCTGGTCGGCCAGGGCGCCGTGGAACGCGCCAGCGAGGCGATCGCCCTGCTGGCCCAGGCGCGCCGCGCCATCTGCGAGACCCACAAGGAGCTGGACGTCGCCAAGACCCAGATCGGCCTGGGCGCAGTGATGTACGGCGGCATGGAGAAGCCTCCGGAGGCCTCGGCCCGGGCGCGCCACCTCCTGCAGGTCGCTCCGGCCGCCTGACACCCAATCCGGGGCGCTGCGAAGTTGCACTTTGCGGCGTAAGCCTCAGTATCGGGGCCCTCATCCTGGAGGGCCCCTTTTTTCGTGCTCAGTTCCCCGCCCGAACAGATTTGGGCCGTCGCCATGCTGGCGGTCTCGACCTACGCCTGGTGGCGCGGCGGCTGGGTCGAGCGGGTGGTGGCGGTGGCCAACGTGCTGGCCTGGGTCGCCACCGCAGCCTTGCAGAACCGCACCAACTGGGTCGATCCGCAATGGAGCGTGTTCGCGGTCGACGTCCTGTTCCTGGGCGTCCTGCTGGGGCTGGTGGTGCGCTCGGATCGCACCTGGATCCTGCCGGCGGCGGCGTTCCAGCTGCTGCTGGTGATCACCCATGCGGCGATCATCGTCGACGGCGGCGTGCGGGCGCGGGCCTACATCACCGCCCTGATCCTCTGGAGTTACCTGGTGCTGATCGCCCTGGCGCTGGGCGCGCACCTGCGCTGGCGGCTCAGCGCGCGATCAGCACGCTGACCGGCGACTCGCGGACCAGGCGCTCGGCGTTGGAGCCGAGCAGCCGGGAGACGGCGTTGGGCTGGTGGGCGCCGACGATGATCAGGCCGGCCTCGATCGCGCGGGCCTCGGCGCGCACGGCGCAGCTCTCGCTCGGTGTTGGTCGGGTCCTCGATGTCGACGGTGATCAGGATATGCGAGTAGTCGGGCATCGCCTCCCCCCTTGCTGCGGAGCTAAGACGTGTGAAGCGCGGTTCGGGTTGCATCGAGGGAGCGTCCGGCGGCGCGGCGATAGACCAGGGCCTCGGCGACGTGGGCTCGGCGCACCGGGCCGCCACCCTCGAGGTCAGCGATGGTGCGGGCCAGGCGTAGCGTGCGGGTCCAGCCGCGGGCGGTGAGGCCGCCGGCCTCGGCGGCGCTCGCCAGCAGGGCGCGGGCGGCGGGATCGAGGTCGGCGATCTTCTCCAGGAAATCGCCCTCGGCGCGGGCGTTGAGGGGCGGGCCTGCGGTCCCAGCGCGGTCGGCCTGTAGGGCGCGGGCCTCGGCGACGCGGGCGGCGGCCTCGCGGGTGCCCTCGGCCGGCGGCGGCAGGGCGAGGTCGGCGGCGGTGACTGGCGGCACGTCGACCTGCAGGTCGATGCGGTCCATGAACGGGCCGGAGACCTTCATCTGGTAGTCGGTCTGGCAGCGGGGCGCGCGCCCGCATGCCCCGCGTCCGGCCCCGCCCAGCCCGCACTTGCAGGGGTTCTGGGCGGCGACCAGCTGGAAGCGGGCCGGGTAGCGGACATGAGCATTGGCGCGGGCGACCACCACCTCGCCGGTCTCCAGCGGCTGGCGCAGGCTGTCGAGCGCCTGTGCCGAGAACTCGGCCATTATGCAGCAAACACACCTAGCTCCACCGTGACTACGGCATTGTTCTCGTTATGTTTTTCTCATGACAAACGAGATCATCCCCTTCGACGCCGATCAGCCGAACGTCCTGCACGCCCTCACCAGAAAGCGGGCTGAGGTCGCCGGCCAGATCGAGCACAATCAACTCGAACTTCGGCGCCTGATCGCCGAACTCGACCACATCGACGCGACCATCCGCATCTTCAATCCGACGATCGACATCGGCGCCATCCGCTCGAAGCCGGTCCCGCCGCGCCATGCGGCCTTCAAGGGCGAGGTGACGCGGATCGTCTTCCAGACTCTCCGAGACGCGCATCAGCCCGTCACGTCCCGCGACATCGCCATGCGGCTCATGTCCGAGCGGGGCCTGAACCCCGATGATCGAGAACTGGCCCTGATCATGGTCAAGCGCGTCTGCGCTTGCCTGCGAGTGCAGAAGCAGAAGGGGCTCGTCCGGAACGTCCCTTCGGTCGGGAATCTTCAGGGCTGGGAGGTTGCGCGATGAACTCTCCCAGGCGCACTCCGCTCCGCTTCACCCGAGGCGGCCGAGCCTACGTCATCGCGCCCGCCTATGCGGCGAACGATGCCGGCTACATCGGCATCTGCGACGGCCGGATTGTCGCTTCAGCAGTCGAGCCGGCGGAAGTCGCGCGGAACCTAATCACGCAACGGCTGCTTGATCCGATTGATCGCGCCGAATGAGGCGTGACACTGAGCGGTCACGCCCCAGGTCTCGTTAACGAGACAGCGCTACCCTACTGGTCGTTACAGCTAGGACGGCACGAATGCCGAAGATCGCGCTCGATCCCCAATCGTTCGGTCGAACCGCCCGAGACGGCGAGCGTGCAGAGGTGAGTGGCCCCTGCGCGGCGCATCCGTTCCAGCTTATGATGCCTTTGGAGGCCGGCGCCGATGCGATCATCGAGGTTTTGGGCCTCGCCGATGTAGTCCGCGACCCAGCGTCCATCGGACCGTTGATGGCAGGCGATGTAGACGCCTGCAATCGGCCGATAGCGGGTTCCGATCGGGTGTAGGTAGGTCGTGTACGAGCGACCGCTCGCACCTTGCCAGAACACTTGCGTGTTCTGCTGGGCTTGCTGGAACATGGTCCAGGGTCTCCGGCTCAATGTGAGGCTGGACCCTTGACCTTTCGACCCTTCGGACTCACAGTCCAAAGTCTTGACGGCGATGTTCCCAGGCCCAGCCATCGGTTGGTTCGGGAACCTCCCAGTTTCGTGTGGGGGCGCGGCCAGTGGTCGTGCCCCCACGCGATTCTAAGCGATCCCGCGCAGCAGGCGGCGCCACAACCCTAGAGTCAAGCTCCTCAGCGCCCTTCGCCCCCTACATATTGTGGGTCGTTCGCATCACGTTCTCGTATATCTTGTGTTTCGGCCTAGTCGCGGAGCTTCATCACCTTCTCGCCATCGAGGCAGATAGACTGGAAGCGGTCAGCGAAGTTCGGGTGCTCGGGCGTGAAGATATAGCTCGCCGCAGCAATGAATGGCGTATCGCCAACATAGGCCCCGAGCGCGTTCGGGGCGTTGACGACCCCGCAAGCCGCGACGACCTCAAAGCCCCGCACCTTGGCGCGTACCGCCCAAACATCCCGAAACCGAGCGGCTTGGGGGTCGCGTAGCGACGCCTTAAAATTCTCGAACGACTCCGACGCCGCGAGGTAGGTGACCTCCTCCTTGCGCTGGGCTTCATCTCGTTTGGCCTGTTCGGCGTCGGCTACTCGCTGGACTTCGGCCTGACGCGCCGCAGCGGCTGCTTGCTCGGCCTCTTCGGCTGCCCTGGCGGCGGCGTATTGTTTCGGCGTCAAGATCGCCGCCGCGCGGTCCAGTACGAAGAACGTCCCCATCATCAGCAATCCGATGCCGAAGAAGAACCCGAGAATCTTCCCTGCCCAATCATTTTGGCTTGTCGTTGCCATAAACCCCTCCACCTGGAATGGGGTCTATTCTGCTCGTCGCAGGTAAACGGAATGGGCAATATAGATCCTAGAGCTAGTTGGGCGGCACCTGCTTCATCCTGCGAATGGAGTGGGAGGCGATCGTCGGCGCGAACATCCGCCGCCTGCGGAAGGCGAAGGGCCTTACGCAGGAGCAGCTTGCCCATGAAGCCGAGATCGCGATGCGATACATCGCCGGCGTTGAGCGCGGTGAGGAAAACCCCTCGCTCAGGTATCTGGTGAAGATCGCCGAGGCGTTGGAAGCTGAGCCAGCGGACTTGTTGCGCCGCGATCTCGAAACGGCGACGCGTAGGCGCTGCTAGGTCACCGCAAGGTACGCAACAATGATACCCGCCGCCGGACCCGTAAGCAGGAACGCCCATATGAATACGCGGCGAAAACGATAAGCGTCTAAGTCCTCGTCGCCAGTTTCCCTAATGATTGCGCGGATGAACCGCCCAATTGCAAACGTCGCGGCCCCCCCAAGAAAAAGGGTTCCCCATAGAAACGTCTCGCCCGCCACCCGCCACGATTGCGTCAGGATTCCTGCCGCCGCGACCGGCGCGATGAGGAGAATTAGGTGAAGCAACTTAGCCAGTGGCGGAAGTCGATCGTAGGCGTTCATGTGTCCTCAGGCGCTGACGATTTGGCCGGACAAACCAATTCTAATTACATCCGGGGCGTTTCGCCCCGATTTGGGGATTCTATTACTATCGTGCTTGGTCGCTAAGCGTTTCCATCTGATCGGAGGCGCGCGATGACTACCCGTAGCCGGAGTTTTGGTGAGCGGCCTCGACCGCCCGGCCGAACGCGCTCAGCAGCATCTCGGTCGCGATGGGCAGTAGATGTCGGAAACCGCTGGGAATCGAGCGGTCGGCATTTTGCGTATACGCCTTCACCAACTGTAAGGCGGTGGGAGACCAATCCCCAGGCGCCTCCTCGGCCGAGAGCAATGCCAAGCGGCCGATGATGGCGGTGCGAAACAGCTTCTGGCCCGACAACGGCACTCCGAGTTCGGCGATCGTGGCGTCGAGCTGCGGCACGAGCAAGCGCGCCGGCGACTGAAAGTAGGGCGGCGACCAGCCGATGATCTTCTCGTGAGGAGGATCGAAGAAGCTCATGCTAGTGGGCCGCCCGGCTGGCGGCGGTCGCCGCCTTCATCGCATCGGACGCGGCCTCGGCGGCTGCCTGTGCGGCATCGGCAGCTTCCTGTGCGGATTCTGCGGCGGCTTCCACCTCTGCGGACGGCGCGACTTTGGGGAAGCGGGCGACCTCGGCGCAGGACGCGGCCAGGTCCATCGTTGTCATCAAGCCACGATCCGACGCATTGGTTCTCTGGCCGGAGAGCGCGGTGCTGAGCGCCCACTGAAGCGTTTCAATCTGCTCGGCCGTTTGGATGCATTCAGTCGGCGCCTTCATTCGGCGCAGTTTAGTGATTGCGGCTTTGCATCGTTGCGCGTTGGCGCGTGCGTTGGCGGCGTAGTCCGGGTCGACCGCGCCAGCTTCCGCGAGACCCATGAGGTGGGGGGTGTCGTCGCTCATGCAACTCATTACGGCGGCTTGAATGGCTACCGGGGTTGCTGTCGCTGTCGGAGCACTTACTCGACTATCTTGACCGCAAGCCGCCAATGATCCGGCCGATGCGATTACGGCGAGAAGTCGAGAGGCTGTCGAAACGCGCAGAGTACCTTGGGTCGTCTTCACGTGCGCCTCTCCCTAGGACTTAACCAAAAGACGTGAGCGACCGGTGTTATTCGGCCAGCATCTTTTCAGCCGCTGCCGCTTCGGGTTCAGCTTGCTTACGCTCCATGAGGATGTCGTCGATGACTGTCGCGACATCGAAGCGCTCGTCGCACATTTGATGTAGGTCTCTGCTGGGAGGATTGGCAGCACCAGCCGCCATTGATCCATGCCAAAGATGAACCACCACGCCCTCTTGCTTCACGACTTCAACCGCTGGAATAACATCGCTGTCACCAGTGAAGATGGCAATTGACGTGACTTTTCCCTTCGCCGCGAGCAGGGCCATGTCAACGCCTAGCATCAGATCAACCCGCTTCTGCTGGAAGATCGGCCGTCCATTCTGGCCCACGCCAACCTTGGCGAGCTTTCCAAGTCGAACTTCGAAACGCGGCAGATACCTAAGCGCGTCCACGAACTTGACCTTCCTATCGTAGGCGGCCTTCTCCTCCTGTGTTGGAGGATCGCTCTGATAGGGCAGGCAATTGTAGTAGTAGGATCGCAGAAGGGCTTCGTCGCCAGCCATCTTCGCAGCCAGTTTTGCATAGTCGATGCGCTTGCCCGGATGCTCCCGCAGAAGCACCTTCTCGATATAGCCCGCATCAAAGAATACTGCGCACGCCGCCATTCGTTAGCCCACCCCATGTCGCGGCCATGAAAAAAGCCGCCCTGTGACAGGCGGCTCTTTGAAAATAAGTCTCTCGACGTCCCAAGGAACGCCGAGGTCCATAAGTAAGGCCTTTAAAGTAGCCCTCCGACCCGCCGCTGTCAAGAAATTCGTACCAGCGGTTGTAGCGTCAACGCAACTCCATTTCCCGCCCGGACGCCTGTTCAACCCGAGGGATGTCGATCGGCTACCGGCAGGTCGAATTTCCGTAAGCGTCTCGATAGCAGCGCACGGTATTTCCGCTGTTGTCGCGGTACGTCGAGTTCCCATAGTTGTCGGTGTAGCCTCGAACGGTGTTGCCGCTGTTGTCGCGGTACGTCGAATTCCCGTAGCTGTCGGTGTAGCCTCGAACGGTGTTGCCGCTGCTGTCGCGGTACGTCGAATTCCCGTAGCTGTCGGTGTAGCCGCGAACGGTGTTGCCGTTACTGCCGCGCCACGTCGAGTTCCCGTACGGGTCGGTGTAGCCACGGGTCGTATTGCCATTTCCATCTCGGCACGTCGTGTTGCCGTAGGCATCGCTGTAGCAACGCGATTGAGCGTTAGCTTGTCCGGCCACGGCCAAGACGCTCACCGCCCAGACTACGCCGATCATCGGCAGCTTCATTGCGCAACTCTCCCTGACCCCAATTGTCAGCTTCACCATAGCGCGCGATGGCAAAGCTTGCCAGCTTTGGTCGAGAGCGAGGCTGGTGCGCTGGACGCGCGCTTATTCGTCTGAGACCTCGGGAAAAGATGACTCCGCTCGGATCGGCTCGGCCGGCTGTGGCAGTTCGTAGCCGCTCAAATCCAGCACCATCATGTCCATCGCCACCATGCACTGAAGCATAAAGGTGGCGGAGAAGGTGCTACGCGCGACCTTGTTTCGAAGGCTGCGCTCATTCTCGATGATCCCGATCCGGGCGAACCGCTCGACCAATTCAGCGTAGCTGATCCCCCGCTTGGTCATCTCCGTGCGGATGATCCGGTGCGGCATGTCGGTCCAATTTTGCATCTTTAGCGCCGATATTGGGGTGAAAGCATCGAATATGATGCTTTTGCGCTTGACGTGAGCACCGCCGCCGCAACATAAGCATCGATATTGATGCTTCTGCACGGAAAGGCGGGTTGCGACAACACTTTCTCCTCAGCGCCAAAGCGCGGTCCCTGAGTCTTCGGGAGGTTGCTCGCATGAGCGAACCCGAAGCCAAGGCAGCGTTCCGGGCGGTCCGCTTCGCGGAAAACGGGGGAGAGCCTTTCTGTCCTCACTGCGGCGCTGACGCCGTCTATGAGTTCAAGAGCCGCGCGATCTTCAAGTGCAAGGCCTGCGAGAAGCAATTCTCGCTCACGTCCGGCACGATCTTTGCCAGCCGGAAGCTGTACTTCGCAGACATCCTCACCGCGATCGCGCTCTTCGTGAACGGCGTGAATGGCGTTGCCGCGCTGCGGCTGAGCCGCGAACTCTGCATCAACTATCGAACCGCCTTCGTGCTGACCCACAAGCTGCGTGAGGTGTTCGGCGCCATGGCGACCGCTGAACAACTAACCGGCGTGGTCGAGATCGACGGCGCCTTGGTCGGCGGATCGAAGCGTCTCGGTAACATCGGGAATAAGGGGAAAAGCCCTCGCGCGCCGAAAAACGGCAAGGAGCGGAGTGTCGTCAGTCTGCGCGAACGCGGCCAAGGTGGGCGTACCCTCACCTTTGTCGTCGGTCATGAGAAGGATGCGCTCGCGGCGATCCTCAAGCACGTCCACCCCAGCGCGACGGTCGTGACCGACGAGGCCGGTCACTGGAACGTCCTGCACCTCCATTTCGACAAGGTGCATCACGTCAACCACAGTCAGGTGTGGTCGCAACGGAATGGCGTCCACACGAACATCGTGGAGAGTCTGAACTCGCGTCCCCGAGCGGATGAAGGACGACGAGCACTTCGCAGATCTGACCTGCATGGTTGAAGATCGGACTGAGCTGATACTCGCACCAAGCATAGTCGCCGGCCTGCGTGGCGAACCGGCATTGGCCGAAGGGCTCGCCCTGCTTGGGCGGCTTCGCCGCCCAAGCTCTCTTGAAGGCATCGATCCATCCGTGATCGTCCGGATGGACCAGGCCGTGGATGTCCTCGCCGACTAGATTTTGCGACGTCTGACACAGCCGGCGGGCGGCGGGGTTCGCAAAGAGGATCGTTCCCCCGTCGCCCACGCCGAGCACCATGTCGCGAGTCCGGCTCATCAGTGCGGACAGCCGTTCGGCTTCGGTGGCTCCCACGCGTCGCTTTCGATAGTCCGACGCGGTCATCCCGTAGGACTGCCGGAACCAGCGCGAGAATGTGCTGATGCTGGAAAAGCCCAGCTCAGACACCAAGCGGGTGAGCGTATGGTCTTCCCGGCGGATGAGAATCTCGACGGCCTCCATGCGCGATCGGTCGATCAGTTCGGAGAAGGTGAGCCCGTGAGCCTTTAGGCGTCGCTGCGCGGTGCGACGCTCCACACCAAGCGCTGCCGAAAGGCGCTCAAGGGTGCACTCGCCGTCCGGCAGCATTCTGGCCGTCAAATCTCGAATGTCGTCGAGCGAGATCGACGGACTTGCGGATCGCGCCGAGATGACCTTCTCGATGCGGTCCAAGCTCTCTGGATCGCTAAGCGGAGCTATGTAGGGTTGGCTCTTGTCGAAGATGTGCCCATCAAACTCGCGATCGAATTCAACGGAGCCAAAAATCTCCCGATAAGGCGTCTCATCCGCGGGCCTCGGCCTTGAGAAACAGGTCTTGTATGGCCGCCAATCTCGTCCCAGAAGTCCTCGAAGGAAGATCGCCGAGTTGGCGAGGTTCAGGTCGATAAAGAAAGGATTGCTCGCTAGCGCCTGCATTTTCAAGCCGCGCTTCAAGATTAAGAACTGGCCGACCTCCTCTACATGGTTCCATTCAGTATTGTTCTGCAAATGCGCATTGCGCGCGTAAAATTTAATCACGTCGGCCACTGTCGGTTGCGCGCGCAGGCCGTACTGCAATTGAGGAACGACCACGGGCGAGCCCATGCTCTTCTCAATCTGTTCGGCGGCCCGCAAACCCAAATCCCGCCTTCCGGAGCGCGCTGCCAGCAGGTTTAGCGCCTCACCCGCCACCTGAGCTGGAATTTTGGCGAGAGGGTCCATGAACTCCGCGGGGATTGCGAGTTCGTCGCGAATGGCTCGCCAATCCATCGCCAGACCGACCGCGACTTGGGAGATCGCGATCAACACCGACCCACGAACGAAATGGGAAATCTCCCCCGAGCCTTCAGGCTCCCGATCTATCACGCCCATCGCCTCCCGCCTGGGTGAACCATGTCATGGATCGCATGGAAGGCTAGCGCGCTGAACATGCGCGCTATGACAGATCGAAATTGGGCGGCGCATTCGCCCCGGCCGGGCCGCCGCCATCGGGATTTTGACCGCGCGCGCGGCCCAATGGCCATGCAGCGCTCGCTGTCCGTACTGGATCGACCTTTGCTCCGATCTGCCGATCTTTTGCCAAAGGCGACATTCGCAGTCGCGTGGCCCCTTACCATGGACTTCGCCCTGGGCACCCCCCGAGTCGTCTCAGGCGGTCTGGAGCGCTTTCGGGTTTCGAATCGGTCGCGCAGTTGCGTAGACGCCCTCTTGGGCGAGCAATGAAAACCTAAAGTAGAATTTGAATTCACGCCTCTTCGTCCTGGGTGGATAAGTATTCGTGATTTCAATGAGTAAGTGGATTGCCAAGGGCGAAGACGAACTGCCGCACTGTTTGGCCCTGCAACCCCTGTTTCCTGCCTGAGAATTTGATCCGGGGATCGCCGCGCCCCGCAAGCGCCGCTTGAGAGGGCCGCTTCGGCGACGTCGTTAATCTCCGCTTCACCAGCCGAACCCTGATTGGGAAGGGCGTCCGCACTGTTAGGCGGGCCGAGACCCGAGCGATTGATGTCTGATAGCCACGACAGTTCCGCCAACATGCAACGCGCCTTGCGTAAGAGCGAGGCGCGTTTCCGCGAGGTGGTGGAGTCGGCGCCGAGCGCCATGGTGATGATCCGATCGACCGGCCGGATCGAGATGGTCAACAGTCAGGCCGAGGTCCTCTTCGGCTACTCGCGCTCGGAGCTGTTGGGGCGGCCGGTGGAAATCCTCGTGCCCGAACGGCTGCGTAACGACCACCCCAAGCTGCGGGGTGCCTACTTCGGTCGGCCGAAGTCGCGCCCGATGGGCGTGGGGCGAGACCTGTATGGGGTGCGTAAGGACGGCAGCGAGTTTCCGATCGAGATCGGCCTAAATCCCATTGAGACAGATGAAGGCACGATGGTGCTCTCCGCCATTGTCGACATCTCAGCGCGAAAACGGCTCGAGCGTAGGTTTCGTCAAGTCGTCGAGTCAGCCCCCAACGCGATGGTCATGGTTCGTCCCTCCGGCGGCATCGAGATGGTCAACAGTCAGGCCGAAAAGGTCTTCGGCTATTTGCGCGAGGAGTTACTCGGGAAGCCGGTCGAGATGCTCGTCCCCGAGCGATTCCGCGGCCGACATCCGCGACTACGAGAAGGCTTCTTTAACGACCTTCAGCAGAACGCGCGCGACCAGCGGTTACGCCGCAATCCGGTTCATGTGGCTCAGGGGCGAATACAGCAGCTGATGGTGGCCGGCCAGGCGCGTGCCGACCAATGGGAGGAGTTCTAAGGCCTGCGACTATTTCCGTATTCAGCGCCAGTACCTCAAGCATGGCTCGCTAATTCGATGGCTCGCGGCGCTCCCGATACCAGCGCAGATTTCCCCGGAAATATTCCGTGCGGCTCGACGCCTATATCCAAAGAGATGGTAGATGAAACATCGTGGTTGGAGGGTTGGATCAATCCGATTTTCGATCCGTATGGGGTGGCGAGCTAGGAAGCGAGCGTATCGGAGGATGGTTTGGCTATTCTGAAGTGCCTGTGGCCTTTCCGGGCGACCGCCAAGAGCATCCCTCACCGCATCAAGGTTCAAGGTGGGTATCTCGGCCCAAGCGGAAGCGTGCCGGCGCCACCAAAGGGCGGGAGTGCCTTCAGGCAGGGCCCTGTTACTCCGCCAAGTCCGCCTTCCAGACCGTAGCGATCGTCCTAAGGGGTTCGACTACCTCTTTGGCTGCCCGCAGCCAACCCGACCGGCCCCCCGCGCCGCGCTCTAGCCCGTTGGCCACTCGCCCGTTGGCCTAATCTGCAAGCTCTTTCGGATCACTACGCCATCTCGCCTAATCTCTAGATCGAGTGCTTGCCCCCACGGCATAGCCGCGTTGTAGCTCGCGAGATCATAGACCGGGCGCCCGTTCACCTGAAGGATGACGTCGCCAGGCAAGATGTCGCTAAGGAAGCCCGGCGATCCCGTTCGAATGGCCACGACGACGAGGCCGCGATTCGTGCCGTATCGGCGGGCCTCATCAAGATCGAGCGGCCGCACGCGTAAACCGTAGCCCTTACGTGGTATTGGGGCCAAGAAGATCGCCGATTGATCATACCGATCGACAGAGTACGGGACATAGTTCGTCTGCGAGCCGTAGGTCGTCGTTGTGCCCGAGTAGGTTCCGCTTGCCGACCCGCCATAACCGAAGATTTGCGCGGTGCCGTTGGAATATGTCGTTGTCGTGGTTGGGGTCGTGATGGGCAGCGTTCCCGAGATCGTGCTCGCATATTCAGCCGACATGATGATGCGCGTCGCGCCGACCTTCTTGGCTTGCCCGACGGCGCCGCGAGCGCCTTCCTGCGGACCGTTAAAGCTGGCTTGGCCGAGCGGAGAGTAGCCGTCGCGGAACGCGATCAGGACATCCTTGAGCGGGTCGCCGGTGCTGACTTGGACGCTGGGAGTGGCACCCATCACTGGCTCAGGAACGATGGTTTGGCCTGTATAATCAACGGGCTGATAGAACTTGCTGTAGCCACTAGAGCATCCGCTCAGCAGCGCCGCAGCGCAGATTGCCGCCAATAACCGCATCCGTCCCCCCAACCCTGACGCGCAGATACTCCCCGAGCGCGCGATCCGCGACAATTGAGAATTTCGCATAGTGGTGCGCTTTTCGCTCTGGCCGAACAATGCGATCATCGCGCAGCCTCCTAACTGGACGCCACATGCAGCTCGATTTCGCCGCCCACGAAGGCCTCACCAGCGCAGGTGACGCATACAACCGGCTCGACGTTTGCTTCCTGTGTGACCATAGCCATTCTGAAGCGAGCCCCGCCATCGGCCTGCTCTGGCTTGGATCGCTCTTCCAGCTCCCAGAGCATCTGCGGCGGCGGCTGGTCGACCGAATTCGACGCCACTGTTCGCGCGTGTTGATCAAATGGTGAGAGCTTGAGCTGGGAGCTGTCCTTGTTTTGCCCCCACGCCGAGTTCGGACTTAGGCTGCCATAGCGTGTGCGGGTCGACTTCACCGACGGGAGTTCCGCTCGCGTGCATGAGGGAAGAGTGACCCGCTGCCGTTCTGATCGACGCACGACGGCACTTTCAGATCCCAATCGGTCGTTGGAGTATTGGCCGCCCCGCAACGGCTAACCCGCTGCCAACTGCTGTTTGAGGTTTGACGCCGCAGCTTAGGCGGCCCTAGCGGACCCCTTTTGGGCAATCGTCTTTCAGAGGCAAAAACGACTGCAACGGCACCGTTGCGTGGATTTAACTTGCAACCAACTATCACAGTGATAGTTGTGATACCCCGGGGGACAAATGGGACCAGGCCAATGGTCGACTGGCAAGGCGACGCAGGAGATCAACGCATGCGCAAAGAGCGCTTCGCTGAACATCACCTTCGTGAAGCCCGTCAAGGACCGGCTTCGCGAGCGCGGGCTGATTATGGGCGACGCGCTCTATGTCCTCCGTCGTGGTTTCGTCCTTGAGGATCCAGGGACCACCACGCGACCTGGCTTCTTCAAGTACCTGATCGAAGCCACAACACCGAACAGCGAAGGCCGTACCGTGGGGATTCTAGTAATCCCCGATGGCTGCTGCATGCTTAAGCTTACCGACGTAAAATGGAGAGATGAATTATGAAGAGGCTGGATTACCGCTACGACGAATGCGGCCTCGATAACGTCATTCTCGTCGGCCTTGAAGTCGTTGAGGATGACGTGGGCGATAGCTCCATTACGATTCATAACGTCGATGGACTTCAGCGCGCGATCGTCGAGGGCATAGCGAAGAAGAAGACTGGCATTAGCGGCCGTGAACTTCGTTTCGCGCGTACCGAGCTCGGTTTGACGCAGGCGGAGCTGGCGATGGTGGTTAGCAAGGATGTCCAAACCGTAGGCCGATGGGAGCGTGGCGAGTTTCCGATCGACCCGACGGCCGAAACCGTCATTCGTGTGCTGGCGCTCCAACACGTGGAGGCCGCGTTGCCGGCCGTGGAACAGATGGCCTCGTGGTCGGTGGCTTCGTCGGGAGAACCTCCGATCTACATCGACGCTTCCGATCCGGACAATTGGCGACCGATGCCAATGGCGGCCTAGAACATCCGTTGTCCTTTTGAGCCCCGCTTCGGCGGGGCTTTTTCGTATCGGCTCGCCCGCCCTGGAACTATCACAGTGATAGCTCTATTGCGCTCCGCCTATCATGGTGATATATCCGCTTTGGACTATCATGGTGATAGGTCGCATGGAGAGCATAGCGATGACGAAGGCCGAAGACGCCAAGCCGCCGAAGAAGGATGAGACCCAGGTCCACGTCCTCCACGTCGGCGACCTGGCGAAGAAGAACTTCAAGGTAAGTGAGCAAATCCAGCTGCAGGCGCTCTGGGATCAGTCCTATGGGGTAGCGTTCTAGGCTCTCCCATGCAGCGCCTATCCGCGTTGCGAGAGACCGCACCAGGAACATCGCCTGTGCAAAGGCTGGTAGGTTTGAGAGCCCGTCTTGATCAAGGGCGTTTAGCGCCAAGATCAGGAGGCGCTGAAGAATTTGGACGTCATTGGCCGCCTGTCCCGATACCAGGAAGAGTTGGACCTCGTTCTGAGGAACGAGGGCTAGGTCGCCCTTCTTGAACGAGAGCGGATAGATCGTTGCTTGCATTCGAGCTTGGCCCTGGGTCGAGGCGAGCAGCTTGGGGGCTGAGCCTAAGACGATCGGCCTGTCCTCCATCCTGCTCGGGCTCATACACTGTTCCTGTAGACGCATGCACTGTTCGAGCGGCGCATCGTCTCTTCCCGTTGCACATCTCCTGTCAGGGACGCTCACTTCTTCCGAGAGACATCTTCTTCTTCCCTTTCACACCGCCGCCGGTCAGGGCGGCCATGCTGGCCGAGTGGTGCGGGGTGCGGAAGGGACGGGCGCGGGTCAACTCGCCCTTGGCGATCAGTCCGGCCACCGAATGGACCATCGAGGTCTCCAGCAGCTCGGCCGGCGACAGCGGCGGCAAGAGGCCGGGCAGCCGCGCGGCCATCATCGATTTGCCCGAGCCGGGCGGGCCGCAGAACAGCAGGTTGTGACCGCCGGCGGCGGCGACCTCCAGGGCCCGCTTGGCGTTCTCCTGGCCCTTGACGTCGCGCAGGTCTGGGACCCGCTCGCCGTCGAGCATGGCGCCGGGCCTGGGCGGGGCGAGCACCTGGGTCCCACGGAAGTGGTTGACGACCGCGACCAGCGAAGGCGCGGCCAGCACGCGGGTTTCACCCGCCCAGGCCGCCTCTGGCCCCGAGGCTTCCGGACAGATCAGGCCGAGCCCGAACCCGCCGGCCGCCACCGCCGCCGGCAGGGCGCCGGCGACCGCGACGATGCGGCCGTCGAGCGACAGCTCGCCGATCGCCGCCCACTCGGCCAGGGCGTCGGGCGGCAGCACACCCATCGAGGCCATCACCGCCAAAGCGATCGGCAGGTCGTAGTGGCTGCCTTCCTTGGGCAGGTCGGCGGGGGCGAGATTGACGATGATCCGGCGGCTGGGCATGGCCAGGCCGAGGCCGGCGAAGGCGGCGCGGACCCGCTCGCGGCTCTCGGCGACGGCCTTGTCGCCGAGGCCCACCAGCATGAACTTCACCTCGCCGGTGGTCAGCTGGACCTCGACGTCGACGCGGCGGGCCTCGACGCCCTGAAAGGCTACAGTGACGACGCGGGAAGCCATGCCAACCCCTAGAAATGGCTCAACTTATCCACAAGCCCAGCACGCCGCGCGGGCCGGATCAAGAACAAAAGTCGAACTTTTCAGGAAGGTGAGACGATTCCGCGACTTATGCGTGTCTCTTGGAGTTGCAACCTAAGCCGTTGTGCGTGCGGCTTCAATAGCGTCCCAGAGAATCGCCGCCGCATTGACGCCGGTGAACCGCTCCAGCGCCCGCGCGCCGGTCGGCGAGGTGACGTTGATCTCGGTCAGATAGTCGCCGATCACGTCGATGCCGACGAACATCAGGCCGCGGCGCTTCAGCTCGGGGCCGATGATCTCGCAGAGCTCGCGGTCGCGGGCGGTGAGCTCGACCGCCTCGGCGCGGCCGCCGACCGCGAGGTTGGAGCGGATCTGGCCGGCGTCGGGCACGCGATTGATCGCCCCGACCGGCGCGCCGTCGACCAGCAGGATGCGCTTGTCGCCCTTACTGACCGCGGGGATGAACTTCTGGGCGATCACCGGCTCGCGGCCGATCATCCGGTGCAGGTCGAGCATGGCGTCGAGGTTGGGATCGTCGGCCAGCAGCCGCGCCACCCCCGAGCCGCCGCCGCCGTAGAGCGGCTTGAGCACGATGTCGCCGTGGCGGGCGCGGAAGTCATAGATCGCCTCGACGTCCGAGGTGATCACGGTCGGCGGCTGCACGCCGGGGAAGCCGGTGACGAACAGCTTTTCCGGCGCGTTGCGCACCTCGGTCGGGTTGTTCACCACCAGGGTCTTCGGGTGGATCACGTCGAGGAAGTGGGTCGAGGTGATGTAGGCCATGTCGAACGGCGGGTCCTGGCGCAGCAGGACGACGTCGAACTCGGAGAGGTCGACCAGCTCCCAGTCGCCGAACCTGGCGTGGTCGCCCTTGACGTCCTGGACGGTGACCGCACGGCCGCGGGCCAGCACCTTGCCCTCTTCCAGCACCAGCCGGTCGGGTGTGTAGACGAACATCGAGTGACCGCGGACCTGGGCCGTCAGCATCATCAGGAAGGTGGAATCGCCTTCGATCTTGATGGCCTCGAGCGGGTCCATCTGGACGGCGACCTTCAACGACATGGCGGGCTCCTGAACGGCGAAGGTGTCTGAGATAGGCCGGGAGGGCGCAGAGCGCCAGCGCGCAGCGTACTGTTGCTGTCATCCCGGTATCGGCGCGGCCGAAGACCGGGACCCATTCGCGCCTGCGCTTCAAGGCATGGCGAGGCCGCGCCGCATCCTGATCCATCCGGTTTTCATGGGTGCCGGACAGCCGCTCTGCGGCTTCCGGGATGACACGTGGGGTCAGTTCAGCCGCAGGCGGACGCGTTCGCGCTGGGCGCGGGCGGCCAGCGCCGCGCCGCCGTCGAGGGTGCTGGCGTGGGCCAGGGCCTGGAGGGCGCCGGCCAGCGCGCCCTGGCCCTCGCGGGCGGCGGCGACGTCGAGCCAGGGCCGGTGGTCGAGCGGGTCGAGCAGGGCCCGGCGCAGGGCGGCGCGTTCGGCGCGGCCGAAGTCGCCGGCGGCGGCGGCGCGGGCGAAGACATTGTTCTGCAGCCGGATCAGCACCGCCCGGTCGCTGGCCGGGGCCATCAGCCGGTCGAGCCGGTCGGCGACGTTGGGGGTCAGGCCGGCGTGCAGGGCGCGGCGGGTGAGCTCGGAGGGCAGCACCACGCGGCCTTCGCTGAACGGGTCGAGGGCCAGGGGCCCCTCGAGCGTCTCGATGCGCAGCAGGAAGTGGCCGGGGAAATCGACGCCCTGGACCGACAGCCCACACTTGCGCGCCACGTGCAGGTAGAACACGCCCAGCGCCACCGGCAGGCCGCGGCGGCGTTCGGCGACCGCCACCACGCAGGCGTTGTCGGGATGGTCGTAGGTCAGGAGATCGCCGGTCAGGCCGAGGTCGCCGGCCAGGGTCTCGGCCAGGGCCTCCTCGGGGCTTTCATTGCGCAGCCGCGCCGAGAGCCGCTCGACGCCGAGACCTGCGAGGTCGAGCGCCGCCCGCGGATCGCGGGCCGGGTCCTCGTGCACGGCGCAGGCGACCGCGGCGTCGAAGAGCGGGAAGCTCTCGTCCGCGGCCTGGCCGGCTTCGCGCAGCAGATTTTCGGCGTCCTCTTGGGTCATCGCGCTCGGAATTATGCGCCCTTCCAGGCATCAGGGGCGTGAACCGGAAGCCGTCCGGGCGCCAGGGCGATCAAATCGAGCCGAACGGCGATATTTTGCAAGCTCGGCCGACGTGCGGCGATTGCGCGCCCCGCCCGCCGCAGCCGCTCGCGCTGGACGTCGGAGACCGCTTCGAGCGCGGCCTGGAGGGAGGCGCGCTGCTTGACCTCGACCACCGCCAGCACCCGGCCGCGCTGCGCCAGCAGGTCGATTTCCCCCTGCGGCGTGCGCAGCCGGAAGCCGAGAATGCGATAGCCCTTGGCCATCAGCCAGAGCGCCGCCCAGACCTCGGCTCGGCGTCCGGCGGTCCGGGCCGCCGCCCCGCGCGCCTGTCGGACGACGTTCACTTCTGCTTGAGCTCCATGGCCCGGCGGTAGAGATCGCGGCGCGGCAGGCCCAGCGCCTTGGCGACCTCGGCCGCGGCGTCGGCGGGTTTCAGGCGGGTGAGGGCGTCGGCCAGGGCGGTGTCGGCGTCGGCGGCGGTGGCCGCCGCCTCGCGGCCGGGGCCGACCAGGATCACCAGCTCGCCCTTGGGAAAGTCCATCTTGGGATCGGCGGCCAGCTCATCCAACGGGGCGCGGGTGACGGTCTCGTATAGCTTGGTCAGCTCGCGGCCGACGGCCGCCTCGCGCGGACCGAACACCGCGGCCATGTCGGCGAGGCTGGAGGCCAGGCGCGAGCCGCCCTCGAAGAACACCAGGGTGGCGCGGATGCCGGCTAGCTCCTCGAAGAACGCCCTGCGTGCGGCGCTCTTGGGCGGCGGGAAGCCGGCGAACAGGAAGCGGTCGGTGGGCAGGCCGGCGACCGACAGCCCGGCCAGCAGGGCCGAGGCGCCGGGGATCGGATAGACGGCCGAGCCCTGGGCCACCGCCTCGCGCACCAGCCGGAAGCCGGGATCGGAGACCAGCGGCGTGCCGGCGTCGGAAATCTGGGCGATGCGGCCGCCCTCGGCGAGCAGGGCCAGGGCCTTGGGGCCGCTGCGGTCGGCCGAGTGCTCGTCATAGCGTTCGACCTTCTTTGACAGGCCGTAGGCGGAGAGCAGCTTGGCGGCGACGCGGGTGTCCTCGGCCAGCACCAGGTCGCAGCCGAAAAGCACATCGAGCGCGCGCAGGGTGATGTCGCGCAGGTTCCCGATCGGCGTCGCCACAACGTAGAGGCCGGGATCGAGCGGGGCTTCAGAGAGGGGCGGTGGGGGCGGGTGACGCGACATGGGGCAAGGCTTCGCCGGTTATCGCTCAGGTCGCAAGCCTGGAGGTGACGTGGTCGAGCAGCAGGCGGCCCTCTCGCGTGGCGCGCAGGCGGGCCCGGTCGGGCGCAATCAGGCCGGCGGCGATCAGGTCGGTCACCTTCGGATGGTCGGGGGTAAGACCGAGGGCGGCGACCTCGTCGAAGCCGACGCCCGGCGCGATGCGCAGGCCGGCCAGCAGGCGTTCCTCGGCGGCTTCGACGGCGCTCAGGGTCTCGCGGGTGGCGAAGGTCGCCCCGCCAGTCTCGCGCGCGGCGATGTAGTCGGCCGGCTTGGCGTGGGCGAAGGTGGCGGTGCGGGCGCCGTCCAGGGTCAGCCGGCCATGCGCGCCGGGGCCGGCGCCAACATAGTCCTGGCCGGTCCAGTAGACGAGGTTGTGGCGCGAGCGGGCGGCGGCGCCGCGGGCGTGGTTGGAAACCTCATAGGCTTCGAAACCGGCGGCTTCGAGCACCGCCTGGGTGGTCTCGTAGAGTTGGGCGGCGGTCTCCTCGCCCGGCGGGACCAAGGTCCCGCGGCGCACGGCGCGGTCGAAGGCGGTGCCGGCCTCGATGGTCAGCTGATAGGGCGAGACGTGCTCAGCCCCGAGGTCGATGGCGGCGCGCAGCTCAGCCTGCCAGGCGGCCGGCGTCTGGCCGGGGCGGGCGTAGATCATGTCGACCGACAGCCGCGGAAAGCTGGCGGCGGCGACCTGGGCTGCGCGGCGGGCCTCGGCGGCGTCGTGATTGCGGCCGAGCAGGGCGAGGCTCTCGTCGTCCAGCGCCTGCAGGCCGAGCGACAGGCGGTTGACCCCGGCGTCGGCGAAGGCGGCGAAGCGGCCGGCCTCGGCGTCGGTGGGGTTGGCTTCGAGCGTCACCTCGACCGCGCCGGCCGGGGTCCAGAGGCGGCGGGCGAGCGCGATCAGCTCGCCGGCCCAGGCCGGATCCATCAGCGAGGGGGTGCCGCCGCCGAAGAAGATCGAGACCAGCTCGCGCGGCCCGGTCAGGGCGCGCTGGGCGGCGAGGTCGTCGGCGATGGCGCGGACCAGGGCCGCCTGCTCCTCGCCCCGGCCGCGGTCGCGATAGACGTTGAAGTCGCAGTAGGGGCAGATCTTCGCGCAGTAGGGCCAGTGGATGTAGAGGCCCAGTTCGGCGGTCAAAGCAGCGCGGCCTTCAGCTTGGCGAAGGCCATGGCGCGGTGGCTGATTTGGTCCTTGGCGACCGGGTCCATCTCGCCGAAGGTGATCTGGTGGCCGTCGGCGACGAAGATCGGGTCGTAGCCGTGGCCGCGGTCGCCGCGGCCGGGGAACACCAGCGTCCCGTCGACCCGGCCCTCGACCACCACCGCCGGCCCGTCCGGCCAGGCGACGGCGAGGGCGCAGGTGAACCAGGCCGAGAAGTCCTCGGCGCCGACCTCTTCCAGCCGTTGCTCGACCTTCTTCATGGCCCCTGCGAAGTCCTTCTCCGGGCCGCCCCAGCGGGCCGAATAGATGCCGGGCGCGCCGTCCAGCGCAGCGACCGACAGGCCGCTGTCGTCGGCCAGGGCGATCAGGCCGCTGGCCTTGGCCGCGGCGCGCGCCTTCAAGAGGGCGTTGCCCTCGAAGGTCGCTTCGGTCTCGTCGGGTTCGCCGAGGCCGAGTTCGCCGGCGGTGACCAATTCGAAGCGGTTGTCGAGGATCGCGGCCAACTCGCGGGCCTTGCCCGGATTGTGGGTGGCGACCACCAGCTTGGCGCCGGGTTCGAGCTTCAGGGCCATGGGCTTCTACCTGGAAACGAGGGGGCGGAACGAAGGGCGGCGGACCATAGTCCAGGGGCGATCATGCTGCATTGCAAAAGTTTAATATCGTTTTTCGATGTTTCGTTTGATCGAAAAACGACGATTGGCTATTGAAAGCCAAGCTTTGCAGCGCCATGTGCTGCGGCGCAACATAAGAAGAAAAGGAACTGTCTCCATGTTTGTGTCCACGATGTTCGACCGCGCCCTGATGATCGCCGCGGTGCTGATGGCCGCCCTGCCGATCGCCGCCTTGGTGACGGGCGGAGCTTTCGCCTAAGCTCGCCTGGCTGCGAGAGGACGGAGAACGGCGATGCGCGCCCTGGGGCCCGGCTCGGTATCGAGCTTTCTGAAGATCATCCTCGACGTGGTGTTCTTCGCCCTGTGGATCGGCATCGGCGCTGTCGGCCTGATGATGCTGGCCGCCGTCCTCTTCAGCTTCAATCCCGAGCTGATCAAGAACATGTCGATTCGGACCGGCGGCGGCACCGAGATCGACGCCGGCGGCCCGGTGCTGCTCGGCGGCCTGGCCGCTGCCGGCCTCTATCTCGGCGGCGTGCTGGTGATCGTCGAGCGGCTGCGCCGGATCTTCGCCACCCTGACCGCCGGCGATCCCTTTCATCCCGAGAACGTCCGCCGTCTGCGGGTCATCGGCCTGGTGCTGGCGGGCCTGGAAATCGGCCGCTATGTGATCTACGGCCTGGGCGCCTGGGCGCTGCCCGACGCGGCGATCTCGCAGCCGGAGTTCAGCCCGACCGCCTGGTTCTCGGTGCTGGTCGTGTTCGTGCTGGCCGAGGTGTTCCGTGAGGGCGCGCGCCTGCGCCGCGAAGCCGAGCTGACGATCTGAACCCATGCCCGATCTTTCGAACGTCTCACGCATGGTCAGTTCTCTCGGGTCGCGCTCCCAGACGGCGAACCGGTTCCCACTTCGCCTGGGAGCGCTCTGATGCCGATCCGCGTCAACCTCGACCGAGTTTTGCTGCAGCGGCGGATGTCGCTGACCGAACTGGCCGACCGCGTGGGCGTGACCATCGCCAACCTCTCGATCCTGAAGACCGGCAAGGCGCGGGCGGTGCGGTTCTCGACCCTTTCGGCCCTGTGCCGCGAGCTGGACTGCCAGCCCGGCGACCTGCTGATCTACGAGCCAGGTCCTGACGACGCGGGCGACGACGATTTCGAATAGCCTGCGCAACGCCGTCGCACCGGCGCGCGCCGATTGGATCAAAGCCCCGTTCGGGGGCTAGTGTGCACTTTCGCACGACCAAGTAGGAATTTCCGCATGCTGCTGCACCTGTCGACCTGGCAAGAGATCGAAGCCTATCTGCTACGCTCCAAGACGGTGGTCGTGCCGATCGGCTCGAACGAGCAGCACGGGCCGACCGGCCTGCTCGGCACCGACTGGCTGTGCCCGGAGATCATCGCCCACGAGGCGCAGAAGAGCTCGGACCTGCTGATCGCCCCGACTTTCAACATCGGCATGGCGCAGCACCACCTGGGCTTCCCCGGCACGATCTCGCTGCGCCCGACCACCTTCATCGCCGCGATCGGCGACTGGTGCCGCTCGCTGGCCGGCCACGGCTTCGAGAAGATCTATTTCCTGAACGGCCATGGCGGCAACGTCGCCACCATCGAGGCGGCGTTCTCCGAGCTCTACGCCGAGGCCAGCTTCGGCAAGGTCGAGCGCGGCTTCGCCTGCAAGCTCAAGAACTGGTGGGAGCTGAAGGGTGTCAACGCGCTGGCCAACCGACAATTCCCGGTCGGGCACGGCAGCCATGCCACCCCGTCGGAGATCGCGGTGACCCAGTGGGCCTATCCGGACGCCATCAAGACCGCGGACTATTCGCCGCAGATCGCCCCGACCGGGCCGATCCGCGAGGCGCTCGACTTCCGCGCCCGCTATCCCGACGGCCGCATGGGCTCGGACCCGGCGCTGGCGACCCCGGAAAAGGGCGGCGAGCTGGTGACGCTGGCCGCGCAGAACCTGGTCGACGACGTCGCCGCCTTCGCCGCCGAGTCGTTCCCGGCGCGGGGGTAGGGGCTCCGGATTTTCCTCTCCCCTGAGGGGAGAGGAGTTTTCTGGCCGCGTTGAGGCTTGGCGCGTTCCTGAACCTCAGCGCCGCCGATAGAGGGGGCCTAGGGACAAGGCCTGGGAAGACGATTCATTTTGGTCAGGCGGTGAGGATCTGGCCGTCCACGACCTGGACCGGCCAGGGGGTGAGCTTCTGGTCGGCGCAGGGGCCGACGACGCAGAGGCCGTCGAGCGGGCGGAACAGGGCCGCGTGGCCGCCGCAGAGGATCAGGTCGCCCTCGCGGGTCAGGTAGCGGTCGTCCCAGGCGGCCAGCGGCCAGCCGGCGTGCGGGCAGCTGTCGACATAGCCGCGGATCTGCCCGCCGACCAGGACCACGAAGCCGGCGAACATCTTGCCGTCCTCGCGGAAGCGGAAGCCCTTCGAACCGGGATCGGCCAGGTCGGCGAGCGCGCAGAGCGCGACGCCGGGACCCGGCCGGGCCGGATTGTCGGGGCCGTCGCGCATCAGCTCGCGAAGCCGCCGAGGCTCGGCTTGAAGGCGGTGATCTCGACGCGCTGGAAAAGGCCGGCCTTAGCGTAGGGGTCGTTCGCCGAGAAGGCGCGGGCCTGCTCGATGTCGTCGAACTCCATGATCAGCATCGAGCCGATCATGCCGCCGTCCTCGCCCAGCAGCGGGCCGCCCAGCTTGATGTGCGCTTTGAAGCCTCCGGCATAGGCCAGGTGCGCCTCGCGGTTGGCGAGCCGCAGCTCCAGCGAGGCCGGCTTGTCGAGGCAGTGGATGGCGAAGATGCTCACGGGCGTTCCTTTTAGCGTTCGGATCTGATCGGGCGCGACAGCAGGCCGGCGATGGCCTCGTCGACCTGGGCCTGGCCGGCCAGGATGGCGGCGACGGCTTCGCAGATCGGGGCCTCGACCTCCAGCTTGCGGGCCAGGGCGACGACGGCCGGCGCTGAGGCGACGCCCTCGGCCACCGAGACCTTGCCGGCCAGCGCCTGCTCCAGGGTCTGGCCGCCGCCGAGCGCCAGGCCGACGCTCATGTTGCGCGATTGCGGCGAGGAGCAGGTCAGCACCAGGTCGCCGAGGCCGCAGAGGCCGGCGACGGTCTCGGCCTCCGCGCCCAGCGCCACGGCCATGCGGGTCATCTCGGCGAAGCCGCGGGTGATCAGGGCGGCATGGGCGCTGCGGCCCAGGCCCTTGCCCTCGGAAATGCCGCAGGCGATGGCCAGCACGTTCTTCACCGCCCCGCCGATCTCGGCCCCGATCATGTCGGTGGCCAGGTACGGCCGGAAGGTCGGCAGGCTGAGCGCGGCGGCGATCTGGAAGCCGATCTCGTCGTCGGGGCAGGCCAGGGTGACGGCGGTCGGCAGGCCACGGGCGACGTCGGCGGCGAAGCTGGGACCCGAGAGCACGGCCGGGAGCGCCTGGGGCAGGCCCTCGTCCAGCACCTCGGTCATCAGCTTCAGGGTGCCCTGCTCGACGCCCTTGGAGCACAGCACCATCGGCACGCCGGCGCGGGCGTGGGGCCGGAAGGCCTTCAGGCTGGCGCGGAAGTGCTGGGCCGGGGTGACGTTGAGCACGAAGTCGGCGGCGCGCAGCTCGGCGAGGTCGCCGGTCGCCCGCACCGGGGCGTCGAAGACCACGCCGGGCAGGAAGGTCTTGTTCTCGCGGCTCTCGTTGATCGCGCCGACCACCTCTGGCTCGCGGGCCCAGAGCGTGGTGGAAAGGCCGGCGCGCGCGCAGACCAGGGCGAGCGCGGTGCCCCAGGCTCCGCCGCCGATGACGCCTGCGGTCTTCATGCCTTGGCTCCCTTGCGGCCGAAAGCGTGGGTGGGATTGGCGGCGGCCGCCTCCGGATCCAGCGGCCAGCGCGGCCGGGCCGGGGCGTCCAGCGGGTCGGATATGCCGAGCGCCAGGCGCTCGGCCCCGGCCAGGGCGATCATCGCCGCATTGTCGGTGCAGTAGGCCAGCGGCGGCGCGTCGAAGCTGAAGCCGTGCCGTTCGGCGATCTGCTGCAGGGCGGTCCGCACGGCCTTGTTGGCGGCGACCCCGCCGGCGACGACGAAGCGCAGCGGCTGGCCCGAGCGCTCGGCGGCGTAGGCGATCATGGCCCGTTCGGTGCGCTCGGAGAGCTGGCGGGCGATAGCCGCCTGGACGGCGGCGGCCAGGTCGCGGCGTTGGGCGTCGGTCTCGACCGTGGCGGCGAAGCGGGCGGCGGCGGTCTTCAGGCCCGAGAACGAGAAGTCGAAGCCCTTGCGGCCCAGCAGGGCGCGCGGCAGCTCGTAGGCCGCAGGATCTCCGCCCTCGGCGAGTTTCTCCAGCGCCGGGCCGCCCGGATAGGGCAGGCCCATGGACTTGGCGATCTTGTCGAAGGCCTCGCCGGCCGCGTCGTCTATGGTCGAGCCGAGCCGCTTGCAGGCCCCGACGCCCTCGACGCTGAGCAGTTGGCAGTGGCCGCCGGAGACCAGCAGCAGTAGGAAGGGATAGGGGATGTCGGCGGCCAGCCGGGCCGAGACCGCGTGGCCTTCCAGATGATTGACCGCGACCAGCGGCAGGCCGCGGGCCAGGGCCACCGCCTTGCCGAACGACAGTCCGACCATCACCCCGCCGACGAGGCCGGGGCCGGCGGTGGCCGCGACGCCGGTAAGGTCGCCGTAGCCGAGGCCGGCGGTCTTCATCGCCTCGGCGGCGACGGCGTCGATGGTCTCGACGTGCGAGCGGGCGGCGATTTCGGGGACCACGCCGCCATAGGGGGCGTGCAGGGCGAATTGAGCGCCGATCACCGAGGACAGCACCTGGACCTGGCCGTCGCCGCCCAGCCGCACGACCGACGCGGCGGTCTCGTCGCAGCTGGTTTCGAGGCCCAGGACGGTCAGCGGCTCTGTCAACTAAGGGCTCCCGCCGGTTGCGGCATTCGGTCCGGTCCTATAGGCCGGGGCTTCCTTTGAAACGCCGAGGTAGACTGCGCGTCGTGCCCACGCAACCGCTCGTCCGGATCGGAGCCCGCGGCTCCAAGCTTTCGCTGGCCCAGACCGGCATCGTCCAGCGCCGTATCGCCGCCGCCCTCGGCGCCGACCCGACCAACCCCGCCGAGGTGGAGGCGGTCGTCCAGATCGTGGCGATCACCACCACCGGCGACCGGGTCCAGGACCGCCGGCTGCTGGAGATCGGCGGCAAGGGCATGTTCACCAAGGAGATCGAGGAGGCGCTGCTGACCGGCGCCATCGACTGCGCGGTGCACTCGATGAAGGATATGCCGGCGCTGCTGCCGGAGGGATTGTGCATCGCCGCGATCCCCGAGCGCGAGGATCCGCGCGACGCCTTCCTGAGCCACAAGGTCGAGAAGCTGGAGGACTTGCCGCAGGGCGCGATCCTCGGCACCGCCTCGCTGCGCCGCCAGGCCCAGGCGCTGAATCGCCGGCCCGACCTCGACGTGCGGATGCTGCGCGGCAATGTCGGCACGCGCCTGGACAAGCTAGCCGCCGGCGAAGCCGACGCCATCCTGCTGGCCATGTCCGGGCTCAACCGCCTGGGGCTCGGCCATCTGCCGCAGAGCCTGCTCGACCCGGTCGCCTATCCGCCGGCCCCCGGGCAGGGCGCGCTGGCCATCGAGACCCGGCTCAGCGACATCGGCAAGCCGTGGCTGGAGGCCATCCGTCACGCCCCGACCGCGGTCGCGGTGTCGGCCGAGCGCGGCGCCCTGACGGCGCTGGAAGGATCATGCAAGACCGCGATCGGCGCCTATGCGCGGCTGTCGGGCGGCTCGCTGCACCTGATCGTCGAGGCGCTGTCGGCCGACGGGGCGCACAAATTCCGTCACGAGGGCTCGGCCGAACTGTCGGCCTCGCCCGACCCGCAGGAGGCGGCGCGGGCGCTGGGCCTGTCACTGGGAGCGGCGGTGAAGGCCGAGGGCGGCGATTTGATTCTCCCGCCGGAATAGCCGCCTTTTTGCAATGCAGCGGATTGATTCAGGCGCGGCGCCTCTCCAGGGTTGCAGCTGAGCCATGAGCAGTCAGCGTCCCCTGAAGATCTGGATCACCCGCGCGCAGCCGGGGGCCGAGGCCACGGCCGCGCGGGTGCGCGCGCTGGGCCACGCGCCGTTCGTCGCCCCGCTGCTGGCCGTGCGGATGGTCGAGGACCCGCAGATCGACCTGGAGGGCGTCAAGGCCCTGGCCTTCACCAGCGCCAACGGGCTGCGCGCCTTCGCCCAGGCCTGCGCGGACCGCTCGCTGCAGGTGTTCGCGGTCGGGGCCGCCACCGCCCAGGCCGCGCGCGAGGTCGGTTTCCGACGGGTGCTGTCGGCGGACGGCGACGTGGCCGCCCTGGCCGAGGGGATCGCTGCGCGACGGAACGAGATCGGCGGGGCGGTGCTGCATCCGGGCGCGGCCGAGCTGGCCGGGGATCTGGCCGGGGCGCTGGCCCGGGCCGGGGTCGAGGTCCGCGCCCTGACCCTCTACGACACCGCCCCGGCGGTGCTGGAGCCGGACCAGGTCGCAGGGCTCGGCGAGGTGGATGTCGCGCTCGTGCATTCGGCCAAGGGCGCTCGGGCACTGGCCGCCGTGCTGGCGGTCCATCCGCAGCCGCGGCTCAAGGTGCTGGGGCTGTCCAAGGCGGTGCTGGCGCCGTTGGCCGGCGTCCCGCTCGCGGGCCTGACCTCCGCGCCCTTTCCGCTCGAAGCGGCGCTGCTGAATCTGATAGACCGTTCAACATGAGCGACCAGCTGTCCGCCCCGCGCGATCCTGGCTCCTACGGCTCGCGCCGCCGCACCGGCCTTGGGGTCGGCGCCCTCGTCCTGTTCGGGATCGCCTGCGTAGCCGGCGGCTACAGCCTGGCGCGGTTCGGTCCGACCCTGCCCGAGCTCTATCCTGACAAGCCGCGCGCCGGCACGGTCGCCGAGATCGCGCCGCTGGCCGCGCCTGCGCCGGCATCGCCGGTCGACGAGGCGCCGCCGCCCAGCGATCCGATCGCCGCGATCGCCCCGAGCCACGACACTGCGACCGTCAGCCGTCTCGATGCGCTTGAGGCCGACCGTGGACGGCTGGCCACCGCCTCGGCCTCGGCGCTGGCGGCCAGCGCGCTGATGCAGGCGGCGCAGGGCTCGCGGCCGTTCGCGCCGGAGGTCAAGGCGGTGGCCGACCTGGCCCCGTCGCTGGACCTGCGCGCGCTGCAGGCTGACGCCGAGCGCGGGGCGCCCAGCCGCGCGGCCCTGGCCGCCAGCTTCCCCGACTACGCCGCGCGCGCCGCTTCGGCCGCTCGCGCGCCGGGCGACGGCGCCGGGGTGCTGGCCCGGGTCGGCCATGCGCTGAGCCGGGTGGTGGCGCTGCGCCGGGTCGGCGAGGTGCCGGGCGATGGTCCCGACGCGATCCTGGCGCGGGCCGAGCGGCAGATCGACGACGGCGACATTGTCGGGGCCCTGGCGACCCTGGAGGCGCTGCCGGCCGACGCCCGCGATGCGCTGGGCCCATGGCGCGACCGGGCCGAGCGCCGCGCCAAGATCGACCGCGAGATCGTCCGGATCCGCGCCCAGGCGCTGCAGGAGCTGTCGCAGCTGGCGCGGAGCGGCGGATGATCCGCACGGCGGTCATCCTGTTCCTGGTCGCCGCCCTCGCGACCGCCATGCTGGCGATCACCGGCGAGCCGGGCCACGCCAGCGTCGTCTGGCTGGGCTGGCGGGCGGACATGACCGCCGCGGCCTTCGTGCTGATCACCCTCTTGGTCGCGCTGTCGGCGATGCTGGCCTGGCGGCTGCTGGTCTGGGCGGCCGAGGCGCCGCGCCGGGCCGAGCGGACGCGCGCCGAGGCCAAGCGGCGGCAGGCCAACGAGGTGCTGACCCGCGGCTTCGTGGCGGTCGCGGCCGGCGACGGGCTGGAGGCGCGGCGGCTGGCCGCGAAAGCCGCCGACCTCGCCGACGAGGCGCCGGGCCTGGTGCGGGTGCTGGCGGCCCAGGCGGCCGAGGCCGCCGGCGACGCGGTCGCCGCCCAGGCCGCCTACACCGCCATGCTCAGCCTGCCTGACATGCGGCTGGCCGGGCGCAAGGGGCTGATGCAGCTGGCGCTGGCCCAGGGCGACCGGGCCGCCGCCACGACCCACGCCGAGGCCGCCTATGGCGAGCCGCGCACCGCCCGCTGGGCCTGGCGTGCGGTGCTCGAGGCGCGGCTGGAGGCCAGCGACTGGGACGGCGCACGCGAGCTGGCCAAGGGCGCGTTGGAGCGCAAGATCATCTCGCCGCTGGTCGCCGACCGGGCGCGGGCCGCGCTGCTCGCCGCCTCGGCCGCCCAGCTCGAAGCCGACGCCGATCCCAAGCGCCGCGCCCAGGCGCTGGAGCGCGCGGTCGAAGCCGCCAAGCTGCAGCCGGGCTTCGCGCCCGGGGTGGTGATGGCCGCGCGCCTGCTAAGCGGCGACGGCAAGGCCGGCCGCGCGGCGCAGGCGCTGGAGAACGCCTGGAAGGCCGCGCCGCATCCGGCGCTGTGGTTGGCCTATCGCGACCTGAAGACCGACGAGACCCCGCGCCAGCGCGGCGAGCGGCTGTGGCGGCTGGCCGCGCTGAACCCGGGCGAGCGCGAGAGCCGCATCCTGCTGGTCGAACAGGCGCTGATCGCCGGCGACCCCGAGCGGGCCCAAGAGGCGGCCCGGGAGCTGGCCTCCGAACCCGTCACCGCCCGCATCGCCGGGCTGTTTGCGCGCGCCGCCTTCGCCGCCGGCCAGCCGGACGAGGCGCGGGTCTGGATGGCCCGCGGGCTCGGCGCGCCGCAGGAGCCGGACTGGTCCGATCTCGACCCCGAGGGCCGCGCCTTCGCCTACCAGCCGGCCGACTGGGCCCGGTTGGTGGTCAGCTTCGCCGAGAGCGGCGAGCTGATCCATCCGCGCCACGAGCGGCGCGAGCGGACCCTGGGCGAGCTGCCTGAATTGCCGATTTCCTATGCCGATTCAGCAGTTTTGCTGGCCGGGCACGAGGCGGCGTCGACCCCCTACGACATCGCCGACGGTGTCTATGAGGACGACGAGCCGCCGCCGCCGCCGGCCCCGCGCGGCGGTGATCGACGGCCATCTGGAAGGCGGCGCTTGGCGAGCGCGCCGAGAGTCGCTAAGTAGGCGCTCCCTCGCAGGCCAAATCGGCCGGCGAGCGCGTACCAGGCCGCTTTAGCTCAGCTGGTAGAGCACCTCATTCGTAATGAGGGGGTCACAGGTTCGAGTCCTGTAAGCGGCACCATCTCCCTGACATCGACGTCACGACACCGGTTGGCGGCCAGGCTGTGCGCGACCTGTGCATGGTCCACGAAAAAGGGCGCGGCTGGAGCCGCGCCCTTCGTTCGGTGAGCCGGGGTCGGTCCCTTAGGTGTTCGGGGCCGGGGCCGGGGCGGCCGGAGCCGCCGGCTTGGCGGCCGGCTTGGCCGGGTCGGGCTTGTACTTGTCGTTGTAGGTGATCTTGTCCTGCGCGCCTTTGCGGATCGCTTCAATCTGGCGGTTGACGGCCTCCTGGGTGCGCATCTGCTTCAGGCCGGCGGTGGCGTAGTTGATCGCCCGCTCGCCGGTGAACGGCAGGGTGCGGCTCTCGCGGATCTGGTTGACGAACACGGCGTTGCCGCGCGGGAAGATGAAGATCTCGCCGGCCGGCAGCTTCATCAGGGTCTGGGTCAGGCCCTCCGGCGCGTTCAGCGTGTCGAGCACGGTGGTGGTGCGCTGGAAGTCGAGGTTCTCGCGGCCGAGCACGGCCTCGACCTGCTCAAGCGTGGTCAGCGGTTCGAACTGCTTCATCAGTTCGGGGCTGAACTTGCCGACCACGATCTGGTCGACGACCATCACGCGGCGGTCGGCGAACATGTGCGGATGCTCGGCGACGAACTTCTCGGCCTCGGCGCGCGAGGGGTTGACCACGGTCGAGGCGACCTTGCGCTGCATGGCGCCGACCAGCATCGATTCCTTGGCCTGCATTTCCTGCTGGGCGAAGGCCGGGGTCTTGTCGAGCTTCTGTTCCTTGGCGGTCTGGGCCAGCAGCTTGCGGGTGATGATCGACTGCAGCGCGGCCTGTTCCATCGCCTTGCGCTGGGTCGCGTCCGCCGCGGACGCGCCGCCGAGCTCGCGGTTGAGTTCGGTGACCGTAATCTCCTCGCCGTTCACCGTGGCGACGACCTGACCCTTGGGGGCCTTGGAGCCGCCGCCGATCATGCCGCAGCCGCTCATGGCCACGCAGGCGAGCAGCGCTGCGCCATGAGTCCAGTTCAATTTCATCGGTTTCTCCCCGAGTAAGCCGTACAGGCCTCGCCGATAGCGGCGCACCACGTTGGCGGGCGCCGGTCAACCTTGGCTGGCCGTTGCTCTGTTTAACCCTGAAACATCTTAAGCTGTCACGAACAGCGATCTTCGGCGAGCCGTGACCGGGCTGCGACGAAGCGCGCCGGCGGCGGCGCGCGCGTCAGGGTGGTTTTCGTGCCGATTGGTGTTGCAACTCAAGGCCGGACACGGGAAAACGCCAGCCGCACCGCGCGGCCAGCGCCGCGGCGGGTCCGCCGACGAGGTCCCCAGTCCCAACCGATGAGCGACGAACCCAAGCGCCGCCCGATTCTGTCCCTGAAGAATCCTCCGAAGGTCGTCGTGCCCGAGGGGCCGAAGCGCCCTGCGCCGCCGCCAGCCCCGCCGCCTCCGCCGCAGTACGACTGGAAGTGCAAGCCCTGCGGCGCGGGGCTGTCGATCGAAGATCACCTGACCGACGAGGTCGTGATCCGCTGCCCGTCGTGCAACGCCAAGCTCGGCACGGTCGCCGATTTCCGCGCCGACCCGCCGCCGACCCGCCTGCGGGCGCGCCCGACCAAGCGCGCCTAGCGTCCTGGGCGGGTCAGCCGCCGACCACCTGCGACATCACCGGTCCGATCTCGTCGTGCAGCACGATGTCGGCCACCGCGTCCTGGTCGGTGGGCTCACGGTTGACGATCGCCAGGGTCGCGCCGTTGCGCTTGGCCATCAGCGGGAAGCCGGCGGCCGGATAAACCACCAGAGACGAGCCGAGCACCAGGAAGAGGTCGCAGCCGAGAGTCTGGGCCTCCGCTCGGTCCATCGGCTCCGGCGGCATCGACTGGCCGAACGAGATGGTCGCCGATTTCACCAGGCCGCCGCAGGCGCGACAGACCGGGATTTCGCCGCGCTGGGTGAAGCTTTCGCGAAAATCTTCGAACTCGTGACGCAGGCCGCAGGCCAGGCAGCGCGCATAGTGCGCATTGCCGTGCAGCTCGATGACCTTGTCGTCCGGCACTCCGGACTCCTGGTGCAGGTTGTCGACGTTCTGGGTGATGACCGCGCTGGCCCTACCGTCGGCGACCAGCTTGGCGACGGCGGTATGGCCGTCGTTGGGGCGCGCGCCGGTCCACTTGGCGGCGCCGGAGAACACGCGCGTCCAGGCCTCGCGGCGGCGGGCCTCGTCGCCGACGAACTCCTGGAAGTAGATCGGCTTCATCTTGCTCCACACCCCGCCAGGGCTGCGGAAATCGGGCACGCCGGACTCGGTGGAGATGCCGGCCCCGGTAAACACCACGATGCGGCGCGCCTTCGCGATCGCCTCCGCCAGCTGCGCGCGTCCGGCCATATGTCTCCTCCTTGCCGCCCTCGGCGTCAGAAAGAGGGGTAGCGCGTCGCGGCCCGCAACGCCACGCCGGTATGGCTGGGATTTTCAAAGGTATTACCTGGCGTTGGCGCCAAGTATTACCGTCGATCGTCGATATAATCGACATTAATGTGTCGCGTATGTGGCCCATCTAGACTTTGCCTGCGACAATCTGTCAGGCCATCATTAATCACGATTAATAATCCAGAAGCCTGTGAGTGCTTCAATGATCTGATCTGTACTGTTTGGTGGCTCACAGTGAATTTCAGTAACGCGCGTATTTCCGCGAAGTTGATCATGGCGTTCGCCGTGATCCTTTCAGTTTTCACCTTGGCCTCCGCGGCCGTGTTCATGAGCCTCAGCGCCACCGTGAAGGCGGCCGAGCAGAACAATGTGAGCAATCTCAACATCCAGGACGTGACCGCAGTGCTCAATCACGCGGTCGAACAACAGAACGCGGCGCGCGGTTTCGCGGCGACGCGCAACGCTGACTTCCTGAAGAACTACGAAACTGACGGCGCGACCGCCGACAAGAGCCTGGAAGCTTTCGCCGGCCGCACGACGCGGCCCGAGCAGAAGGAGCGCGCGACGCGCCTGAAAGCCGAACTCGCGGCATGGCGCACCAGGAACGACGAGATCATCGCCCTGGCGCGGGACCCGGCTACGGAGTTCCAGGCGTTGGCGATGATCGACGAAGTGCGCCTGCTGAAGGTGCGTGAAGTCCAGGGCGAAATCCTCACCGCCCAACGCAAGCTTGTCGCCGAGCGCTGGCGCCAGCAGCAGGACGCGATTTCCCAGGCGCGCATGACCCTTGTCGGCGGCAGCCTGATCGCGATCCTCGCCGCTGCGGCCATGGCCTGGCTGCTGTCGCGGGCCATCGCCACCCCGGTCAGCGCCATGACGCGGACGATGGACCGGCTGGCCGGCGGCGATAACACCGTCGAGGTGCCGGCGGTCGGCCGCAAGGACGAGATCGGCCAGATGGCTAACGCCGTGCTGGCCTTCAAGGAGGCCGCGATTCAGAAAATGCGGGTCGAGGCCGAGGTCGCCGAACAGCGCGCCGCCGCCGAGCTCGAGCGCCAGGCCCGCGAAGAGGAGAAGGCCCGCGAGGCCGAGCAGGACGCGATCGCCATCGGCTCGCTGGCCGAAGCACTGGGCAAGTTGGCCCATGGCGACCTGACCTATCGCATCACCGCCGCCTTCGCGCCGAAGGCCGAGCAGTTGAAGACCGACTTCAACGCCGCCGTCGCGACCTTGCAGAACACCATGAAGGTGATCAGCGGCAACACCACGAGCATGCGCTCGGGCGCCGGCGAGATTAGCCAGGCCGCCGACGACCTGTCGCGCCGCACCGAACAGCAGGCCGCCAGCCTGGAAGAGACCGCCGCGGCGCTGGACCAGATCACCGCCACGGTCCGCAAGACCGCCGAGGGCGCCAACCACGCCCGCGAAGTGGTCGAGACCGCCCGCACCGATGCCGAGCGCAGCGCCAACATCGTGCAGCGGGCGACCGCGGCGATGGGCGAGATCGAGGACAGCTCCAAGCAGATCGGCCAGATCATCGGCGTGATCGACGAGATCGCCTTCCAGACCAACCTGCTGGCCCTGAACGCAGGGGTCGAAGCGGCCCGCGCCGGCGACGCCGGCAAAGGCTTCGCGGTCGTCGCCTCCGAGGTCCGGGCCCTGGCCCAGCGCTCGGCCGAGGCGGCCAAGGAGATCAAGACCCTGATCAACGCCTCCAGCGCCCAGGTCGGCCAGGGCGTCGACCTGGTGGCCGAGACCGGCAAGGCGCTGCAGCGCATCGCCTCCCAAGTGGCCGAGATCAACGCCTCGGTATCCGAGATCGCGGCCAGCGCCCAGGAGCAGGCGGTCGGCCTGCAGCAGGTCAACACCGCCGTTAATCAGATGGATCAGGTTACGCAGCAGAATGCGGCCATGGTCGAAGAGTCCACAGCCGCCAGCCATGCGCTCGCCAATGAAGCCGTCGAGCTCGCCCGTCTCATGGGCCAGTTCTCGATCGGCCAGGACCAAGGCCGCCCGATCGTCAGCAAAACCTCTGCGCCGCGCATCAGCAAGCCTGTCGCGACGCGGGGACTCAGCTCCGGCGCCGCCACCGCGGCGAAGCTCGAGCCGGTCGGAGAAACCGACACTTGGGAGGAATTCTGATGGAAGCCCAAACGCGCATCCCTTCGCCGGGCGCCGAGTTGATCTCGGTCCGCATCGGCGAGCAGGCTTATGCGATCGACATCATGGCTGTGCGCGAAATCCGCGGTTGGTCGGCGGCCACGCCGCTGCCGCACGCTCCGTCGCACGTGTTGGGGATGATGAACCTGCGCGGCGCGATCCTGCCGGTCATCGACCTCGGCGCGCGGCTGGGCCTTGGCCCGGCCAATCCCAGCGCCTCGTCGGTGGTGGTGGTGGCGCAGATCGGCGAGGCCCAGATGGGCCTGGTGGTCGATGCGGTGTCCGACATCCTGACCGTGACCGAGGGGCTGATCCAGCCGCCGCCGGAAGTCGGCAGTCCGGAATCGACCGCCTATGTCAGCGGCGTGATGACCACCGACACCGGGATCGTCTCGCTGTTGTCGCTTGACCACATCCTGCCGCCGGACATCGCGGCCGCAGCCTAAAGCCGGTCCGCCAGGGACCAGTGCAGTTCAGTCAGTCGTCGGGGGTATTTTAAAGTGCTGGCTCGTCTATCCATCGCATGGAAACTCATGCTTGCGGCTGGCTGCGCCATCGGCGCGCTGCTGCTGCTGGCCGCGGCCCTGGTGGCCGCCAACGCCAGCGGCATCGTCCGCGACCTGTCCAATGACAACGCGCAGGCCCTGGCCGGCAAGGCCGCCGCCGAGGTGGCCAGCGACATCGGCGAGATCCAGGGTCTGGGCCGCTCGATGGCCCAGACCCTGGGCGCCGCCCACGCCGCCGGCGTGCGCGACCGCAAGGTGCTGAGCGAGATGATCAAGCCGGCGGCTTCGGCCTCGCCGATGATCCTCGGCGCCTGGTTCATGGAGATCCCCAACGCGCTGGACGGCCAGGACGAGGCCCATATGGGCCAGGTGGACTCCGGCTCCAACAAGCTCGGTCAATTCACGCCCTACTGGGTGAACAACAACGGCTCGCTGAGCCTGGAGCCGCTGGACACCGGCAGCGACTACGACCAGCCTTTCTACCAGACCAGCTTCAAGAGCCAGAAGGCGGCGATCGTCGAGCCCTATCCCTACGAGGTGGGCGGCAAGACCATCTCGATGACCTCGGTCACCTTCCCGGTGATGTCGAACGGCCAGCTGATCGGCGTGGCCGGCATCGACCTGGCGCTGGACGACGTCTCCAAGCAGCTCGACGCTCTGCGCCCGTTCGGCGACGGCCGGGTCATGCTGGTCTCGCCGGCCGCCAATTGGGTCTCGCACCCCGACGCCAAGCTGCGCATGAAGCCCTACGCCGACACCGGCGCGGCCGAACTCAAGGGCGCGATGTCGAGCGGCCAGTCCGTGCTGCTCAGCGGCCTGGACCAGCCGGCCGGCAAGGTCGAGCGTCTGGTCACGCCGGCCCCGCTGCCGGGCCTGAACTCGACCTGGGCGGTGGTCATGGACGTGCCGACCAAGCACATCACCGGCCCGGCCCGCCAACTGGCGATTTGGCTGGCGGTCGGCGGTGTGGTGATCCTGGGCCTGGTGCTCGGCGCGCTGTTCATCGCGGTCGGCAAGCTGGTGCGTCAGCCGCTGGCCGGCATCACCGCCGCGGTGGGCGAACTTTCCGCCGGGCGCTACGAGAAGCCGGTGGGCGGCGCCGACAAGCATGACGAGGTGGGCGAGATCGCCCGCGCCCTCGAAGGCTTCCGCCATGGCCTGGCCGAGAACCGCGCCCTGCGGGCCGGCCAGGAAGCGGCCAACGCCCAGGCCGAGGCCGAGCGGCGCCGGTCGGAGGCCGAGCGCGCCGCGGTGGCTGAACAGCAGGCCGTCGTGGTCACCGCCCTGGCCAAGGCGCTCGAGCGCCTGGCGCACGGCGACCTGACCGCCCGGGTCGAGGCCCAGGTGTCTCCGGAATACGAGGCGCTGAAGCACGACTTCAACGTCGCCATGAGCCAGCTGCAGAACACCATGGGTGTCGTGGTCGGGGCGACCTCGTCCATGCGCTCGGGCGCCGACGAGATCAGCAAGGCGGCCGACGATCTGTCGCGCCGCACCGAGCAGCAGGCGGCCAGCCTGGAAGAAACCGCCGCGGCGCTGGACCAGATCACGGCCACGGTCCGCAAGACCGCCGAGGGCGCCAACCACGCCCAGGGCGTGGTCGCCACCGCCCGCTCGAACGCCGCCGAAAGCGCCGACGTCGTGCAGCGGGCGACCGCGGCGATGGGCCAGATCGAAGACAGCTCCAAGCAGATCGGTCAGATCATCGGCGTGATCGACGAGATCGCCTTCCAGACCAACCTGCTGGCCCTGAACGCGGGGGTCGAAGCCGCCCGCGCCGGCGACGCCGGCAAGGGCTTCGCGGTCGTCGCCTCCGAGGTCCGGGCCCTGGCCCAGCGTTCGGCCGAGGCGGCCAAGGAGATCAAGACCCTGATCAACGCCTCGAGCGCCCAGGTCGGCCAGGGCGTCAGTCTGGTGGCCGACACCGGCAAGGCGCTGCAGCTGATCGTCAGCCAGGTGGCCGAGATCAACGGCATCGTCACCGAGATCGCGGCTAGCGCCCAGGAGCAGGCGGTCGGCCTGCAGCAGGTCAACACCGCCGTCAACCAGATGGACCAAGTGACCCAGCAGAACGCCGCCATGGTCGAGGAATCGACCGCCGCCAGCCACTCGCTGGCCGGCGAGGCGGTCGAGCTGGCCCGCCTGATCGGCCAGTTCAAGACCGACGAGCAGGGCGCCGCCGCGGCGTCGACTCGTGCGCCCGCGCCCGCGCCGCGCGCGGCTCCGGTCAAGCGCGTCGCGGTCGGCGGCGGCCGCAGCCTGCCGGCGGCCGAGGAAGAGGGCTGGGAGGAGTTTTAGGCTCGCCCCTTATCGCTCACCCCGGCGAAGGCCGGGGTTCTGGCGGCGCTTCGGCCACGGCTGGAGCGCCGTTTGCGTGCCTGGCTAGGCGCTCGGCGGCGGGCCAAGCGCGGCGTGCGCCGCCGGCTCGTCCAGGCCGTCGATCTCGATCATCTTCAGGCGTGCGGTCTCGCCGGCGACGATGCGCACCGATGACTTGGGCCGCTTCAGGGTCTTGGCCAACAGGGCGACCAGCGCCGCATTGGCCGCGCCCTCGCTGGGCGGGGCGCTGACCCTGATCTTCAGATAGGGGCGGCCCTCCGGATCGAGGGCCCAGCCGTCCACGCCGTCGCGACCACCCTTGGGCGTCAGCCGCACGGCCAGGCGCACCGGTCTAGCCGAGGCCCATCAGTGCGCCGGCCGCGGCCGGCAGCAGGTAGCGCTGGATGCCCGAGATCACCAGGATCGCGATCACCGGGCTGATGTCGACGCCGCCGAGCGACGGAATGATCTTCTGGAACGGGGCCAGCACCGGTCGCGTCACCGCGTCGAGGAAGCGGGCGACGTTGTAGACGAACTGGTTGCGCAGATTGATCACGTCGAAGGCGACGAGCCAGGACAGGATGGCGCTGGCGATCAGCGCGAACACCAGCAATCCGAGCAGCGCGTCGATGATGAAGAAGACAAATCCGACCAGCGGGGCCATCAGAAAATCCGAGTGGAAAGGGCCTCCTGTATCGACTGGCGCGGCGGCGCTGGCAAGTCGCGACGCCGCATCGGCGATCAGCCGCTTGACAGACCCCGCCTTCGCCTCCTAAGTCCGCGCCTCCTGGGGCCGTAGCTCAGTTGGTAGAGCGCCTCGTTCGCAATGAGGAGGTCAGGGGTTCGACTCCCCTCGGCTCCACCAATTCCTCGCGGAATTGGTCGAACCTCAGGAATTTTCCGGACAATCAGATCTTCGTGCCCGGGCCGTCTTCGGTCAGGACGCCGTCGAAGTGCTCCTCGCTGGCGTCGGCTTCGGCCTTGGTGGCGCGGACGATGCCGTCGCGGTGCTCGGGCGGACCGTAGAGGGTATAGAGCCGCAGGGCCTTGTCGCCGGTGTTGATCACGTTGTGGCGGGCGCCGGCCGGGACGATGATCGCGAAGTCGGCCTTCACCTTGGTCTTCGCCCCGTCGATCCAGACCTCGCCCTTGCCCTTCTCGATGCGGAAGAACTGGTCGTGGGTGTCGTGCACCTCCTCGCCGATCTCCTCGCCGGGCTTCAGCGACATCAGCACCAGCTGCAGGTGCTTGCCAGTGTAGAGCACACGGCGGAAGTCCTTATTGCTTTCCGTCAGCTCCTCGATGTCGTCGACAAAGCCCTTCATGGCGCGTCCTTTCCTGATGCTGCTTATCCAGCCTGAGCCGAGCGCGCGGCGCAGGCCTTGATGCTAATCAAGCCTGCGCCGGCGACGGTCCGATGACGGTCAAGCCTGGGTAACGGGAAGCCGCAGGAACACGTTCCCTGCCGCCGTGGCCGGCGGCAGGGCCCCGGCGCGGATGTTCACCTGCAGCGAGGGCAGGATCAGGGTCGGGGCGGCCAAGGTGGCGTCGCGCGCCTCGCGCATGGCGACGAAGGCGGCCTCGTCCACGCCGTCATGCACATGCACGTTGCGGGCCCGCTGCTCGGCGACGGTGGTCTGCCAGGCGAAGGTGTCGCGGCCGGCCGGCAGATAGTCGTGGCCGACGAAGATGCGCGTCGTTTCGGGCAGAGCCAGGATCTTGCGCGTCGAACGATAGAGGGTCGCCGCATCGCCGCCCGGGAAGTCGGCGCGGGCGGTCCCATAGTCGGGCATGAACAGGGTGTCGCCGACGAAGGCGGCGTCGCCGATCATATAGGTGACGCAGGCCGGGGTGTGGCCGGGTGTGTGCAGCACCCCGATGTCCAGCGATCCGAGGGGCAGCACGTCGCCCTCGGCCAGCAGCCGGTCGAAGACCCGTCCATCGTCGGCGACATCGTCGGCCTCGAAGCGGGGGATGAAAGCCTTCTGCACCTGGGTGATCTCGGCCCCGATCACCACCTGCGCGCCGGTTTCGCGGCGGATGTAGTCGGCCGCCGACAGGTGGTCGGCGTGCGCGTGGGTCTCCAGCACATAGGCCAGGGTCAGGCCCTGTTCGTGCACCGCGGCCAGCACCGCATCGGCCGAGCCGGTCGAGAGCCGGGCCGCCTTGGGCTCGAAGTCGAGCACCGGGTCGATCACCGCGGCGACCCGGGTGGCCGGGTCACTGACCAGGTGGGTCGCGGTCGAGGTGGCCTTGTCGAAGAATGTCTGTACGTGGGGGGTCATGGTTGGAGCCTCCTTCGGCGTCGGGCCAACATATAAGAACTTGCTAAATTAGAAACAACTCATATATTGCGGCTATGTTCGATCTCGCGAACTTCGACATCACCCGTTTCGAGGCCAGCGCTGGGGAGGCCGCCAAGCTTCTGCGCGCGCTGGGCAACGAGCGGCGGTTGATGATCCTCTGCCAGCTGACCGAAGGCGAGCGATCGGTGGGCGAACTACTGCCCCTGGTCGGCCTGTCGCAATCGGCCCTGTCGCAGCACCTGGCGGTGCTGCGCGAGGAAGCCGTCGTGGCCACGCGCCGCGAGGGCCAGACCATCTGGTATCGGATCGCCGACCCCGCCGCGATGAAGGTGGTGGCGACGCTCGCGGAGATCTTCTGTCCTCCAGACATGAAGAAGGCCGATGACCGCTCCGACCCAACTGAATCCCAAGGACGTCGCTGACCTGCTGGCCAAGGGCCAGGCGGTGCTGTTCGACGTCCGCGACCCCGACGAGTTCGCCCGCCGCCACGTGAAGGGCGCGCGGCTGCGCCCGCTGGCGAGCCTTGAGTCCGCGCCGCTCGACGTGCCGGCCGGCGCCTTGCCGATCTTCACCTGCCGTTCGGGCATGCGCACGGCCGCCAATTGCGCGCGGCTGGCGGCGGTCAGCGGCGGCCAGGCCGTGGTGCTGGCCGGCGGCGTCGACGGCTGGGCGGCCGCCGGCCTGCCGCTGGTCGAGGACCGCAAGGCACCGCTGGAAATGATGCGCCAGGTGCAGATCGCCGCCGGCACGCTGGTGCTGGTCGGCGTCGGCCTCGGTCTGCTCGTCCATCCCGGCTTCTTCGGCCTCGCGGCCTTCGTCGGCGCAGGCCTGACCTTCGCCGGGGCGACCGGCTTTTGCGGCATGGCCCGGCTGCTGGCGCATATGCCCTGGAACCGGCCGGCGAGGGACTAAGCATGGACCCGGTGAGCCTAGCGCTGGCGGCGGCCGGCGGCGCGCTGATCGGCCTGCTGCTGTCGGTGTTCGGCGGCGGCGGCTCGGTGCTGGCCGCGCCGCTGTTGCTCTATGTGGTCGGCGTGCGCGATCCGCACATCGCGATCGGCACCTCGGCCGCCGCCGTCGCGGTCAACGCCGCCGTGGGCTTGGCCGCGCAGGCCAAGGCGGGCCGGGTGAAGTGGCCCTGCGCCCTGGTGTTCGGCGGCGCGGGCCTGATCGGTTCGCTGGCCGGCGCGCATCTGGCCAAGATGATCGACGGCGGCCAGCTGATCCTATGGTTCGCCGGGGCGATGGCCCTGGTCGGAGTCTCGATGCTGGCCCCCAAGAAGGACGAGGGCGATCCCAGCGTGCGGCTCGACGCGGCGCTGACCCGCAGGCTTGCGCCGCTGGGTCTGCTGGTCGGCTCGGCGGCCGGGTTCTTCGGGATCGGCGGAGGCTTCCTGATCGTGCCCGGGCTGATGGCCGCGACCGGCATGACCCTGGCCAACGCCGCGGCCAGTTCGCTGGTCTCGGTGGTGCTGTTCGGGGCGGCGACCAGCGCCAGCTACGCGGTCTCGGGACTGGTCGACTGGCCGGTGTTCGCGGCCCTGGTCGCCGGCGGCGGGGTCGGCGCGCTGGCGGGCGGGCCGCTCGCCGCCCGGCTGGCGGGCCACGCGGCGAGCGCCCGCCGGGCGTTTGCGCTGATGGTGCTGGCGACCGCGGCCTATGTCGCCTGGCGGACGCTGGGCTAGACCCCGTCCCGGTTGGCTTGAATCAAGCCAACCGGGATGAACAGGGTCACGGTGATCCATAGTGAGTGGGAATGGCTCTAGGAGGCCGCGCGCAGCGGCGGGGCGACGAACGACGGCGAGACGTTCGGGAAGCGCAGCTCGGTCTCGCCGATCTGGTGCTTCAGGTTCAGCTTCGGGAACAGCAGCTCGGCGACGCGGTAGGCTTCCTCCAGGTGCGGATAGCCCGAGGCGATGACCGTATCGACGCCAAGCTGGGCGTATTCCTCCAGCCGCTCAGCGATGGTGTCGGGGGCGCCGACCAGGGCGGTGCCAGCTCCGCTGCGCACCAGCCCGACGCCGGCCCACAGGTTGGGGCTGACCTCGAGGTTGGCGCGGCTGCCGCCATGCAGGGCGCTCATCCGCGCCTGGCCGACCGAATCGGACCCCTTGGCCATAGCCCGCTGGAAGGCGGCGATGGCGTCGTCGGTGACGTATTTGATCAGCTCGTTCGCCGCGTCCCAGGCCTGGGCCTCGGTCTCGCGGACGATGATGTGCAGGCGGACGCCGAAGCGGATCTTGCGGCCGCGCTTGGCGGCGCGTTCGCGCACGTCGTCGATGACCTCCTTCAGCTGGGCCGGGGGCTCGCCCCAGGCCAGGTAGACGTCGACGTGCTGGGCGGCGATCTCACGGGCGATGTCGGACGAACCGCCGAACCAGATCGGGGCGTGCGGCTCCTGCACGAACGGGAACAGCAACCGGCCCTTATCGATCGACAGGTGCTTGCCTTGGTGGGTGACGGTCTCGCCGTTGGCCAGGCGCCGCCAGATGTTCAGGAATTCCTCGGTCTGCACGTAGCGTTCGTGGTGGTCGAGGAACAGGCCGTCGGCCGCCAGGGCCTGCGGGCTGCCGCCGGTGACGATGTTGACCAGCGCCCGCCCGCCGCTCAGCCGGTCCAGCGCGGCGGCCTGGCGCACGGCCTCGGAGGGGTGGATCAGGCCCGGACGCGCGGCGACCAGCAGCCGTAGCCGCTCGGTGAACGGCGCGATCGAGGCCGCGGTGATCCAGGCGTCGGTGCAATGGGCGCCGGTCGGCAGCAGCACCCCGGAATAGCCTAGCCGGTCGGCGGCCACGGCGATGTCGCGCAGGTAGCGCGGGGTCGGGGCGCGGTCGGTCTCCGGATGGCTCAGATAGGCGTTGTCGCCCGCCGACGGGATGAACCAGAGGAAGTCGAGCGGGGTCTTGGACATAGGGGCCTCCTGTGCGCCAAAGGGGCGCGGACCCGTATTCCTACATTTTCTATAGGATTAATCTTGCTACGAGAAATCCTCATGCGAAACCCCAGGATTCCCGACAATAGCGGGGCCGAAAGCCGCTGCAGAAAATCTATGGCGACTAATATCCTATTTTATCCATAGGAATAAGGGGTGACGTCCGTCCTCCCCTTCTGGCGTCGCACCTCAAGCGGAGCGTGGGCTCGACCGGCGGGTCCACGCGACGCCTTCTGAACCTCTGGCGCGCAAGCGCCCAACATGGCGCCGAACGGCGTCTCGACACCTGTTTCATCATCTGGAGGCAGGAGGCGCCCCGTCGCGCCTCTGCGGGGATAGCTGTGCCTGAACTGAGCTTGAAATCGAAACTGATCCTGTCCGCCGCGACCGTGGCGATCCTGATCGGCGCGCCGCCGCCGGCCTTCGCCGATGACGCCGCCGACGCCTCCGTCGAGGAGGTGGTGGTCACCGTCCGCCGCCGCGCAGAAAAACTGCAGGACGTGCCGATCACCGTCTCGGCCGTGACCGGGCAGACCCTGGCCGCCGAGCGCCTGGATCGAGTCGCCGACTATGCCGCCAAGATCGCCAACTTCAACGCCCTGCAGCAGAACACCCGGGTTTCGACTCTGACCATCCGCGGGGTTGGCGGCAACGCCAACAGCGATGGCTCCGAGGCCGGGGTCGGCCTGATCGTCGACAACGTGTTCTTCACCCACCCGGGCTTCTCGTGGCTGGACTTCGTGGACCTGGAGAGCGTCGAGCTGGCGCGCGGTCCGCAGGGCACCCTGCTGGGCAAGAACACCACCATCGGCGCCCTGGTGGTGACCACCAAGAAGCCGTCGTTCACGCCCGAGGCCCAGGCCAGCGGCACGATCGCCAACAACGAGCGCTACCAGCTGCGGGCCAACATCTCAGGGCCGCTCGCGGACGACAAGCTGGCCGGGCGGCTGACCTTCTATCGCGACATCGGCGGCGGCTACGTCACCAACAAGTTCGACGGCGAGGACTATCTCGGCAACGACCGCTGGGCGCTGCGCGGTCAGCTCTTGTTCGAGGGCGAGAGCTTCTCCAACCGGCTGATCGCCGAGCACTACGAGACCAAGGAATACAACAACTTCTATCCGCCGGCCGGCGACCCGACGAGCTTCGTCAACGGCGCGCCGCGCAACGGCTGGGAGCGCAAGCTGCGCACCGCATTCGGCTATGTCCCGAGCTACGACGTCTACGACAACGCCGACCTCGACACCCAGGACAAGATCGTCTCGCGCACCGACGGGATCTCCAACCAGCTCGACTGGCGGTTCGGCGGCCACACCCTGACGTCGGTCACCGCCTGGCGCCGGCTCTATTTCCGGCCCCAGAACGACAGCGACCTGACGCGGTTCTCGATCTTCCGGGCCGGCTACGACGTCGATGTCGACCAGTACTCGCAAGAGCTGCGGCTGGCCTCGCCGGCCGACGGACGGTTCGACTACCAGGTCGGCCTCTTCCTGCTGAAGCAGGACGTCACCAGCAACTACCGCACCCTATTCTATGATGACGCCAGCGCCTTCCTGCTGAGCCCGGCGGTCCCGGGCCTGGTGCTTGACGGTCTGGAGACCAACCAGGTCGGCAAGGCGCAGACCAAGAGCGCGGCGGTGTTCGGCCAGGGGACCTATCGGTTCAATGACCGCGCCAGCCTGACCGCCGGCCTGCGCTACACCTACGAGGAGCGGGAAGCCTCCAACCGGGGCCTGGCCTTCGGCGGGGTTCCGCTGAGCGGCGCCCTGGCGGCCTACGCCCCGTTCCGCGCCGCGGTGGCCGGCGCGCCGTTTCTGGTCGAGGGCCAGAAGGAATCCGGCTCGTTCTCCTGGCTGATCAACCCATCCTACAGGCTCACTGACGACATCCTGGCCTATGCCAGCGTCAGCTACGGCGAGAAGTCAGGCGCGGCCAATCTCGGCGCGCGGCCGGGCGATCCGATCATCATCTCGCCGGAGAAGTCGATCGACTATGAGCTGGGCCTCAAGACGACGTGGCTGGACGGCCGGGCGACCCTCAACGGCAACCTCTACTGGAACGACATCACCGACTATCAGGCGACCCTGACCAGCCAGGTTGGGACCACCGCCCGCTCGTACCTGTCGAACGTCGGCAAGGTGCGGCTGCGCGGGGTCGAGGTGGAGGGCCAGGCGCAGCTGACCGAGGCCTGGCGGGTGTCGGCCAGCGCCGCGTTCAGCGACGCACGCTATGAGTCCTACGTGGGCGCCCCGGTCCCGGTGGAGTACGGCTATGCCGGCGGCCCGGCCTTCGTCGACCTGTCGGACACCCGCGTGCCGTTCGCGCCGAAGTTCACCGGCCAGGTCAGCGTCAACTACGAGGCCCCGCTGACCGGCGACCTGGTGCTGTTCGCCTACGCCAACCAGACCTGGCGCAGTTCGACCTTCCAGCACTCGCTCTCGCAGTACGGCCGCCAGGACGCCTACGGCCTTACCCACGCCGGGATCGGGCTGAAGGACGCCTCCGGCCGCTGGTCGGGCAACATCTGGGCGAAAAACCTGTTCGACCAAGAGTACGCCGCCGCCTTCGGCAACGCCTCGGCCAACACCCCCTACATCGCCATCCTTGGTGAGCCGCGCACCTTCGGCCTCACCTTGACCGGCCGCTACTGAGGGAACGCGCGATGACTGCTTCGGCTCGTCTTCCCGCATGGCGCTTGGCGGTGTTCGCCGCCCTGGCCATTCCGCTGGCCGGGGCGGGGCTGCCGCTGGCGGTCTATCTGCCGCCCTACTACGCCCAGGAGTTGGGCCTGGGGCTCGGCGCCGTCGGACTGATCTTCATGCTCAGCCGGGTGTGGGACGCGGTGACCGACCCGCTGGTGGGGGTGCTGTCGGACCGCAGCCGCAGCCGGTTCGGGCGGCGCAAGCCGTGGATCGCGGCCGGCGCGCCGCTGTTCGCGCTCGCCACCACGGCGATCTTCGCGCCCGGCCTGTTCGGCGTGGCGCGGCCCGGCGCGGCCTGGCTCAGCGTCTGGCTGGTGGTGTTCTACGTCGGCTGGACGATGATCCAGATTCCGGTCTCGGCCTGGGCCGGGCAGCTGGCGGCGCAGTACCACGAGCGCAGCCGGGTGCAGACCTATTTCCAGGTGGCGACGGCCGGCGGCCTGCTGCTGGTGCTGGTCCTGCCGGCCGCGCTCGACCAGATCGGCGCCCGCGCGGGCCTGCCCGCCGATCCGGGGCTGAAGGTCGCGGCGATGGGCGGGTTCATCCTGGCCACCTTCGTCCCGACCCTGATCGCCGCCCTGACGCTGGTGAAGGAGCCGCCGGCCCCGCCGCCGAGCCCGGCGCGATCGACCCTGCGCCGCGACCTGGCGGTGGCGGCGCGCGATCCGCTGCTGCGCAAGGTGCTGACCTCGGACTTCGCGGTCACCCTCGGCCAGCTGATCCGCTCGTCGCTCTTCGTGTTCTTCGTCTCGGCCTATATGGGCCGCCCGGACCTGGCCGCCGGCCTGTTCCTGCTGCAGTTCGTGTTCGGGGTTTTCGCCGGGCCGATCTGGCTGCGGATCGGCTACCGGCTGGGCAAGCACCGGGCGGCGGTCGCCGGCGAGCTGGCTCAGGTGGCGATCAATCTCGGCCTGCTGCTGATTACGCCCGGCGCCCTGCCGCTGCTGGTCGGCCTGACGATCGCCCAGGGCCTGGCCCAGGGCTCGGGCAACCTGATGCTGCGCTCGATGGTCGCCGACATCGCCGACAAGCAGCGCCTGGAGAGCGGCGAGGACCGCACCGGCCTGCTGTTCTCGATCTTCAGCCTGACCGGCAAGGCCGCCACCGCGGTCGCAGTCGGGGTCGCCCTGCCGCTGGTCGGGCTGCTGGGCTTCAAGCCCGGCGCCGTCAACGCGCCCGAGGCGCTGCTCGGCCTGAAGCTGGCCTTCGCGCTCGGTCCCGCCTTCGCCCATCTGGCCTCGGCCTGGCTGATCGCCGGCTTCTCGCTGGACGAGGCCGGCCACGCCGACATCCGCCGTCAACTGGACAGCCGCGACGCCGCGGCGGTCCCCGCCGAATGACCTTCGCTTCAAGACTTCAGAGGAGACCCTTCAGATGAGCACTCACGACCTCGACATCCGCCCCGTCGCCGGCCGCATCGGCGCCGAAGTCGCCGGCGTCACCCTCTCGGCCGACCTGCCCGACGCCACGGTCGCGGCGATCGACGAGGCCCTGCACCGCTACAAGGTGCTGTTCTTCCGCGGCCAGGGACATCTGGACGACGCTTCGCAGGAGGCCTTCGCCGCTCGGCTCGGCGATCCGGTCGCCCACCCGACCGTGCCGGTGGCCAAGGGCAGCAGCTATCTGCTCGAGCTCAATTCGCAGCATGGCGGCCGGGCGAACGCCTGGCACACCGACGTCACCTTCGTGCCGGCCTATCCGAAGGCCTCGATCCTGCGGGCGGTGGTCTCGACCGCCTCGGGCGGCGACACCGTCTGGGCCAACACCGCCGAGGCCTATGCGCGCCTGCCCGACCACCTGAAGGCCCTGGCCGATAATCTCTGGGCGCTGCACACCAACGCCTACGACTACGCAGCGGCCAAGCCGGCGGCGAGCCGCGAACAGATCGATCGTCACCGCAACGTCTTCGCCTCGACCGTCTACGAGACCGAGCACCCGGTCGTGAGGGTGCATCCGGTGACCGGCGAGCGGACCCTGATCCTCGGACAGTTCGTGAAGTCGCTGGTGGGGCTGTCGAGCGCCGACTCGCGGCGGATCTACGACACCCTGCAGGAGCACGTGATACGGCTGGAGAACACGGTCCGTTGGCGCTGGCGCGCGGGCGACGTGGCGATCTGGGACAACCGGGCGACCCAGCACTACGCGGTCGACGACTACGGCGACCAGCATCGCGTCATGCGCCGCGTCACCCTGAACGGCGACGTCCCGGTCTCGGTCGACGGGCGTCCGAGCCGGGCGATCTCGCCGCTGCCGGCGACGGCGATCGCGGCGGAGTAGGGGGCAGCGGCCCGGACTTCGGCCCGCGAGGCCGAAGTCCGGGCGCCGTCATCAGTAGCGGTAGTGGTCCGGCTTGAACGGGCCGGCGGTCGGCACGCCGATGTAGTCGGCCTGGTCCTTGGAGAGGGTGGTCAGCTTGGCGCCCAGCTTTTCCAGGTGGAGGAAGGCGACCTTCTCATCCAGGTGCTTGGGCAGGGTGTAGACCTTGGTCTCGTACTTGGACTTGTTGGTCCACAGCTCGATCTGGGCCAGGGTCTGGTTGGTGAACGAGGCCGACATCACGAAGCTCGGGTGGCCGGTGGCGTTGCCGAGGTTCACCAGGCGGCCTTCCGACAGCACGATGATCTTCTTGCCGTCCGGGAACTCCACGTGGTGGACCTGCGGCTTGATCTCGTCCCACTTGAAGTTGCGCAGGCCGGCGATCTGAATTTCGGAGTCGAAGTGGCCGATGTTGCAGACGATGGCGTTGTTGCGCATCCGGCGCATGTGGTCGACCGTCAGGACGTCCTTGTTGCCGGTGGCGGTGACGAAGATGTCGGCCTTGTCGGCGACGTCTTCCATGGTCTGGACTTCGTAGCCTTCCATCGCCGCCTGCAGGGCGCAGATCGGGTCGATTTCGGTGACGATGACGCGGGCGCCGCCGTTGCGCAGCGAAGCGGCCGAGCCCTTGCCGACGTCGCCGTAGCCGAGCACGACCGCGACCTTGCCCGACAGCATGACGTCGGTGCCGCGACGGATGGCGTCGACCAGGCTCTCACGGCAGCCGTACAGGTTGTCGAACTTCGACTTGGTGACGCTGTCGTTGACGTTGATGGCGGGGAACGGCAGCTCGCCGCGCTCGGCCATCTGGTACAGGCGGTGCACGCCCGTGGTGGTTTCTTCCGACACGCCGCCGATGGCGTCGCGGATCGCCGAATAGAAGCCCGGCTTTTCCTTCAGGTAGCGCTTCATCACCGCGTAGAGCGCTTCTTCTTCCTCGTTCTGCGGGTTGTTCAGGACCGAGGGGTCCTTCTCGGCCTTCGGGCCAAGCACGCAGAGCAGGGTGGCGTCGCCGCCGTCGTCGAGGATCAGGTTCGGGTAGCCGCCGTCAGCCCATTCGAAGATGCGATGGGCGTATTCCCAGTACTCGACCAGGTTCTCGCCCTTGATCGCGAAGACCGGGGTGCCGTTGGCGGCGATGGCCGCGGCGGCGTGGTCCTGGGTCGAGAAGATGTTGCACGAGGCCCAGCGGACTTCGGCGCCGAGCGCTTCCAGGGTCTGGATCAGCACGGCGGTCTGGATGGTCATGTGCAGGGAGCCGGCGATGCGGGCGCCCTTCAGCGGCTGGTCCTTGCCGAACTCGGCGCGCACGGCCATCAGGCCCGGCATCTCGGTTTCGGCGATCGCGATTTCCTTGCGACCGAAGTCGGCCAGGGTGATGTCTTTCACGACATAGTCGGTCATCGGGCGGTCCTGTCGGAGAGGGTGATTGTCGGCTCTATAGCCGCCGGCCGCCAGATCAGCAAGAAATCACATAAAGAAACCTTTATATGACCCAGAAGGCCGGACTGCCGGCCAGCCGCTCCATGGCCTTGACCGCGCCCTTGACGCTCTTGGGCTTGGCCGCCTCGCGCGCCGTCAGCAGCGTCCGCGCCGCAGCCAGGGCCGCGCCCTTTAGGCGCAGCCGCGCAACCAGCTCGGCGGCGACGGCGGCGTCGTTCAGGGCCCCGAGCTCCTCCTGCAGCTGCTTGACCGACTTGATGAACGGCTTGGCGTCGGCGTCGAACAGCGGGGCGAAGGCCTCGGCCGCGTAGCGCAGCTTCTTGGCGGCGATGCGGGCGTCGTGGCGGGCCTGGTCGTCGACGCCCTTGAGGTCGGCGGCGAGCTTCAGCAACCGCTTGCGCCGGCGGTCCAGCGCCTTGGCGGCGAAGCGGTCGGCGTCCATGTCACGGCGCTTGGCGTGAGCTTTGCCGCCCATCGACAACCAGGCGCCGGTCTCCACCCAGGCGGTGGTGTCGAGCACCAGGTCGCGGAACCGTCCCGAGGCGACGGCGGCGCAGGCCTTGGCGTGGGCCCGGGCGCGAGCGGCCTCGACCACCGGGGCCAGGGCCGAGAGATCGAGGGTCGGGTCGACCAGCGCCGCGGCGCTCTCGGCGAAGACGTCGAGGTCGCGGGCCTCGTCGCAGGCCCCGGCCAGCCACTTCAGCTCCGCCTTGATCGCCTCGGCATGGTCGTCGTCGGCGACGTCGGAGAACGTGGAGACGGCGCTGCGCAGGCGGCGCACGGCGACCCGCAGTTGGTGCACAGCCTCGACGCTGTCGGCTTCGCGCAGCACCACGCCGTTGGCGGCGATCTGCACCAGGGTGTTGCGGGCGATGGCCTGGAAGGCGCCGGCCGCGGTCAGGCCGCGGGCCAGCGGGGCCTTGTCGTGGCGGCGCGGCGAGCGGTCGGAGCCGTCGATCAGCCCCTGGCCCTGGGTCGCCTTGCCGTCGAACGACAGGTAGAGCGGTGCGGTCCGCGACAGCTCGCGGGCCAGGTCGAACATCGGCCGGCAGTCGCCGCCCTTCAGCTCCAGTTCGACCTCGCTGATGCGCCGGACGCGCTCGCCGGCCTGCACTTCCCCCTCGTCGACCGCCAACTCGATCGACGAGCCGCCGAAGTCGAAGGTCCGCTGGCGGCGGATGACCCGCACGGTGAAGATCGGCGACAGCGTCTTGCGCTTGGCTGGCGGCAGGGCGTCCTTCAGGGCCGGGAAGCCGAGGTCGAGGCCGTCGGTGGTGATCGCCTGTTCGTGTTCCTCGCGGGCGAATCCGTCGCCGCGCTTGAGGGTCTGCACCCGCTTGCCGCCGCCCTCGCGGATGCGCAGCGAAATCCGCGCCTTGCGAAGATCGCCCTGGGGCGTGTCGTAGTAGGTCGAAACCAGAGCCTTTTCATAGGTTTCGCCGTGCGGCGCGGCAGCGAGCACGACGGCCAGGTCGGCCGGCTCGCAGAGGAATTTCAACTCGATCTCGTCTTCACCCGCGCTCATGCGCTACACGCTCCCGACCCCGCGCGGTTCGCCGTCCTGTTCGCAGGCGGCCGACATCGGCGCCCGTTCGCTTGAGGAGGCTCCCCATGAACGCTCCAATCGCTCAAGGTTTCCGTTCTGTCGATCCCGCAGAGCCGCGTCACGACTGGACGCCGGCGGAAGTCGAGGCGCTGTTCGAGCTGCCATTCATGGAGCTGGTGTTCCAGGCCGCGGCCGTGCACCGGGCCTGGTTCGATCCGAACGAGGTGCAACTGTCTCAGCTGCTCAGCGTCAAGACCGGCGGCTGCGCCGAGAACTGCGGCTATTGCAGCCAGAGCCAGCACTTCGACACCGGCGTGAAGGCCGGCAAGCTGATGGACGCGACCACCGTCATCGCCGCGGCGATGGAGGCCAAGGCCGGCGGGGCCCAGCGCTTCTGCATGGGCGCGGCCTGGCGCGACCTGAAGGACCGCGACGTGCCGAAGGTGGCGGCGATGATCTCCGGCGTGAAGGCGCTCGGCCTGGAGACCTGCGCCACCCTGGGCATGCTGACCCGCGACCAGGCCCAGTCGCTGAAGGACGCCGGCCTCGACTACTACAACCACAACCTCGACACCGGCCCGGCCTACTACGACCAGGTGGTCACCACCCGCACCTATCAGGACCGGCTCGACACCCTCGAAGCGGTGCGCTCGGTGGGCATGAGCACCTGCTGCGGCGGCATCGTCGGCATGGGCGAGACGCGGGCCGACCGCGCCGGCCTGCTGCACGCGCTGGCCACCCTGCCCGAACATCCGAACTCGCTGCCGATCAACGACCTGATGCCGATCCCAGGCACCCCGCTCGGGAACTCCGAGGCGGTCGATCCGCTGGAGTTCGTGCGCATGATCGCCGTCGCTCGCATCGTCTGCCCCAAGACCGTGGTGCGGCTCTCGGCCGGCCGCGAGCACATGTCCAGAGAACTTCAGGCGCTGTGCTTCCTGGCCGGCGCCAACTCGATGTTCATCGGCGGCAAGCTGCTCACCACCGCCAACCCTGACAAGGACACCGACGCCGCGCTCATGGCCGACCTCGGCCTGCGGCCCATGACCATGGCGGCGAATTAGTCGGGGACGACTGTCGGCTGCTGACAGGTCCGTGCGTCCTTCGGACTAGCTGGAGCGTTGGCGTCCGCCTATCTGGGGGGCGCCGCCCTGACAGGAGTCCGCGTGCAGCCGATCATTTCCGTAGCTGGTCTGTCGAAGACCTATGCCGGGGGCTTCCAGGCCCTCAAATCCGTCGACCTGGAGATCCGGCAGGGCGAGATCTTCGCCTTGCTGGGCCCGAACGGCGCGGGCAAGACGACGCTCATCAGCATCATCTGCGGCATCGTCAATCCGAGCGGCGGCAAGGTGACCGCCGACGGTCACGACATCATCGCCGAGTATCGTGCCGCCCGCGGCAAGATCGGCCTAGTGCCGCAGGAGCTGTCCACCGACGCCTTCGAGAGCGTCTGGGACACGGTGAAGTTCAGCCGCGGGCTGTTCGGCAAGTCGCCTAATCCAGCCTATCTTGAGAAGATCCTTCGCGACCTGTCGCTCTGGGACAAGAAGGACTCGAAGATCATGGCGCTGTCCGGCGGCATGAAGCGCCGGGTGATGATCGCCAAGGCGCTGTCCCACGAGCCGCGCATCCTGTTCCTCGACGAGCCGACCGCCGGGGTCGACGTCGAGCTGCGACGCGACATGTGGGAGATGGTGCGCGGGCTGCGCGAGAGCGGCGTCACCATCATCCTGACCACCCACTACATCGAGGAGGCCGAGGAAATGGCCGACCGGATCGGGGTGATCAGCAAGGGCGAGATCATCCTGGTCGAGGACAAGGACGTGCTCATGCGCAAGCTGGGCAAGAAGCAGCTGACCCTGCACCTACAAGAGCCGTTGAGCGCCCTGCCGGCCGACCTCTCGGACTATCAGCTGGAACTCGCCAATGGCGGGGCCGAGTTGGTCTACACCTTCGACGCCCAGAGCGAGGACACCGGCATCGCCGGCCTCCTGCGGCGGCTCAGCGCCGCCGGCGTCGACTTCAAGGACCTCCGGACCGAGGAAAGCTCGCTGGAGGAGATCTTCGTCAGCCTGGTGAGGGGCCGGCCATGAACCTGCACGCCATCAAGGCCATCTACATCTTCGAGCTTGCGCGCACCTGGCGCACGCTGATGCAGTCGATCGCCTCGCCGGTGATCTCGACCTCGCTCTACTTCATCGTGTTCGGATCGGCGATCGGCTCGCGGATGGTCGAGATCGAGGGGGTCAGCTACGGCGCCTTCATCGTGCCGGGCCTGATCATGCTTTCGATCCTGACCGAGAGCATCATGAACGCCTCGTTCGGGATCTACATGCCGAAATTCTCGGGGACGATTTACGAGGTGCTGTCGGCCCCGATCTCGGCCTTCGAGATCGTGGTCGGCTATGTCGGGGCGGCGGCCACCAAGTCAGTGATCCTCGGGCTGATCATCCTGGCCACGGCGCGATTGTTCGTGGACTTCAGCATCCTGCACCCGTTTTGGATGATCGGCTTCCTGGTGCTGACCTCGGTCGCCTTCAGCCTGCTCGGCTTCGTGATCGGGGTCTGGGCCGACGGATGGGAGAAGTTGCAGATCGTGCCGATGATGATCGTCACGCCGCTGGCCTTCCTGGGGGGCAGCTTCTACTCGATCAGCATGCTGCCCGAGCTCTGGCAGAAGATCACCCTGTTCAATCCGGTGGTCTATCTGATCTCCGGCTTCCGCTGGAGCTTCTACGGGATCTCGGACGTCGACGTCGGCGTCAGCCTGGGGGCGACCTTCGGCTTCGTACTGGTGTGCTTGGCGGCGATCTGGGCGATCTTCCGGACTGGCTACAAGCTCAAGACCTGAGCCCGGAATCCGACCGAGAACGCCTATCGGGTATCTACGCAACTATCGCGGGCGATCCGATCGTGTGTAGACAGTTCGGCTTTCTACCATTTGTCGGACGTGTCCGCGCAGCGCGGGGCCTGTCTGGGGGGATCGAGTACGGCTTGAGTGCGTGACTTGCGCTGAGCGGCCCGCGATCCAACCCCTGCGGGAGATCTGTCGTGACCAACCTCGTTCAGACTGTGATCGGCGCCCTGTCGCCGGACATGATCGGCAAGCTGTCCAGCGTACTGGGAGAATCCTCGGGCTCGGTGAGCAAGGGCGTGTCGGCGGCGGCGCCAGCCCTGCTCGCCGCGGCGCTGCAGCAAAGCTCGACCAGCAGCGGCGCGACCGGCCTGCTCAGCCTGATCAGCCAGGCGACCGGCGGCGGCAACCCGCTCGACCGGTTGCCGGCGCTGCTCGGCGACGACACCGCGCGGGCCGGGCTGCTCAGCCAGGGTAAGACGCTGTCCGACAGCCTGCTCGGCGCCAATGCGGGGGCGGCGACCAACGGCCTGGCCAGCTTCGCCGGCGTCAAGGCCGGGGCGGCCACGCAACTGCTCTCGCTCGCCGCGCCGCTGGTGCTGGGGGCGATCGGCAAGGCGCTCGGCGGCGCCCCGACCGCCTCGGGCGTCCAGTCGCTGCTTTCGGACCAGCGGGCCAGCATCCTCGGCGCGCTGCCGCCTGGGCTCGGCGCGCTGTTCGGCCTCGGCGGGGCGACGCAGGGCGCGCGCGCGGCAGCCGGCAGCGGGGGCGGCGGCTTCGGCAAGATCCTGCCCTGGCTGATCGCCGCGGCGGTGGTGCTGGCGCTGATCTTCGGTCTGCGCAACTGCGGCGCCAAGAAGGTCGAGGCCCCGCCGCCGCCGGTCAAGACCGAGGTGGTTCCCGCGCCGGCGCCGGCTCCCGTCGCCGCCGCGCCGGAGACCCTGACCCTCCCGGGCGGGGCGACCATCACCGTGCTGCCGACCTCGATCGGTTACGGGGTGACCAAGTTCCTCGAATCCAACGAGGCGGCGCCCAAGACCTTCGTGTTCGACAACCTCAACTATGACACCGCTTCGAACGCCCTGACGCCGGAGAGCAAGCCGACGATCGACACCCTCGTCCTGATCCTGAAGGCTTATCCGAATGTTCGCGGGCGGGTGGTCGGCTACACCGACAACCAGGGTGATCCGGCGGCCAACAAGACGCTGTCCGACGCCCGCGCCGCGACGGTGAAGAAGGAGTTGTCGGCCCAAGGCATAGCCGGCGAGCGGATCGAGACGGCCGGCATGGGAGAGGCCGACCCGATCGCCGACAACGCCACGGAGGAAGGGCGCGCCAAGAACCGGCGGACCGAACTGGTCATCGTCCGCAAGTGATCAACCTGTGTAACTTGTAGGACGTCTGGCGACTTTGGAGCGGCGCGCGGCGCGGCGGGCCGTTCCTATTCGTCCTCGTCGAAGCGGGCGGCGACCAGCGCGGCCAGGGCCTCGACGGCGGGCGCGGCCTCGTTGCCTTCGGCCTGGATGTCGATGCAGCAGCCGGGGCCGGCCGCCAGCATCATCAGGCCCATGATCGAGCGGGCGTCGACGCTGGACCCGTCCTTGGCGACCTTGACCTCAGCGTCGAAGGTGGCGGCCAGCTTGACGAACTTGGCCGAAGCCCGCGCGTGCAGACCGCGCTTGTTGACGATCTCGACGGTCCGCGAGGCGCTCATTTTTCGCCGGCCAGCACGTAGGACGCGACGGAGATGTACTTGCGGCCGGCCTCCTGGGCGCAGGCCACGCAGTCCTCAAGCGATTGGCGCGTGCGAACCGATGCCAGCTTGATCAGCATGGGCAGGTTGAGGCCGGCGATGACCTCGGCCTTGGTCTGCTCCATCACCGAAATGGCCAGGTTCGAGGGCGTGCCGCCGAACATGTCGGTCAGCAGAATGACGCCGGAACCGGAATCGACGGCCTCGCACGCCGCCAGGATGTCCTTGCGGCGCTTTTCCATGTCGTCCTCCGGCCCAATGCAGATGGACGCGACCGCAGCCTGCGGCCCCACCACATGCTCCATGGCGAAGACGAATTCCTCGGCCAGCCGCCCGTGCGTAACGATCACGAGCCCGATCATGCCAACTCTCTCAACGGGAATCCCCACCCGGCCGCGGCGATACGCCTACCGCGAGGGCGTCTAGATACGCTTTATCCGGCCAAGCTCCAAGATGTTGCAGCGCGCGACGAAGTTTCGCGGGCGCGGATGACTCTAGCGCCTGAAGTGAAAGCGACGGGATACTCAACCCGACGTAATCCTTGAAAGCCGGCTCGGGCATCCGCTCATGCTGCTCGCAGGCGACCGCCAAGGCAATGCGGCAAAAGGGAAGGGCGGGCTCGCGCAGCACCCCGAGGCCGCGGACCTCGATCAGCCCGGCGAGGGTGTCGGGGGCGCGGCCATAGAGCGCGCCTTCGCAGGCCCAGAGCGCGACCCGGTCGTCGGCCACCAGCCGGAAGCCGTGGTCGAGGGCGCGCAGGGCCAGATCGCTCTTGCCGGACCCAGAGGGGCCCTCGATCAGGACCCCGCGCCAGGCGCCGTCGACATGGGCGGCCAGCAGGCCGGCATGGAGGATCATCGCCGGGCCTCGGGCAGGGTGACGACGAAGCGGGCGCCCTCGACCGCGCCATCCGGGCCGGTGCGGTTCTCGGCGCGGATCGAACCGCCCTGGGCGGCGGCGATCTGGCGGGCGATCGACAGGCCGAGGCCCGAATTGCCGCCGAACGCCGCACCCTTGGGCCGCGAGGTGTAGAACCGCTGGAAGATGGTCTCGAGGTTGTCGGGCGGAATGCCGGGGCCGTCGTCGTCGACGGTCAGCACCGCCTGGCCGCGGCCGCGCTCGAGCTGCACGCGCACCTCGCCGCCGGGCGGGCTGAACGAGCGGGCGTTGTCGATCAGGTTGCGCAGCAGCTGGCCGAGCGGGCCCTCGCGGCCCGAGACCATGATCGGCTCCAGGGTGTCCGGGGCGGCGTAGGCGACGGCCACGTCGCCCGGCTTGGCGGTGTCCTGGTAGAGTTGGGCGACCTCGCCGATCAGCCGGCCGAGGTCGAGCGGGCGAAGGTCCTCGCGCGAGAGCTCGGCGTCCAGGCGCGAGGCGTTGGAGATGTCGGTCACCAGCCGGTCGAGCCGCTGGATGTCGTTCTTGAGGATCGCCATCAGCCGGTCGCGGGCGGCGGGATCCTTGACCAGGTCGAGGGTCTCGACCGCCGAGCGCAGCGAGGTCAGCGGGTTCTTGATCTCGTGGGCGACGTCGGCGGCGAACCGCTCGATGGCGTCCATCCGCTCGGACAGGGCGTCGGTCATGTCCTCGAGCGAGCGGGTCAGGTCGCCGAGTTCGTCGTCGCGGCGGGCCAGCTGCGGCAACGAGATCGACCGGGCCCGCGACAGTCGCACGCGGTCGGCGGCGCGCGCGAGCATCCGCACCGGCTGGGCGATCAGGTTGTTCAGCAGCAGCGACGAGACCAGGGTCACGAAGATCGCGATCAGGATGAACGGGGCCAGGGCCTGCCGTTCGGCGCGGATGATCTCGTCGACGTCGCTGGCCTCCAGGGTCAGGACCCCCAGCACGGCCTGGACGTGCTGGATCGGGATCGACACCGAGACCACCCGCTCGCCGTCCTCGGCGGTGCGCATGCCGGCCCAGTGAACGCCGCGCAGCGCCTGGCCGACCTCCATCATCAGCGCGCGCTGGGCGGCCGGAGCCGGCGGCGGCGGCGGGCGGCCGAGCTTGAGGTCGAGGGCCAGGCCGCGCTGGTCCTCGCGCGGGCGGGCCGGGGGCAGCACCTTCCATTCGACCCGGTCGGCGACCCAGTAGCTGTCGGCGATCAGGTTGCCCTGGGCGTCGAACAGCCGGGCCCGCTGCGAGCGCGGGTTGGACAGCATCTGCAGGATTTCGCTGGCCGCCTGGGCGTCGAGCTCGGGCGTCGGCTCGCCGACGGTGGCGGCGCGGTTGATCACGTTGACGATCAGCTCGCCCTGGGTGGTCAGGCTGTCGATGCGCGCGCCGACCAGGCCGCGGCGCAGTTCGTTGAGCAGCAGCGATCCGGCGATGATGATCGCCAGGCCCAGAACGTTGAGCAGGATGATGAATCGCCCCAGGCGCGAGCCTGGCAGCCAACTGAAGAACGAGGGCCCGGAGGGCGGCGGCCGCGGTTTGCGGGCCGTCCGCTTCGGGTCAGGCTTCGCGGTATCTGTATCCGACGCCATAGAGGGTTTCGATCGCGTCGAACTCCGGGTCGACTTCGCGGAACTTCTTTCGCATCCGCTTGATATGGCTGTCGATGGTGCGGTCGTCGACATAGACCTGATCGTCGTAGGCCGCATCCATCAGGTTGTCGCGGCTCTTCACGAACCCGGGACGTTGGGCCAGCGACTGCAGCAGCAGGAACTCGGTGACGGTGAGCTTCACCGGCTTGCCATCCCACAGGCAGTCATGGCGGGCGGGATCCAGGGTCAGCTTGCCGCGCTTCAGGGCGCGCGACTGCGACTCCCCATTGCCGTTGGCGGCCGCGGCGACGGCGGGCTCCTCGCCCTCGACGCCGGCCCGGCGCAGCACCGCCTTCACCCGCTCGATCAGCAGGCGCTGGCTGAACGGCTTATGCATGTAGTCGTCGGCCCCAAGGTTGAAGCCGAGGATCTCGTCGATCTCCTCGTCCTTGGAGGTCAGGATGATCACCGGCAGGTCCGAGGTCCGCCGCAGCCGGCGCAGCACCTCCATGCCGTCCATGCGCGGCATCTTGACGTCGAGGATCGCCAGGTCCGGGGGATCGTTCTCCAGGGCCGCCAGACCCGAGGCGCCGTCGAAATACGCCTTGACCTCGTGGCCATGGCTTTCGAGGGCGAGGCTGACCGACGTGACGATGTTCTCGTCGTCGTCCACCAGGGTGATCTTGGCCATAGGTCTCGTCGTATCCTTCAGCGAAGCTTGGCAAGCTAATGGCCCGCCAGCGTGTCCTCAATGGGGCGCCGCACGGAGGCGGCGGCTCCGCCAACAGGGAAGCCGGCGAGCGGCCCGCCGGTTCCCTCGGCGCGAAAGCCCCGGCGAGGCGCGGCAATCCCTTATGATAAAACGGTATTAAGCTTGTTGGCGCATGCTGTCCGGGAGGGGGGATGTCTCGTGGCCGGCCAGCAAGTCCATTACGAAGTCTTCATTCGGCGGGCCCCGGGCGCGGCGTGGAAGCTCGACATGGCCACGGAGAGCCGCACGGCTGCGGTCTCGGTCGCCGAGGAACTGATGGCTGAGGGACGGGTCGCCGCGGTCCGGGTCACCAAGGAAACCCTCGATCCGGACACCCGCGAGTTCCAGTCGGTGACGATCCTCAACCTCGGCGTCGCCGAGGCGCCGAAGAAAAAGAAGGTCGTCGAGAACCAGGATCCGCTCTGCGTCAGCCCGCAGGATCTCTACACTGTCCACGCCCGCGAGCGAATCGGGCGGCTGCTGGAGGGCTGGCTGGAGCGTAAGGGGGCGACGCCCTTCGAGCTGTTGCACCGCCCCGACCTGGTCGAAGAGCTTGAGGCGTCGGGCACCGACCTGCAGCACGCGATCCAGAAGGTCGCGATCCCCGAGGCCCAGGCCCGCGGATTGACCGTCCACGAACTGATCCGCACCTTCTCGAGCCTCGTCGAGCGCGCCATCGACCGGCTGCTCAAGGATTGCCGCCGCGGCGGCATGCCCAATCTCGACAAGGAAGGCTTCGCCCGCGCCGCCGAACGGGTCAGCCAAGATCCGGAGCGCGCCTACCTGCTGGGCGCCGGCGTCGCGGCCTCGATCGCGCCGGCCCGCTCGTGGTCGGAGAAGGTCTCACGCCTGCTGGACCTCGCCGACGCCGCCCCGATCACTGGGCCGCCGCGCGGCCTGGCGCTGCAGACCGTCGAACAGCCGCTGGCCGAAATCCTCGGCTCGAAGTCGGGGCTGGACAACATCATCGGCCAGGACCTGGACCTGGGGGGCCAGCTGGCGGCGATGACCCGGCTGGCGGCCTGCGACACGGTCGACGCCCTGATCCGCGCCGAGCCGTCGGTGGCCAAGATGATGCCGCCGCTGTCGGAGGCCGCCACGCGGCTGTCGAAGTGGCTGGCGGCCGACGACTTCGCCAGCGTCCGGGTCGCCATCGCCAAGCGGGTGGTCCGCGAACTGAACGGCCCGCGCCGGCTGCGCCCGTCGGACGCCTCGGGCGAGATCGAGGTGATGCGCGGCCTGGCCATGACCCTGACCGCTGCGGCTGCGGCTGGGGCGCTGCTGAACGTCGACGATGTACAGGCCGCCTTCGTCCAGCGCTCGCGCATGCTGGTCACCAGCGACTTCGTCGAGGCCTATCTGGGCGGCGGCGAGCGCACCGCCCGCGAGGAGATCGAGGCCCTGGTATGGCTGGTCGAGAACGTGATCGGCGGCGCCAACAAGCGCCAGGCAGGCCGCTACCTGGCGGCGGGCGTCTCGGCCCTGCGGTTCGAGAAGGAATTCCGCTACGGCCCCGACACCGCGGCGGTGAAGCTGCAGAAGCTGGCGGCGCTGCAACGGGCGGTGGCGCGCGGCGGGCTGGCGGCCGAGGACTACATTCCCATCCAGGCCAAGATCGGCGATGTCGGCGGCTTGGTGGAGGCGGATGCGCGGCTGGTGCCGACCCTGGCCAAGACCCCGGCCTCGCCGGCTCAGAAGCTGTTGCTGCTGTTGAGGCTCGCCGCGGGCGAGACCGCTCCGGCCGGCCCGGCGGCCGATCGGGCCCGCCAGGAGGCCATGCGCCTGGTCCGTCAGGAAGAGACGCGGGCCGAGCTGGCGGCCAATCCAGAGCGCATGGACCAGGTGCGAAGCCTGATCCACCAGCTCGGCGTGGCCGCCTAGAGCGTGACAGCTTCAAGTGGAAGCCGGTTGAAGCGGCCGTCACGCTCTACGCTTTTGAAGATAGACCCTTTTTGTCCGGTTCAGGTGATTCCACCTGAACCGGAAAGGGTCTAGAGGCGGGTTAGGCGGCGGTCTTGCTCTTCAGCAGGCCGCGCTCGTGCAGCAGTTCGGCGATCTGCACCGCGTTGAGCGCCGCCCCCTTGCGCAGGTTGTCGGCCACGACCCAGAGGTTGAGGCCGTTTTCGACGGTCGGGTCCTTACGGATGCGCGACACGAACACCGGGAACTCGCCCTGCGCCTCTTTGGGGGTGATGTAGCCCTTGTCGTTGCGCTGATCGATGACGATCAGGCCGGGGCTCTCGCGCAGCAGGTCGCGGGCCTCGTCCTCGTCGAGCGGGTCGTGGAACTCGATGTTGACGCTCTCGGAGTGGCCGACCATGACCGGCACGCGGACGCAGGTGACCGTCAGGGCGATCGACGGGTCGATCATCTTGTGGGTCTCGTTCCACATCTTGGCTTCTTCGTCGGTGTAGCCGTCGTCGCCGAAGGCGCCGATGAACGGGATGACGTTGAAGGCGATCTGCTTGGGGAACTTCTTGGGCTCGGGCGCGCCGAGCACGAAGACGCCCTTGGTCTGGTCCCAGAGCTCGTCCATGCCTTCCTTGCCGGCGCCGGAGACCGACTGGTAGGTCGAGACCACCACCCGCTTGATGCGCGCGCGGTCATGCAGCGGCTTCAGCGCCACGACCAGCTGGGCGGTCGAGCAGTTCGGGTTGGCGATGATGTTCTTCTTGCCGGCGTAGGCGACGTCGTCGGGGTTCACTTCCGGCACGATCAGCGGCACGTCGGGGTCCATGCGCCAGGCCGAGGAGTTGTCGATGACGATCGGGCCCGCGGCGCCGATCTTCGGCGACCATTCCTTGGAGAACGAGCCCGAGACGCTCATCAGCACGACGTCGACGGTCGAAAAGTCGAACTGCTCGACGTCTTCGCATTTGAGGATCTGCTCGCCGAACGAGACCTCGACACCGATCGACCGGCGGCTGGCGATCGCGTGAATCTTGTCCACGGGGAAGTTCACTTCCTCCAGGATGTTCAGCATCTCGCGGCCCACATTGCCCGTGGCGCCGACCACGGCCACCCGATAGCCCATGGCGGTCTCCTTAAGAGGTTCAGAAAGCGGAGCGTCCCCTTACGCCTTGCGGTTCCCGCGCGCAATGAACCGCGAACGCCCGTTTGGCCCGCCGCTTGCGAGGCCGGGGGCCTCACAGCGGGAGGCGTCATGTCCATCAGCAGCATTTCCTCGGTCCCGGCGGGCGGCGCGGCCGTCGCGTGCGGTTCGGCCAGCGACCCCCGCGGTGAGGGCAACCTTCTGTTTGCAAAGCGCTTCGGGTCCGCCGCCGATCGCCTGGCGGCGCTGGAGGACGAGGCCGACCTGGCCGCGATGATGGATCTGGCGGGCCTGACCGGCGGCAACAACGACTCGGCGGCTTTTGCCGCCCGGCCGCAGGGCGCCGAGAGCGCCGGCTTCGTCGACAGCCTGCGCGAGGTGCTGGCCGAGGGCGGCCTGGCCAGCTGGCTGGTGACGGGCGAGTCCGAGCCGATGAGCCTGGCCGACCTGCGCGCCGAGGTGACGGGCGGCGAGGTGCTGCCTTCGTACGGCCTGGCGCCGCGGCTGCCTGATCCGGCCGCGCCCGACTATCTGGACCAGGTCCGCCGCCGGCTGATCGGCATCGGCGAGGCGGGGGCGGCACCGCAGGCTCAGGACGCCCTCGACCGGGTGCTGCGCGAGGAACGGGCGCGGATGACAGAGCGCATGGTCGCCCAGCTGGCCCGCGGGGCGCACGGCTAGGCCTTACCTCGCAGGTCATCGACCGGCCGCGCCCAGCGGCCCATATCGGACCCAGCGACAACAGGAGGACGCCTCATGGCGCAGGACACCGGCATGCCCTTTTCCAACCTGATGGGGGTGGAGATCGTCGAGCGGAGCAAGGAGCGGGTGGTCGGCCGGCTGGTGGTGCGCGAGGACCTTTGCACCGCCGGCGGCATCCTGCACGGCGGGGCGTTCATGGCCTTCGCCGATGCGCTCGGCGCAATCGGCGGTTTCCTCAACCTGCCGGCAGGGGCGCGGACCACGACCCTGGAGTCGAAGACCAACTTCCTGGGCGCGGCCAAGGTCGGCGCGACCGTCACCGGCGAGGCCATACCGCTGCATATCGGCCGTCGCTCCAGCGTCTGGCAGACCCGCATCACCAGCGCCGAGGGCAAGCTGCTGGCCCTGGTGCTGCAGACCCAGATGACGGTCGAGGCTTAGCCGGCCCCGATGTCGGCGGCGCGGGTGAGGTTGAGCATCGCTTCGCCGCGCAGGTAGCGGCCCATGTTCTCGAGGAACAGGGCGTCGCCGCGCGCGCCGGTCAGCTCGCCGCGGTTGGAGGCGTGCGGCGTGACCCGCACCTTCGGGTGATCCCAGAACCAGGCGTCGGCCGGCAGTGGCTCGGTCTGGAAGACGTCGAGCACCGCATGGGCCGGCTGGTCGCGGTCGAGGCCGGCGCGCAGGGCGTCCTCGTCGAGCGGACCGCCGCGGCCGATGTTGATCAGGATCGCGCCCGGCTTCATGGCCGCGAAGAAGGCCGCGTCGGCCAGGTCGCGGGTCTCCTCATTGAGCGCGCAGGCCAGCACCACCACGTCGGCCGCCGGCAGGGTGCGCGGCAGGTCGACGAGCGTGCTCACCGCGTCGGCCAGACCCTCCGGATCGGGCGTGCGGCGGACGGCCTCGACCTCGGCCCCGAACGCCTTGGCGCGCCGGGCGATCTCACGGCCGATATTGCCGAAGCCGACGATCAGCCAGCGGGTCTGCCCGACCTCGCGGAAGTTCACCGGCGTCCAATCGTGGGCGCGCTGGCGGGCCGCCTGCTCGGCGATCGGATGCAGCAGGCTGAGCGCGTGGATGGTCACATATTCGGCGATGGCTGGGGCCTGGGCGCTGGAGTTCGTGACGGTCAGCCCATCCCGGGCCAGCGGCCTGAACATCGGGTTGTCGAGGCCGGCGAAGGCGGTCTGCACCTAGCGCGCGTCGGGCGAGGCGGCCAGCCGCGGGAAGTAGTCGCCGCCGCGTTTGCCGAACGCCTCAAGGCTCAGCCACCAGATGTCCGGTTTCAGGGCGCCGGGGTCGAACGGCGCGCCGCGCAGGGTCAGGCCGCCGTCCGGCTCCAGCACCACCACGTCGAGATCGGGCGCCAGGGCAGCGAGGCGGTCGGCGATGCGCTCATAGGGCGCGCGCAGGAGCAAGGCTTGCATGCCGCAACTCTAGCTCGCCGTCAGGCCGCGGCAATGGCTCACATTTGACAGTATGCTGTCAAAATAGCAATCTGCTGTCATGGAAGCATCCGCCGACGCCGTCCTGCGCCTGGTCGACGCTGTGGGCAGCGCCGCCGAACGCTTCGCCCAGCTCGAGGACAGGATGCTGGCCGACACCGGTTTCACAGGCGCGCGGATGCGGATCGCCGCGGTGCTGGCGCCGGACGCGACCCGGACCGCGCCGCAGATCGCCCGCAGCCTGGGGCTGACCCGCCAGGCGGTGCAGCGGGTGGCTGATGATCTCGCCGAGCTGGGTCTAGCCGAGTGGCTGGAGAACCCTGAGCACCGCCGCGCCCGCCTGTTGCAACTCACGCCGGCCGGGCGGGCGGCCTATGGCGAGGCCTTGCAGCGCAAGGCGCTGTGGGCCCAGGGCCTGTCGGAGGGGCTGACCCCCGCCTGGCTGGCGGTGGCGACCGAGCTGCTGGGCCTGATGACCCGGCGCATGGGGGCGAAAACGCGTTAGTTGACTCCGTCAACTAACCGTATTCCCTTGTCCCGGGAGGAGTTTCCATGCTGCCCAGGGACCCCGTCGCCGCCGTCCGGCGCTTCAACCGCTTCTACACCCGGCGCATCGGCGCGCTGGACGAGGCGCACCTCGGGTCGCCCTACACCCTGGCTGAGATGCGGGTGCTGTACGAGGTCGCCCAGGCGCCCGACGGGATCACGCCCAAGCTGCTGGCGACGCGGACAGGCATGGACAACGGCTATCTCAGCCGCGTGCTCAAGCGCTTCGAAACCGAGGCCCTGCTGACCCGCCAGACCTCGGCGAGCGACCGGCGCAGCGTCTCGGTATGGCTGACCTCGGACGGCATTCACGCCTACAATCGCTGGCTCGGCTTGGCCCAGGGCGCGGTGGAGGGGATGCTGGGCCCGCTGAGCAGCGTCCAGAAGACCAAGCTCACCCGGGCCATGGCCGAGATCGAGCACCTGCTCGAGGGGGCGGCCGCGGGAAAGATCGTGCTGCGTGGCCATCGCCCCGGCGACATGGGCTGGATCGTCCACCGCCATGGGGCGCTCTATGCGCGCGAGTACGGCTGGGATGAGCGGTTCGAGGCTCTGGTGGCGCGCATCGCCGCCGATTTCATCGACGCGTTCGATCCGAAGCGCGAACGCTGCTGGATCGCCGAGCGCGACGGCGAGCCGCTTGGCTGCATCGCGCTGGTGAAGGGCGAGGCCGAAGGGCAGGCCAAGCTGCGCCTGCTGCTGATCGAGCCGTCGGCGCGGGGTCTGGGGCTCGGCAAGCGGCTGGTCGCCGAGTGCGTCGCCTTCGCCCGCAAGACCGGTTACCGCGAGATCACCCTGTGGACCCAGAGCATCCTGACTGCGGCGCGCGCGGTCTATGCCGGCGCCGGATTTCAGCTGGTGGAGAGCCATCCCGACGACCTGATCGCCAAGGGCCTGATCAGCGAGACCTGGGTCCTGAAGCTCTAGACTCTTGAGCTCGGAGCATTTTGTTCGCGGAGGCGTCTATCCGCTTCGGCCAACAAGATGCTCTGGGGTGACAACGCTCCCGGCGAGCCTAGAGTGCGCGCCATGCGTAAACCCAACTTCATTGTCATTCTCGCCGACGATCTCGGCTATGGCGACCTCGGCTGCGACGGCGGCAAGGTGATCCGCACACCGCACCTGGACCGCATGGCGGCCGAAGGGGTCCGACTGACCGACTTCTACGCCTCGGCCAATGTCTGCACGCCCTCGCGGGCCGGCCTGCTGACCGGTCAGTACGCGATCCGCAACGGCCTGGCGCACGAGGTCATCCAGCCGGCTGACACCACCGGCCTGCCCCCGGACGCCCTGACCATCCCCAAGGCGTTGGGCGAGGACTACGCCAGCGCCCTGATCGGCAAGTGGCACCTGGGCCATGTGGCGCCGCACTGGCCGCCGATGGTCTATGGGTTCGACCGCTTTTACGGCCTGCCCTACAGCCACGACATGAAGCCGCTGGCGCTTTACGACAGCGCCACCTCGCCGATGACCGAGAGCAAGGCGGACTTCGCCAAGCTGACGGAATGGTTCTTCGCGCAGACCATCGCCTTCGCCGAGCAGAACCAGGACAAGCCGTTCTTCGTGCTGCTGGCGCTGACCGCGCCGCACATCCCGCTGAAGCCGAACCCCGACGACCTGACCGGCTCGCCCGGCGGCGCCTATGGCGAGGTGGTCGAGGAGATCGACCTCAATGTCGGGCGGCTGCTGGACAGGCTGAAGGCGCTGGGCCTCGACGAGGACACCATGGTGGTCTTCACCTCGGACAACGGGCCGTGGTTCGAGGGCTCGTCCGGCCCGTTCCGCGATCGCAAGGGCGGCTCGGCCTGGGACGGCGGCTTCCGGGTGCCGTTCATCGCCCGCCAGCCGGGGACGCTGCCGGCCGGCGCGGTCAGCGACGCGCTGGCCAGCAATCTCGACCTGCTGCCGACGCTCTGCGCCATGGCTGGCCGGCCGGCGGTCGCCGACCGCGAACTCGACGGCGCTGACCTGTCGGGCGTGCTGAAGGATGGCGCGGCCTCGCCGCACGAAGAGATCGTGCTGTTCGACAACGCCAAGGTCGCGGCGGTGCGCACGCCCCGCTGGAAGTACGTGGCGCGGTCCTACTACCGGACCTACGACATCCCGCTGGACGGTTATCCGCTGCTGTTCGACATGGATATCGACCCGGGCGAGAACTACAGCGTAGCGCGCAACTTTCCGGACGCCGCGGCGGACATGCGCGCGCGGCTGGAGAGGGCCAGAGCCAAGTACGAACCGATGGCGGACGCGTTCCCGCCGCACGTGGCGCCGGCCTCGGCGGCCGACCACCCCGACTGACGGATCAGTCTATTTGCGGCGTTGCTTGCGCGCGGCGTAGCGGGCGTCGCGCGCGGCCTTCTGGGCGGCGCGCAGCTCCAGCTCGGCGGTCTCGGCGTTGAACGCCTCGATCTCGCGCTTGAGCGCGTCCTGCTCGGCCTGAACGCGTCGACGTTCGGCGCGCTCGATCTCGCGCTTGGCGCGGAGCTCGGCCAGTTCGTTGGCTTTGATGGTGGCGCGGTCTGTGCCCGGTTCGGCCGTGACGGTGGGTTTCACCTTCATCTTGGCCAGGAGGGCCTTCTTGGCTTCGAGGGACGCAGTCGCGCGGTCTTGGAAAGTGCTGTTCTTAAGATAACTCATGCGGGCGTCCCCATCTCCCAAATCGCGGGAAAATGCAATCGGGAGATGGTGCGTTTGTTCGCCGCGGCGCATCCGTGTGGCGCGGATGCACGTATCTGTCGGAGAGGCGCGCCAGCGCTGGTCCCGGGAGAGCCGCCATGGACTCGATTTCGCGCAGAACCGTTGTGGCGATGGGCGTTGCGTTGTTCGGCGCGCCGCGGGCCGTGGCGGCGGATAAGCTTGCCTTCGCGGCGTTCCGGAACGGGGTTCGGGTCGGCGAACATGAGATGAGCTTTTCCGGCGCCGCCGACGATGTCGCGGTCCGCACGGAGGTGTCGCTGGTGGTCAAGCTCGGGCCGGTTCCAGTCTATCGTTACACCCACCGGGCGCTGGAGCGCTGGCGCGGCGGCCGCTTTTCCAGTCTCGAGACGACCACCGACGGCAACGGCAAGCTGCAACGGGTGGAGGCGCGGCGCGGCGCTGACGCGGTGGTGATCGAAAGCGCGGGCGGGCTGGTCAAGGCCCCCGCGAACGCAGTGCCGCTGACCCACTGGAAAGCCGCTACGTTGGGCAGTCCGCTGTTCAACCCGCAGGAGGGCAAGCTCCTGCGGCTGACGGCCCGGCGGGCGGGCGTCGAGCAGGTCAGGCTGGCCAGTGGCGAGCTCATCTCCGCCACCCGCTGGAGCCTGCGCGGCGAGAGCCAGATCGACAACTGGTACGATCAGGGCGGCGCCTGGGCCGCCCTGCGTGGTCGTCTCACGGACGGCTCGATCATGGAGTACCGGCGGCTCTAGAGCGCCGCGAGCACCGCGTCGCCCATCTGCACGGTCGAGAGCGAACCGCCCAGGTCGCGGGTGCGGGCCCCGCCCTCCAGCGCCTTGACCACGGCGGCGTAGAGCTTGTCGGCCGCCTCGGCGCGGTCCAGCGACCAGCGCAGGGCCATCTCCAGCGACAGGATCGCGGCCAGCGGGTTGGCCAGGTTCTGGCCGGCGATGTCCGGGGCCGACCCGTGGATCGGCTCATAGAGGCCGGGCTTGCCGGGCGCGCCCAGGGCGGCCGAGGGCAGCATGCCGAGCGAGCCGGTCAACTGAGCCGCGGCGTCCGAGAGGATGTCGCCGAACAGGTTGTCGGTGACCATGACGTCGAACTGCTTGGGATTCTTGACGATCTGCATGGCCGCGTTGTCGGCCAGGATGTGCTCGAGCTCGACGTCGGCATACTCGCGCTTGTGCAGGTCGGAGACGACCTCGCGCCACAGCAGGCCGCTATCCATGACGTTGGACTTCTCGGCCGAGTGGACTTTGTTGCGGCGGCCGCGGGCCAGCTCGAAGGCGACGCGGGCCACGCGCTCGATCTCGGCGGTGGTGTAGACCTGGGTGTCGACGGCGCGCTTGCCGCCCTCCGGCAGCTCCTCGATGAAGCGCGGCGAGCCGAAATAGATGCCGCCGGTCAGCTCGCGGACGATCATGAAGTCGAGGCCTTCGACCAGCTCGCGCTTGAGGCTGGAGGCGTCGGCCAGGGCGTTGAAGCACAGGGCCGGGCGCAGGTTGGCGAACACTTCCATGCCGGCGCGCAGGTTCAGCAGGCCCGCCTCGGGGCGCTTGTCGCGCGGGGCGCCGACCCACTTGGGACCGCCGACCGCGCCCATCAGCACGGCCTTCGACGCCTTGGCGGCGGCCAGGGTCTCGTCGGTCAGCGGCAGGCCGTGGGCGTCGTAGCTGGCGCCGCCGAACAGCCGCTCCTCGATGGCGAGATCCGGGGTCAGGGCCTCGGCCACGCGGCGGACCTGCGCGGTCACTTCCGGGCCGATGCCGTCGCCGGGCAGGAGGAGCAGGTCGGTCATGTGGGAACCCCCGTAAAAGTCACGCGCCTAGAGCTGGCGTTCGGAGGCGATCTCGTAGGCGAAGAGCCGGCGATCGGAAACCCCGAAGGCGGGCCAATGGCTGCGCCAGGTCGCCATGTGCGGCGTTTTGAAGTGGGCGTCGAGCGCGGCCTGGTCGCGCCAGGCCTCGAACACCCGGATCAGGCCGGGATCGAGCACGTCCTCGGCGTAGGAATATTCGAGGCAGCCGTCCTCGGCGCGGCTGGCGTCCAGCATGGCGCGCATGTGCGGCCGGAAGTCGTTCAGAACCTCCGGCGGCACCCGCACCGTGCCGGCGATGATCAGGCTCACGCCCGCTCCAGCCAGGGCTGGCTGATGGCCCGCTTGCCTTCGAAGACGTCGATCGACGGCGCGGCCTGCAGAGTCTCGCCGATGGCGTCGAGGCCGTTGAGCATCTTTTCCTTGCGGGACGGGTCGATCTGGAAGCTGAAGGTCTTGCCCGACGGCGAGACCACGGTCTGGGCCGCAAGATCGACCGTGACCATGTGGTTGCCGCCCTTGGCCTCTTCCATAAGGTCCTGAACTTCCTCGGGTTTCAGGACCACCGGCAGCAGGCCGTTCTGGAAGCAGTTGTTATAGAAAATGTCCGCGAAGCTGGTCGAGATCACGCAGCTGATCCCGAAATCCATCAGCGCCCAGGGGGCGTGCTCGCGCGAGGAACCGCAGCCGAAATTGTCGCCGGCGACCAGCACGCCGGCGCCTTTGTACTCCGGGCGGTTCAGAACGAAGTCGTTCTTTTCCTTGCCGTTTTCGTCGAAGCGGAAGTCGTAGAACAGGCCGCGGCCCAGACCCTCGCGCTCCACAGTCTTGAGGAACTGCTTGGGAATGATCTGGTCGGTGTCGATGTTCGCCAGCGGCAGCGGGGCGATCTTGGCGTCGAGGCGGGTGAAAGCTTGCATCAGTTTATCTTAGCAGAGGGCTGCGGACGGGTCTGGGTGATCGTCCAGCGGTCGAGGTTTGTCGCGGTCTGGCCCTTGGCGCTGGTGGTCATGGCGCTGGTGCAGACGACCTTTAGGGCAAGGCCGGTGGGAATGTCGATCTCGTGGCGGCAAGCGTCTTCGCGATTGATCTGCATGCTTGCGAACGCCGCCTGAACTTCCTTGGCCTTGTCGGGCGCCAGACGGGCCATCATGGCGCTGAGCGCCTGGCCCACGCTTGCGCTCGCCGACTGGGGATCGAAAGCTTGCTTCCACTCGATCACCGCACGGCCGGCGGCGGCGTCATAGGCCTGTAGCTCGAAAGTCCCCACAGATTTGATGGGCGGGCCTCCGAGCGGGTTGGGGAGGGCGTCTTCGTAGTCCACTGGATGGCCGAGCTTCAGCGCCGTCCCCTGCGACAGCGTCGCTAGCGACCATTCGCGCGAAACGACCTGCGCGGCCTGCTCCGGCGACAGGTCGCTGAAGATCTTCTTGGCGGTCAAGGCCGCGGCCGGCTCGGCCACGGCCTTGTCTATGGTCTGCTCGAGCAGTGTCCGCACCTGCGGCCAATTGCGGACTTTCGTCGGCGCGAGCGACGGCTCCACCTCCAGCACCACAGGCTGGTCCAGCAGGGCGTTCGTATCGAAGGCGGCGGCGTTGGTTCCGTCGAGCTGCGCCGAGCGGACGCGCAGGGTGATCACGCCGCCGTCGCCGTCGGCCGTCCAGTCGACGTCGCTGGTGCTGACGCTGCGCGCGATCTGCGCCGCGGTGTTGGGGCGGTTGCGCTCGCTGGTGCGCTCGACCGTCATCGTCCATGTCGCTCGGTCGGGCAGGACGATCGGGAGGTCCTGCGCTGCTGCGGGGGCTGCGATGGCAGCCGCCAGCACGGCCGCGGCCGGCCTCACGGGCGGGCGCCCTGCGAGATGAGGAGGGTCGGGGCGGACGCAACTCCTGATCGTATCGTGCAGACGCGAGTGCCGGGCTTTCGGCCGGTTTTCACCTCGGAGACGTCGAAACCTGCCGAAGCGATGCGGGCCTGGGCGGCGTCGATGTCGACCACTTGCCAGGCAAGGCCTCCGAAGCTGTCGGGCGCGTCGGTTACCTGCCGATCGAGGCGCGTGGCGAACTCCACGACGCTATCGGCGCAGCGGAAGAATAGCTGCCGAACCTTCCAATCGGGGTTGGAGCGGTCGAGGCGCAGGTCGAGCCCGAGCTTGGCGCCGTAGACGCCCAGCGCCCGGTCCGGGTTGGGGGTGTAGATCACCACGTGGTCGAGTTGGGCGATCGGCGCCTCGCCGGTCGGCTCCGACAGCGGCCAGGCGACCCCGTCGCGCGGCGGGGCGGTGAGCAGGATGTTGATCCCGCCCACCGCGGCGGCGTCCAGGGTGCTGGTCGTCCAGTAGCGCTTGCGGCCGTCGTCGTGGGTCGAGCGCGTCGAACGCGGCGGCGAGCCGGCGATCCCGCGGCGGGCCAGCAGGGTCTGGGCCGCGTCGATGTCCGGGGTGGTGAAGGCGATCGCCCAGATCCCCTCGCCGTGGGCGTCGAGATGGGCGCGGATGGTGTCGCCGAACGCGCCCTCGCCGTGCGGGGCGATGACGTCGAGCGCCATGTTGGGCAGCTGGAACCAGGCGTGCCGAGCCCCGCCGTCGCCGCCGACCCAGTTGGGGGCGACGCCGAGCAGGCGGGTGTAACCGTCGATGGCGGCCGGCAGATCGCGGACCGCCAGGGCGATGTGGTCGAGTCCAGAGATCACGGCGTGGTCCAGTAGGTGGGAGCCTCGGGTTCCGGTTCGCCCGGGTCGAACAGCAGCCGCAACGAGGCGACCACGAAGGCTGCGCCATAGGCGAGCAGCAGCGCCAGGCCGGCCGCGCCGAAGCCGACGCGCCAGCGGCGCTGGACGGCGGGATCGACCAGCTGGCGGCCGTCGGCGCGCAGGCCGAGCACCTTGCCGTTCAGCACCTCGACCTCAAGATGTGCGCCCCGCTCGAGGCGGATCAGCGGGAACGGGCTGCCGCAGTTGCGGTCGATGCGGCAGGGCAGGATCAGCGGGCTGGCCGTGGTTCCGAGATTGATCCCGAAGCTGCGGCCGAAGGCCCCGACCTTGTCGATGTGTTCGAGCTGGCCGGCGACGGTGCGGGTGGGGCCGAGATCGGCGCGCAGGCCGGCGGCGATCAGCCAGATGCCAGCGGCCAGGATCGGCGCGCAGAGCGCGACCATCGCCACCTCGACCGGCTTGTCGAAGCGGTCGCGGTCCTCGAAGGCGGCGAGGTTCTGGCGCATGCGGAACACCACCGCCAGCAGTCCGACGACCAGGATGTAGCCGCCGACCAGCATCAGCGGTCCGATCTGGCCCGGGCCGCGGCCGAACATGCCGCCCTCGCCGAGGAAGGCGGCGGCCATGGCGCCGAGGCCGGCGCAAAGGATGGGAAGCCCCCACCAGACGAGAAAGCTGGTGCGGGCGCTCATCATCACATGAAATCCCTGACGTCGGCGATGTGGCCGGCGATGGCGGCGGCGGCGGCCATGGCCGGGCTCATCAAGTGGGTCCGCCCGCCGCGGCCTTGCCGGCCCTCGAAATTGCGGTTGGAGGTCGAGGCGCAACGCTGGCCGGGGGTGAGCCGGTCAGGGTTCATGCCCAGGCACATCGAACAGCCCGGCTCACGCCAGTCGAAGCCGGCGGCCTTGAAGATGGCGTCGAGCCCTTCTTCCTCGGCCTGGGCCTTCACCAGGCCGGAGCCCGGAACGACCATGGCCCGGACGTGGTCGGCGACGATCCGGCCGTGGACGAAGGCGTGCTGGACGACCTTGGCCGCCTCGCGCAGGTCCTCGATGCGGCTGTTGGTGCACGAGCCGATGAACACGACGTCGATCTTGGCGTCCTGAATCGGCTGGCCGGCGGCCAGGCCCATATATTCGAGGGCGCGGGCGGCCGAGGCGCGCTTGTCCGGGGTCGCGAAGCTGTCCGGATCCGGCGCGACGTCGGTGACGGCGATGACGTCCTCAGGCGACGTGCCCCAGGTGACGAGCGGGGCGATCTGGCCGCCGTCGATGACCACCTCGCGGTCGAACGTCGCGTCCGCGTCGGTGAACAGCGTCTTCCAGTAGCCCATGGCCATTTCCCAGGCCCCGCCCTTCGGCGCGGCCGGCCGGCCGGCCATGTAGTCGAAGGTCGTCTGGTCGGGCGCGACCAGGCCGGCGCGGGCGCCGCCCTCGATGGTCAGGTTGCACAGGGTCATGCGGCCTTCCATCGACAGGGCGCGGATCGCCTCGCCCGCATACTCGATGACGTAGCCGGTGCCGCCGGCGGTGCCGATCTCGCCGATGATGGCCAGCGCGATGTCCTTGGCCCCGACGCCGGGCGCCAGGGTCCCGTCGACGGTGACGCGCATGTTCTTCGCCTTCTTCTGGCGAAGCGTCTGGGTGGCCAGCACGTGCTCGACTTCCGAGGTGCCGATGCCGTGCGCCAGGGCGCCGAACGCGCCGTGGGTCGAGGTGTGGCTGTCGCCGCAGACGATGGTCATGCCCGGCTGCGTGCGGCCCTGCTCGGGGCCGACCACGTGGACGATGCCGTTGCGCACGTCGCCCATCGGGAAGAACTCGATGCCGTTGTCCTTGACGTTGCGCTCGAGCGTCTGCAGCTGCAGGCGCGCCTCGTCGTCGGCCACGGCGGCGACGCCCTTGGCCTGGCCCTCGGTCGGGATGTTGTGGTCGGCGACCGCGAGCGTGCGGTCCGGACGGCGCACCGGCCGATGATTGGCGCGAAGGCCGGCGAAGGCCTGCGGCGTGGTGACCTCGTGGATGAGGTGCAGGTCGATATAGAGGATCGTCTCGCCGTCTTGTTCCTCGACGACGTGAGCGTCCCAGATCTTATCGTAAAGCGTCTTTCCAACCATGGCCGGCATCTAGACCCTTTCCGGTTCAGGTGGGAACACCTGAACCGGATAAAAAAAGGACTTCTGCTTCCAAGTCGGAGCGCGACGGCCGCTTCAGCCGGCTTTGACTTGTCGCCATGCGCCTGCGTCTTGCCGAGGCGGACGCGCCCGCCTGCATTTGCCGAATTTTGCAGATCGGCTATTCATAAGCGCATGGCGAACGCCGATTGGGATCTGTTCCAGAGCCTGCATGCCGTGCTCCAGGCCGGCAGCCTGTCGGCGGCGGCGAAGGCCCGTGGCCTGACCCAGCCGACCCTGGGCCGCCACATCGAGGCGCTGGAGCAGAAGCTGGGCGCGCCGCTGTTCCTGCGCTCGCCCCGCGGCCTCACCCCCACCGACCTCGCCCGGCAGCTGGAAAGCCACCTGGCCGAGATGCACGCTGCGGCCGCTGCGGCGCTGCGCGACGCCTCCGGGTCGGCCGAACAGCTCAAGGGCGCGATCCGCATCACCGCCAGCCAGATCATGGGCGCCGAGGTGCTGCCGCCGATCCTCGGCGCGTTCCGCCGCGAGCACCCGGAGATCGACCTCGAGCTGGTGCTGTCGAACCGGGCCGAGGACCTCTCGCGCCGCGACGCCGACATCGCCGTGCGCATGGTCCGGCCGACCCAGGGGGCGCTGGTGGCCCGCAAGGTCGGGACGATCGGGGTCGGGTTCTATGCTTCGCCCGACTACATCGCCTGCTTCGGCGCGCCGCAGACCCTGGAGGAGCTGACCGCGCACACAGTGGTCGGGTTCGACCGCGAGACTCCGGCGCTGCAGGCCCTGGCCGACCTGGAGCTGCCCTGGGCGGTCAGCCGCGAGCTGTTCGCCTTCCGCTCGGACAACGACCTGGCGCAGATCGCCGCGATCCGCGCCGGGGTCGGGGTCGGGGCCTGCCAGCACCAGATCGCCCGCCGCTACGGCCTCACGCCGCTGCTGAGCAACGCCTTCGGGTTCGAGCTGGAGGTCTGGATCGCCATGCACGAGAACCTCAAGGGCCACCGGCGCATGCGGCTGATGTTCGATCATCTGGTGGCGGGGTTCCAGGCGTTCATCGCCGAAGGCCGCGGGGCATAGGACCGCCATGCCGGCGCGCATCCACATCGTTGGGGCCTCGTCCTCGGGCACGACCGCGCTGGGAACGGCGCTGGCGGCGCGGCTGGAGGCCGCGCACCTCGACACCGACAGCTTCTTCTGGGAGGCGACCGACCCGCCGTTCACCGCCAAGCGCCCCGAGGCCGAGCGGGTGGCGCTGATGGAGGCGGCGCTGGCGGGAGCGGACGGCTGGGTGATCTCCGGCTCGCTGATCGGCTGGGGCGACGTGTTTGTCCCGCGCTTCGACCTGGTGGTCTTCCTGCACGTGCCGCACGAGGTGCGTATGGAGCGGCTGATGGCGCGCGAGCGCGCGCGCTACGGCGCGGCGATCGAGCCGGGCGGGGCGATGCACGCCGCGCACCTGGAGTTCCTGGCCTGGGCGCAGGCCTATGAGACGCCCGGCTTCCCCGGCCGCAGCCTGGAGCGGCACCGGGCCTGGCTGGCGCGGCTCGCCTGCCCGGTGGTCGAGATCGCCGGGACGCCGAGCCTGGACGAGAGCGTGGCGCGGGTGATGGCGGCGGCGGGGTAGGCAAGGGGTCACTCCGGAAAGCGCAAAGCGCTTGTCCGGGACCCATTCGCTCAGGGCTTTGGAAAGCGGGGCGCGGCCGAGCCGCACTTTGATCGATCTGGTGTTCATGGGTCCCGGTCTTCGGCTGCGCCGAAGCCGGGATGACAGTTTAGACTTTGCCGACGCCTAGAAGTCTCGGCAGCTGGGCCATGGCGGTGAAGAGTTCGGCGCCGGCGTCGGCGAGCTCGGGCCCCGTGTCGGCGCTGGGCGGGGCGTAGCCCAGCACCCGCATGCCGGCAGCGGTGGCGGCCTGGACGCCGGCCAGCGAGTCCTCGACCACTACGCAGCGGGCCGGATCGGCGCGCAGGGCGCGGGCGGCGTGCAGGAAGAGGCCGGGATCGGGCTTCCAGGCGCCGACCTCATAAGCGCTGAACACCCGGCCCTCGAAGCGCGCCATCAGGCCGGTCAGCCGCAGGGTCTGGTCGAGCTTGGCCATCGGGCCGTTGGAGGCCACGCAAATCGGCGCGTCGAGGGCGTCGAGGGCTTCGTGCACGCCCTCGACCGCGCGCAAGTCGGCCTCGAAGGCGGCGGCGGTGGCGGCGCGGACCTCGGCGATGAAGCCGGCAGGGGCCGAGCGTCCGGCGCGGCGTTCGATCTCGGCCACGCAGTCGGCGATCTTCAGGCCGCGGAACACGGCCAGCGCCTCGGCCGCGTCCATGGGCGCGCCGGCGGCGGTGGCGGCCTGGGCCATCACCGCTAGGGCGATGGCCTCGCTGTCGACCAGGACGCCGTCGGAGTCGAAGATGACGAGGTCGATCACCGCGCCGGCCCTAGTGCGCGTCGTCCCAGTTGGCGGCGGCGCGGGCCTCGACGACCAGCGGCACCGACAAGGCGACCGCTGGTTCGGCCGCGCGTTCCATGATCTTGCGGGCCACGGCGATGGTGGCTTCGGCTTCGGCTTCCGGCGCCTCGAAGACCAGTTCGTCGTGCACCTGCAGCAGCATCCGCGCCTGCAGGCCGGCGGCCTTCAGCGCGCCCGGCATGCGGATCATCGCCCGGCGCATGACGTCGGCGGCCGCGCCCTGGATCGGAGCGTTGATCGCCGCGCGGTCGCCGAAGGCGCGCTCGGCCTGGGACTTGGAGTTGACCGCCGGGATGTGGACCTTGCGGCCGAAGATGGTGGTCACGAAGCCCTGGGTCCGCGCCGCCTGCTTGGTGCGGTCCATATAGGCGCGGATGCCGGGGAAGCGCTCGAAGTAGGTCTTGATGTAGGCCCCGGCCTCGTCCTGGGGGATCGACAGCTGGTTGGCCAGGCCGAAGGCCGAGATGCCGTAGACGATGCCGAAGTTGATCGCCTTGGCGCGGCGGCGGGTTTCGGCCGGCATGCCCTCGATCGGCACCCCGAACATTTCCGAGGCGGTGGCCGCGTGAATGTCGTGGCCTTCCATGAAGGCCTTCTTCAGCTGCGGGATGTCGCCGACATGGGCGAGGATGCGCAGCTCGATCTGGCTGTAGTCGGCGCTGATCAGCACATGGCCCGGCTCGGCGATGAACGCCTTGCGGATCTTGCGGCCTTCTTCGGTGCGGATCGGGATGTTCTGAAGGTTGGGGTCGTTGGACGACAGCCGCCCGGTGGTGGTCGAGGCCAGGGCGTAGGAGGTGTGGACGCGGCCCGTGCGGGGCGCGATCGCGGCGATCAGGTTGTCGGTATAGGTGCCCTTGAGCTTTGACAGCTGGCGCCAGTCGAGCAGCACGCGCGGCAGCTCGTGACCCTGGGCGGCCAGCTCCTCCAGCACCGAGGCGTCGGTGCCCTGCGCGCCGGTGGCGGTGACCCGCTTGGAGGCCAGGCCCATCTCGCCGTACAGCACCTCGCCGATCTGCTTGGGGCTGCCGAGGTTGAACGGGCGGCCAGCCAGCCGGTGGGCCTCGGCCTCGAACTCGCCCATCCGCACCGAGAAGTCGTTGGAGAGCTTGCGCAGGGTCTCGGTGTCGACCTTGATCCCCTCGTTCTCCATCGCCGCCAGCACCGGCGGCATGCCGCGCTCCAGGGTCTCGTAGACGGTCAGCAGGCCCTCGTGCGCGAGGCGCGGACGCAGGTGCTGATAGAGCCGCAGGGTGACGTCGGCGTCCTCGGCGGCGTAGCTGGTCGCCGGCTCCAGCGGCACGTGCTTGAAGCTCTTCTGCGACTTGCCGGTCCCGGTGACCGCCGAGAACTTGATCGGCTCGTGCTCCAGCCAGCGCTTGGAGAGCTCGTCCATGCCGTGGCTTTTGTGCAGGCCGCCCTCAAGGGCGTAGCTGATCAGCATGGTGTCTTCGATCGGCGCGACCTTGATCCCGTGCCGGTCGAGGACGGCGATGTCATACTTGGCGTTCTGGGCGACCTTGAGCACGGCTGGGTCTTCCAGGAGCGGCTTGAGGCGGGCGATCACCGCGTCCAGCTCCAGCTGCGCGATCGCCTCGGGGGCCTCGAACTCCAGGCCGCCGGTGCTCTCGTTCTCGTGGCCGACCGGGATGTAGCAAGCCTCGCCCGGAGCCACGGCCAGCGAGACGCCGCAGAGGGCGGCGTTGGCCGAGGACAGGGCGTCGGTCTCGGTGTCGAAGGCCACGACCCCGGCGGTCCTGGCCCGCGCGATCCAGGCGTCGAGGGTCGGCAGGTCGCGGACGCAGACATATTCGCTGACGTTGATCGCCGCGGCCGCCGGCGCGGCCGGCGGCCGGGCGGCGGGCGTGGGGGCGAGCGTCGCCGAGGCGGCCGCGCCGCCGCCGGCCACGCGGCGGGCCAGGCTGCGGAACTCCATCTCCTCAAGGAAGGCGGCCAGCTCCTCCGCATTGGGGTCGTCGACCGCCAGGGCGTCGATCGGTTCGGGCAGCGGGGTCTCGCAGTCCAGCCGCACCAGCTCACGCGAGAGGCGGATCTGGTCGGCGAACGCGATCAGGGTGTCGCGGCGCTTGGGCTGCTTGATCTCGCCGGCGCGGGCCAGCAGCGTGTCGAGGTCGCCGTACTCGTTGATCAGCAAGGCGGCGGTCTTGATCCCTATCCCGGGCGCGCCCGGGACGTTGTCGACGCTGTCGCCGCAGAGCGCCTGGACGTCGACGACCTTTTCCGGCGGCACCCCGAACTTTTCGATCACCTGCTCGCGGCCGATCTTCACGTTCTTCATGGTGTCGAGCATCGACACCTTGTCGCCGACCAGCTGCATGAGGTCCTTGTCGGACGAGATGATCGTCACCTCGCCGCCGGCGTCGCGCGCCTTGCAGGCGTAGGCGGCGATCAGGTCGTCGGCCTCGTAGCCGGGCAGCTCCAGGCTGGGGATGCCGAAGGCGCGGGTGGCGCGGCGCATCAGCGGGAACTGCGGGACCAGATCCTCGGGCGGCGGCGGGCGGTGGGCCTTGTACTGGTCGTAGAGCTTGGTGCGGAAGGTCTTCTCGGAGTGGTCGAAGATCACCGCCAGATGGGTCGGCGCCTCGGGCTGGGCCTTCATGTCGACCAGCAGCTTCCAGAGCATGTTGCAGAAGCCGCTGATCGCCCCGATCGGCAGGCCGTCGCTCTTGCGAGTCAGCGGCGGCAGCGCGTGATAGGCGCGGAAGATGTAGCCGGAGCCGTCGACCAGGTAGAGCCGCACGGCCGGCCCGTCCTGGGTCGGCTGGCGGGGGATGTCGGCGAGGGTCGGGGCGTCGAGGGGCGCGTCGGTCATGGCGGGAACATAGGGTGCACGCGGGCGAAGGTCATCCACCGCGTGGCGCGGCGGCGCAGGTTCGTCGTCGGCGGCCGCGGCGATGCATTCTACGTAAAATGCGTAAAGTACAGATCAAGTAATATGCGGACGATGTCGCGATGATCTGAGTGTAACGACGAATCAATACAATCATGAGACGTTCGATCGACCGTTCTTTGGGGCGTGGGGTGTTTCGTGGAAATTCTCGGGCTCTGCTTCAGCAGTCGTGTCGACGGGGTCGCGACCGGCCACGACGGCGCCTTGGTGGTGATCTCCTATCTCGTGGCCGCCGTGGCCTCGTTCACCGCCCTGGACATGGCCGAGCGGTTGAACTCGGCCCAGGGCCCGGCCCGGCGGTTCTGGCATCTCGGCGCGGCCGGGGTGCTGGGCGGCGGGGTCTGGTCGATGCACTTCATCGCCATGCTGGCCTACCGCACGCCGTTCAAGGTCGAGTACGACCCGGGGCTGACCATCCTGTCGGGCGCGATCGCCATGATCGCCACGGCCGGCGGGCTGAAGGCGATCGCCGACAGCGGCGGCTGGCGGGGCATCCTGACCGGCGGGACCCTGGTCGGGCTGGGCGTGGCGGTCATGCACTATATGGGCATGGAGGCGATGCGGCTGCCGGGCGAGGTCTACTACCGGCCCGGCTTCTTCGCGCTGTCGGTGCTGATCGCGGTGGCCGCGGCGAGCGTGGCCCTGTGGCTGGTGGTCAACCTGCGCACGGCGCGCCAGCGCGGCGCGGCGGCGGTGGTGATGGCCGCGGCGATCTGCGGCATGCACTTCACCGCCATGGCCGGCACCGTGATCGTCGCCGGTCCGGGGCAGGCGGCGGACGGCGAGCTGGTCTCCGGCTCGCTGCTGTCGGCGACCATCGTGGCCTGCACGGCGCTGATCCTGACGATCGGGCTGATGTGCGCCTATATCGACCGGCGGCTGGAGGCGCGCTCGCTGGCAGAGGCCGAGCGGCTGCGGGCGCTCAACGGCCAGCTGGAGTCGGCGGTGCAACTGCGGACCGCCGACCTGACCAGCGCCCTGGCCGCGCTCGATGAGCAGCGCCGGCGGGCCGAGGACGCCAATCGCGCTAAGTCCGACTTCCTGGCCAATATGAGTCACGAGCTGCGCACACCGCTGAACGCGGTGATCGGGTTCGCCGACATCCTGCGCATGCGCGGCAGCGAGCCGCTGACCGGACGCCAGTCCGAGGCGGTCGAGCAGATCCACACCGCCGGGCGCCACCTGCTGGCGCTGATCGAGGAGGTGCTGGACTTCGCCAAGATCGAGAGCGGCAAGGTCTCGGTGTCGATCGAGGCGGTCGATCCGCAGGAGGTCGCCGAGGCCCTGGCCGGGACCTTCCGGCCGATGGCCGACCGCGCCGGGATCAGCGTGACGATCGCCGCGCCCGAGGCCGAGCTGGCGGTGCGGGCCGACCACCTGCGGCTCAAGCAGGTGCTGGCCAACCTGATCTCCAACGCCATCAAGTACAACCGCCCGCGCGGCTCGGTGGAGGTGGCCGCCCAGGCGCAAGGCGAGCGGGTGCTGATCAGCGTCCGCGACACCGGGCTGGGCATTCCGACCGGGCGGATGGCCGACCTGTTCGAGCCCTTTGAGCGGCTGGGCCGCGAGGGGTCTGGCGTGGAGGGCGCGGGGCTCGGCCTGGCTCTGACCCGCCGGCTGGTCGAGGCGATGGGCGGCAAGCTCCACGTCGAAAGCCTGGAGGGCGTCGGCTCGACCTTCATCGTCGACCTGCCCGCGGCCGAGCCGGCCCAGGTCGCCGCCCGCGAGGAGGACCGCCGCAGCGCGGTCGTCGGCAAGGCCCCTGACGCGGTGGTGCTCTACATCGAGGACAACGCCTCGAACATCCGGCTGATGCGCCACATCGCCGAGGCGCTGGGCAGCCTGGACCTGCACGTCGCCGAACTGCCGATGGAAGGGCTGGAGCTTGCCGCGGCCCTGCGCCCAGACGTCATCCTGCTGGACATCAACCTGCCGGGCATGGACGGATTCCAGGTCAAGACGCGGCTGGAGGCCGACCCCGCCACCCGGGACATCCCGGTGATCGCCATCTCGGCCAACGTGCTGTCCGAGACCGTGACCCGCGGCAAGACGTCGGGCTTCCACGGCTACCTGACCAAGCCGATCAACATCGAGGCCCTGGTCGCGGCGATCTCCGCGGCCGTCGAGCCCACGCCGCCGACGGCGATCAGCGCTTAGCCGAAGCGTTTGTTGAGGTCGGTGAGTCCCTGACCGGCCTGTGCCAGGGCGTCAGCGTCGCCGCTTTCAAGAAACGCGCTCATCGCGCGGCCGAGCGCGGCGTAGGCGGCGCGGAACGGGGCGGTGGCCGAGGACAGCCGCCGCACGCCCAGCGCCTGCAGCCGCGCAGCGCTCGGCGCGCCGCCACGGCCCATGACGTTGAGCGGCAGGGCGATCTGGCGCGCCAGGGTCCCGAGCAGGGCGTCGTCGACCGGGCCGGGCACGAAGATCCCGTCGGCGCCGGCGGCGCGGTAGAGTTCCGCCCGGCGCAGGGTTTCGGCCAGCGCCGCCTCGCCCTGCGCCAGGCCGCGCAGATAGACGTCGGTGCGGGCGTTGACGAACAGGGCCACGCCCGCCTGGCCGGCGGCCTTGCGGGCCGCCTCGATCTTGCGGGCGTGCAGGTCCGGGGCGCGGACGCCGTCCTCGAGGTTGATCCCGACCGCGCCGGCGCCGATCACGCCCTTGACCGTCTCGGCGAGGGTTTGCAGGTCGTCGGAATAGCCGCCCTCGATGTCGGCGGTCAGCGGGACCTTCAGCACGCGGGCGATCTCGCCGATGGCCGCCAGCAGGGTCGGGACCGGCAGCAGGTCGCCGTCGGCGTAGCCGTGGGCCCAGGCGACCGCGGCGGAGGAGGTGGCGACGGCCTGGGCGCCGGCGTCCTCCATCAGCGCCGCGCTGGCGGCGTCCCACGCGTTGGGCAGCACGAGGATCTGCGGACCCGCGTGGAGTTGCTTGAAAGCGGCAGCTTGGCTCATGATCGCCTCCTCCTGTGGCTCAGGCAGAGACGATATAGGCGCCGCCGGTGTGACATTCCGGCGGGAATCGGCCGTGGTCAGCGGGCTGCTGACAACGGGGTGTCAGTGGACGTGCGGGCCTTCGTAGACGCCGGGGGCCAGGCGCTCGTCCTCGGGGCCTTCCGAGCCGTCAGGCAGCACGAAGCGGCGGTCGCAGTAGGGGCATTCGACGAAGGTCGCCTCGCCCATCTCCAGCCAGACGCGCGGGTGGCCGAGCGCGCCGCCGACGCCGTCGCAGGCGACCCGGCCCGAGCGAACCACCACCACTTCCGACGGCGGCAGGTCCGGCGTATGGGCGCCCTTGGCGGGCATGGGCTCCAGTTGCGAGGAGCGGCCTTGGTCGGGGACGGGGGCTTTACGGGCCATTCTTGAACTCTCCGGCGGCGGAAGCTTGGCGGATGCGCCGCACGCGCCTAGGTATCGGACCACGGCTTCGCCCGTCAATGCACGCCCCGGACACAAAGAGACGCATGGACCTACCTGAGTTCGCCATCGAGGCCGAAGGCGTCGTGAAGATCTACCCGGCGACCAAGACCGCGCCGCAGATGCACGCCCTGCGCGGGCTGGACCTGAAGATCCCGCGAGGATCGATCTTCGGGCTGCTGGGCCCCAACGGCGCCGGCAAATCGACCTTCATCAACACCCTGGCCGGGCTGACCAAGAAGACATCCGGCACGGTGCGGATCTGGGGCCGCGACATCGACCAGCGCCCGCGCGACGCGCGGGCCGCGATCGGGGTGGTGCCGCAGGAGATCGCCGCCGACCCGTTCTTCACCCCGCGCGAGTCGCTGGAGGTGCAGGCCGGCATGTACGGGGTGCCGGCGGCCGAGCGCCGGACCATGGAGCTGCTGAACGCGCTCGGTCTCGGCGACAAGGCCGGGGCCTATGTGCGCCAGCTGTCGGGCGGCATGAAGCGCCGCCTGATGGTCGCCAAGGCCATGGTGCACAACCCGCCGGTGCTGATCCTCGACGAGCCGACCGCCGGGGTCGACGTCGAGCTGCGCCGCCAGCTGTGGAACTATGTGGTCGAGCTGAACCGCAAGGGCGTGACCATCGTCCTGACCACGCACTACCTGGAGGAAGCCCAGGAGCTCTGCGACCAGATCGCCATCGTCAATCGCGGCGAGGTGGTGGCCTGCGAGCCGACCTCCAGCCTGCTGCGCCGGCTCGACACCCGCAACGTGGTGGTGACGCCCGAGGAGCCGCTGATGGTCGCGCCCGAGCTGCCGGGCTTCGAGACCAAGCCGCGGGCGGGCGGAGCCTTCCAGGTCACCTACCGGACCGGCCAGTCGAGCGTCGAGCAGGTGCTGGCCGCGGTGCGCGCCACCGGCCTGCACATCAAGGACATCGCCACCGAGGATCCGGACCTGGAGGACGTCTTCGTCTCGCTGACCACCGCCGGCGCCTGAACGCTTCCGTTTCGCGCAGCTTTCGGCTAGACAGCGCAACTCGCTCAGACGCACCCGTAGCTCAGCTGGATAGAGCGTTGCCCTCCGAAGGCAAAGGTCACACGTTCGAATCGTGTCGGGTGCGCCATTTTCCCTCGCCTTGAACCGTCGGCGGCGAGGCGACTATTTCCCTTCGATCGACAAAATGACCTGAGCCGGACCGTCGCCGGCCGTTGGCAGGCGCGTCCTTGGCCGCCACCGAGCCGGCCGTGATGGTCAGGCGTTTGAGTGCGGATGTGAGGTTGGCCCGCCGGGCGTCGTCCCCCACGGCGCCTGCAGCTCCAGTCCTTGGCGATAGGACAACTTGATCCGGCCCTCGTCATGCGCGTCTGGGTCTCATCCGCTCGAAGTCCAGACAGATGGACGGCTGCGTGTACAAATGCAGTTTAGAAGAGAAGTCGGATGTGGGGGGATAATGGCCAATCCAGATACGCCGCCATTGGCAGGCGACTATGCAGAGTGCCCATACTGCGCAGAGCTAATCCTCAAGAAGGCGATCAAGTGCAAACATTGCGGGGAGTTCGTCGGGAGCAATGCCGCCGCTGGGGCGCCTGAGCCGGCGTCATCAGCCGGGCCGCGCAAACCCCCCTCAAGCCCCTTGGCCTTCGTGCTTGCGGTGCTCGGCGCGTCTGGGATCGGGGCTTACGGGTACGTGGTGCAGTCGGCCGCGGGCTTTGCTGCGGGCGCCGCGCTTTATGCTGCAGCTGTCGCCTTCGTACTTCTCGGACCGATCGGTTGGAAAATTGGCGATGCACTTCGCCGCTATGCGATGCCCGAAGCGGTCTTTGTTCGGGGCGGCTTTTGGGAACTCGTGCAGAATCGACTCTTCTGGCAACTCGGCCCCCAGTTCATCGGCATGGCCAGCGTGGGCGCTGTCCTTGTCTACGCCGCCATCGTGTTAGCTCCGCCCTCAACCACGATGGCGGTCGCTGAGAGCAAGGCCGAGATCGACGGCGAGGCCGCCGTGCAAGCCGAGGAACCAGCGTCACAAGCTGACGAGGCGGCTGGCGCCGAGGCAACGGGTGAGGCGGCCGTCGAAGCCGCGGTCGCCCACGCTCGAGAGCTGTGTCGCGTGGAAGGGACGGAAGACAATCCCGTTACCTTCGACGAGTTGACGGAAATGTCGGGGGTTCAGGTCGCCGCGTTCGAGGAGGCCAGCCGCCGAGGCGTGCCGCTCACCGCGGCAGACCAAGTCTGTCTCCGAGATGCGCAGGCGTTTCTACGCGATTCCAATTCCGCTGGCGTCGGTGACGATCTCGAACCGGCGCCCGAAGAAGCGCAACCTCACTCTCCCGATCCGGCCCAGGGCGAACAGCCGTCCTAGCTTCGTGGACTAGGACGCTATCGCCCCGGCCGGGGCTAGGCCACCACCTCGAGGCGCGGGGGGCGCGCCAGTTCGAGATGGATCAGGCCCCGCTCCGGGCGGGTGATCCGAACCGGCGCCTCCTTCTCGTCGAGGCGCCGGCGGAGCAGGATGAGCCGGGCCTCCAGATTGTCCTTCAGTTCCGGCAGGCGAAGGGCGCCGTCCAGGCGAAGTTCACGGTTGCTGAAGTCGGTTCGCCCGGACTCGGCATGGAGCTTCAGGAGATGGAACAGCAGTCGACCGGGCACGCCCTTGATCAGGTAGACGTCGTCGATGAACAGGCTGTCGTCGAAGCTGTGGTAGCGGACGTGGAACGGCCGGCCCGCCGGCGCGCGCGCCTGTCCGTCCCGCCGCACGCCGGGGGCCTCGGCCTCCGACAGACGCAGGCCGCCGGCCAGCTGCAACGCCACCATGGCCAGGGCGTCTTCGTCCGCATGGGTGAAGCGGAAACGCCGGGCGTCTTCGGCGAACAGCACGCCCTGGACCCGACCGTTGCTGATCATCGGGGCGGCGAGCTGGCTCTGCGGTTCGGTCAGGCCAGGAAGCGGAATCACGCGCTCGCCGGCCTCGCCGCCCACCGCCGCGGCGTATCGCCGACCCCGGCTCATGTCGCTGATGCGGATGGGACGCGCGCTCGCGGCCGCGACGCCAATCGCGCCTTCCCCAATGCGCGCCTCCGATCCGACGCCGCCGAGGCTGTATCCGCGGCTGCCGATGGTCGTCAGCCGGCCGCACTCCTCATCGGCCAGCAGGACAATGACGTTCGTGTAGCCTAGCTCCCGCTGAAGGCCGTCGAGCATGGCGTCGATCATCGCATCGGGATCACTGGTCTTGGCCAGGCGCATCGCCAGGCGAGCCGCCGCCGCGAGCAGCGCGCCGCTATCTTGCCGGAGCAACTCGGCGGCCGGCGGTTCAGGCTGAGCCGGGACCAGCTGGCAGCCGCGCACCCGATAGATGTCCGCGCTGCGCAGCAGCCACGGCACGCCGGGGCCTTCCCGGGCGCCGGTCGCGCGGATCTGCGCGTCGATCCTCGAGAAGGTGTCGCCGGACTGGACCGCGCGTTCGAACACGAGGTCGAGCTCGTACTGCTGGCCGGTGCGGCCGTCGACCACGAGGACCGTCGCTTGTCCGGTCAGCTCTACGTTGCGTGCGGTCTTGGAGAAGAATTGGTTCGAAAGCGCGACGTGCTCGTCGTCGACGTAGTGGACCTGCGACAGGTACGAGACGTTTGGAATGCCCTCGTCGTCCAAGGTGGCGATGATCGAGGGAATGACACCCTCGAAGCAGTCGCGAAGCATGCGGAGGGGCATGTTCATGCCGGCGTCCCCGCGCCGGCGTGGGCCATTCCGGCCCCGGGGCCCGGCGTCTGGCGAAAGACCGCCATGGGGATCAGGCGCAGCCTGACGAGGTCCCGGGGAAGGAGCCAGCAGGCCAGCTGCTGCGCCGTCACGCCAAGCTCCAGCAAGGTCTGCGTCATGCGGCGAACATAGCTGTCAGCCAAGTTCACATCGTCGGCGTCCGCATCGCCGAATTCGGCCAGCCGCGCCTTGATCTGGTAGGTCTGGTAATCGGTCGGGTCGCTGAGCGTCACCGCGAACGCCGCGCCGACGCGCAGGTCGCTTATCATCGCCGGCCACTGCGCCCGGGAGACCAGCAGGTCGAGGATTGACCGGTCCTCGCCCAGGCGCAGACCGACCCCGCGGCCGATCGCCGGCCGTGAACCGGGACCGCGCGTCGCCGTCGTGATCATCACCGAACGCAGCATGAAGTCCGCCAGATCAGCGTCTATGACCGGTTTCACGTGTCCCCCGCTTCCGCCGGGGGCCGGCGGATAGGATTCTTTTAGGCGACCGAACGCCGTCATAGGAAGCCTTTAGGAAGCCTCCGCTCGCGTGCGGACATAGACGCAGCGCCACGCCGCATTCCGCGGCACGGGGCGATTTCGCGATGACGGCCGACGGGCACGACCAGACACCTGACGTCCATTGGAAACCGGTGACGCGCGAGCCGCTGCTCGATCTCACCTAGCCCCGACGCCTTCCGACCAGATCCGCGTGCAGTTCACCCGACCCGCCAAGGCCGGGCGCGCCGAACTGCGCGCCGCCATTGGAGCCTATCCATGCAGTGCAAGACCTTGATCGCGGCCGCCGCCCTGGCGCTCGGCCTCCCAGCGGCTGCGGCCGTCGCGCAGACGAGCCTTCTTCCCGGCTACTATGAGATCGTCACCCGCATCGCCGGCGACCCCGAGCCTGACGTCCAGCATGAGTGCCTGACCGCCGCCGAGGCCAAGACCCAAACCCTCGAGCAGGTGCTGGCCGAATGGACCGAAGGCCGGTGCGACTACGCTCAGCGGCAGATCAGCGGCGGCAGGTTCGTGCTGGCCGGCGCGTGTACGCTCGACGGCTCCAAGACGACGTTCCACCACACCGGGACCTACACGCCGACCTCCTTCAGCGCCAACCTGAGCTCGCGGACCATGGTCGCCGGGAAGCCGATGGACGTGAAGATCGCCACGACCAGCCGGCGCGTCGCCGCCGCCTGTCCGGCCCGTCGCTGATTCTCCAACGGAGATTGCCCATGTCACCGACCCGTCTTGCGGCGGCGAGCCTCGCCGCGTTCCTGATCATCAGCCCAGCCCTCGCCCAGGCGCAGACCGCTTGCGGCGCGCCGCCGCCCCCGCAGGTCCAGCCGCGCAAGCCCAGCGCCCTCGGCGGCCTGCTGACGGCTGCGCGCGAAGCCGGCCTCGGCGAGGCCATCGCCGGCGGCATGGGCGGATCGGGTCGCAACTCGACCGCAGCGGCGGTGGTCGGAGCCGCGCTGTCAGGTGATCCGTCCAGCGCCGCCGCCGCCTTGCCGTATGACAGCCGCAACGCAGCCACCGCCCGCGTGGCGGGGGCGCTCGCCGGCGCGGCGCTGAACCTGGCCCGTTCGGCCGGTTCGACGAACGCAGCCTGCGAAGCTCAGGTCGGCCCGCAGCCGTCGAGCGACGGAGACGTCTGGAAATGAGGCGCGCCCTGCTTTGCGGCGTCGCCGCCCTGACGACCCTGGCCGCGGTGTCTCCGGCTCACGCCTGGAAGCCGAAGACGCACATCTACCTCGCCGAGGAAGCGCTGCGCGACGCGATCGACGACGACAAGGTCACGCTCTACGAGACCGACTACCGCACGGGCAAGATCATCGGCGAGCTCGGTCAATTCAAGGTCGATCCCGAAGTCCTGGCCGCGCTGAAGTCCGCGCCCCAGCAGTATCGCGCGGGGGTGCTCGGACCGGACGCCTATCCGGACATTCTCACCGGCCAGCAGGTCATCCATCCTGACGCGGCGCACGCCGTCGGCCAGGGCGCCGGAGGCTCGAACGCCTGGCTGGCCCACCTGTGGCGGCGCGGCTTCCTGGACAACGCCAGCCCGCAGGTGCGCGCCTTCACGGTCGGCTACCTGACCCACGCGGCGGGCGACGTCTTCGCCCATACCTTCGTCAACCACTTCGCCGGCGGCGAGTTCGTGCTCACGCCCGACCCCACCAATGCGGCCAAGCACCTGGTGCTCGAGGGCTACATCGGCAAGCGTACGCCGCAGACGACCAGCGCCATCTCCTCGAGCGTCACCACCGGCGGCCCGCTGAGCCCGCGTAAGCGCGAAGACCTCGGCATGGACGAGGAAGACATCCAACGAAAGACCACCACCTATTACGGGACGATCACCCAGAACCAGGTGAGCATCTCCGGGGTGGAGAGCTTCATCTACCGCGAGCTGACCTACGCCGCCCCGGACAGCGCGCTCGAACAGAAGCTGCTGAAGGGGAGCGGCGTCAGCCGCTCGATCCCCTACATCTTTTCGACCTTGCGCAACGGCCTTCAGCGGCAGGTCGAGGAATACGACCGCACCCGCATGTCCAAGAGCGGTCCCGCGCGGCTGGCCTACGCCGCAGCGAACGGCCCCGCGGCCGAATACAAGCGCGCCTGGATCAAGGACATCGACGACGGCCTGGCCGCCTTCCCAGCTGTCAGCCACGAGATCGCCAAGGCGATCGTCTACAATGAGGGCGGCTCGGACATGGCCCGGGCCAAGGCGATCATGGACCAGTACGTGATCGACCACCTGGCCTCGATGGCCGGGGCGCCCGACGCGGCCGTCGCCACCGTCGCGTTCATATCGGGCGTGATCGACGGCATCCTGCCCCCGCCGGCGCGCGAAGCGTTCCGGGCCCTGATGCAGGCGCCCATGGACCTGCTGATCAAGGGCGTGAGCGGCCGCACCGCCGACGAATGGGCGGACTACATGAAGAACCCCGAGAACCACTTCGACGAGGTCATGAACCGTCGCGGCGGGGCCCATGGGGGCGAGGTCGACCATCCGATCGACCTGGCGACGTTCAACCGCGACTATCTGAAGATCGCCGACACCGGCTACTCGAACGCGTCGCTGAAGTGGCGGATCAACGACCTGCCGCCGGCTTTCAACACATTGCAGCTCACCAAGCTGATGCTGCTGGGCGATCAGGGCCTGAACGAGCTCAACGCCGCCCTGAGCGCCAAAGGCGCGACGATGGGCGGCGTGCCCAGCGAATTCCGCAACCTGATGCTGGGCTGGGTTCGCTCGTTGGACGCCGGCAACCAGTGGCAAGGCTTGGGCGGAACGCCCCAGCCCGCCTTCGCCGGGAATGGGGGCGCGGCCTATCGGCGCCTGTTCCTCAATCAGGTCGGCGAGAAGCCTTGGATCGCCGAGGAGGCGCCGCAACAGCCGGCCGAAACTCCCGGGCCGGCTGTCCCTGCGCAGGATCTGACGCCCTTCGCGGGGGATTGGGATACGACCTATGGCCGCGTGACCCTAGCGCTCGGCGAGGACGGCGTCCTGCGCGGTCGGATGGTGGCGCGCGCGGGCGACGGCCGTGAAGTCGACGGCGGCCGTCTCGAATTGCGCGACGGCGCCAGCGAGGGGGTGCTTCGGGGCCAATCGCTCTACGCCGCGCACGTCGCCGACGTGGTTCTGACCTTCGACGCCGCCCGGAACAGCTTTAGCGGTACGGCGCAGCAGGCCGGCTCCACCAGCCCTTCGACCTGGAGCGGAAAGCGCGTCGCCGCCACGGAACAATCGCCGTCCGCGCCACCGGCCCAAACCGAGTCGCCGACGCCCCCGCCGCCTGACCAGCCGACGACACCGCCGGTCGCGACCGGGCCTGTGGCGCAGGCCGGGATCCTCCATCCGCTGGAAGACTTCGACGTGCGCTTCGAACGCGCCGTCGCCGCCCGCAACGGAACCGTCCACGTGTTCCTGACGGTCAAGAATACGACGAACCGCGACATCTCGATCGGCGCCGGGGTCTTCAAGGCTGTGGCCTATGACGCGGACGGGGTCGGAACCAGCGAGAGCCAGATCTGGCGCACCGGCGCGGAGACTCCGGAGTCGTTTCCGGCCACCCCGGTCGTTCCGCCCGGCGGAGAATTGCGCTTCCGCTTCGTCATGAGCCCGCCTTCGACCACGCCGCTCAGCGTGGTGAGCATTCGCGAGAGCGACGAGAAGTCCCTGGCCTTCGCCATGTCCGGCGTCCAACCGGGCGCGGCGCTGGCGCCGCTGCAGGCGCTTGGCGCTGGACCGTTCAAGGCGCTGAGCCAGTTCGATGTGCGGATCGACGGGATCAGCAGGACCCGCGACGGCCTGACCGAGCTGTTTGTCACCCTCCGCAACCCAGGCCGAAAGGTGCTGACCACCTCGAAGGGTTGGATCAAGTTCAGCGCCGCCGACGCCGACGGGGCGAAGGCGACTACGCGAAGCGCGCTCTATCCGGTGCGCGGACCACGCGGCGAGGAGCTGCCGCTGCTTGTCTACGTCGCCCCCGGCGGCGAGACCCGCCTGCGCTATGTTTTCGAGGGCCCGGTGTCCGGGCCGATCACCGTCCGCGACGGGACCGCCGAGCAGATCTTCTCGCCCGGTCGATGAACCACCACACACGACAACAAGTAGGAGACGACATGGATCTCAAGGAGATCGATTGGCAGACGCTGTATCTGTCGGGGCAGGGTCGCATCGGCCGGGCGCAGTTCTGGATCGGTGCGGCGGGATTGATCTGTGTCGGCCTCGTCGCGGGCCTGATCCCGGTGGTCGGCGTTCTGGCCTCGCTGGCGCTGATCTACCCGTGGGCCTGCCTGACGGCCAAGCGGCTGCACGATTTCGGTCGCTCCGGGCTACTGGTGCTGGTTGCGGCGGTTCCGGCAGTGGTCGCCGGGGTCTTCAGCCTGGTCACCGCCCTGGCGGCGAGCAACCTCAGTACGCTGGGCATGGCGTTGGCCGGCGCGAGCCTGTCGCTCGCGGTCTCCACTGTGGCGCTGCTCGTCTCGCTCGGCTTCGTGCTTTGGGTTGGCCTCAAGCCCGGACACGAGGCCCCAAACAGCTACGGAGCCCGTGTGTAGGGTGACGGGTCGGCGCCGGCAGGCGCTTAGGACGCGGCCGACGCCGGCTTGTCGTCGTCGACCTGCAGGGTGTGCAGGTTCTTCTGGCGGATGACCTCGCCGGCCTCGTCGAAGAAGAACGGCAGGAACGCGTAGCGGCGGCCGCGGGTGACCGGCGTCGCCTCGTGCAGCAGCGAGCAGGAGAACACCACCGCCCCGCCGGTCGGCGGGCGGTAGGTCTTGGGGCCGAACTCCGGGAACCGCAGATCGCCGCCCTCGAACTCCTCGGCATTGAGGTTGATCGAGCAAGCGAACCTGCGGTGCGCGGTGCCGGTGGTGGTGTTGTCGCGGTGCGGGCGGAAGTAGCCGCCGTTCTCGTCGTCGGCGTCGTAACAGGCGACGATGTAGCGTTCGATGCGGGTGGCGTTGAACTGGAAGGCGCGATGGATCTGGCGCAGCAGCCGGGTCTCGATCCGGGCGCGCAGCTCGTCGCGGAACGCCAGGTCTTCGATGGTCGCGTCGCTGCGGCTCTTGAAGCCGTCGATCACCGGGACGGTCTTGTCGCCGACCTGGCGCATGGTGCCCGAACGCACGCCGCCCTGGCGGTCATAGAAGGCGATCAGCCGTCGGCACATCTCGGGGTCGAACACCCGCGGCACGACCAGCACCGGGGCGTGCAGCGGCGTACCGGCGTGGTCGCCGGGCGACGGCAGGGTGCGCAGGGCGGCGAACACCTGCTCAGTCTGGTCCATGGTCCCGGAGATCAGCACCCGCAGGCTCGGGTCGAGCACGCACCAGTACGGCGTCTCCTCCCCCTGCGGCGACAACGCCCCATAGGCGCGGCTGACCGCGCCGCCGCGGTCGAGGAACCACATCACGCCGGGGCGATCCTTGGCCTGGGCGATGGCGTCAGGATCGCGCAGCACCCCGAAGGCGACCAGGTTGGCCCCGTCGTAGAGCGCCTGGTGAGCCTGCATGGCGGCCAGGGCCTGCTGGCGCGCGATCGGCTCGCTCGGCAGGAAGGCGAGCAGCACGAAGCGGCCGCCGAGGCTGGAGAAACTGAAGTTGGGGACGCTGGGCGTCGGGGCCGTGAACCAGGGCGCGGCTTGTCCGGTCTGCATCATCATCGCCGCTTGGTCGCTTGGACGGATTATGCCGGCAAGCATAAGAAGCTTATAAGGGCGGGACGGGCGCCGAGCGCATAAGCCCGGCATAATTGAACCGGCGAGCGGCTGCGGCCATGGTCCGGCCGTCGACGGCCTCGCTCGTCTCCCAACTATCGAGCCTGGGGTTCCCACGGACAGGCGGACGCCGTCGACGCCCGGCTTTGCAAGGATCCGCATGGCGCGGGATTGGACAATCGGCCCACGGGCGCGCGGCGCGCTGCGCTATCTGGCGGCCTTCGGCATGGTCGCCGTGTCGACCGCCGTGGCCGAGGTGATCTACCGCGTCTTCGACACCGACCGCCTGTCGATGGTGTTCCTGGCCGGCGTCCTGGTCGCCGCCGTCACCCTGGGGCCTGGGCCGGCCTATTTCGCCGCCGCCGTCGCCTTCCTGGTCTACGACATCTACCTGGTCGAGCCGCGCTTCCAGTTCACCATGACCTCGGCCGAGGATTTCCTGGTGCTGCTGGTGTTCCTGGCGGTGGCGGTGCTGACCGGCGGGCTGGCCGGCCGCCTGCGCGAGGCCCAGCGCCGGGCCGAGGCGCGGGCGCGGACCTCCGGGGCGCTGTTCCGGGCGAGCGAGGAATTCTCCGCCTCCGGCCACGAGGACGCCGTGCGCCAGGCGCTGGCGCACCGGATCGCCGAGACCGGCCGCGAGGCTGTGGTGTTCGAGAACGGCCGCTGGTGGAGCGCCCCGGCCGGGGTCGAGCCGCCCGAGCCGCTGGCCGCCGCCGCCGCCGACCCCTTGGCCCAGGTCGCGCCCGGCCAGGTCGACGCCTGGCGGCTTAGGCCGTTGCGCGCCGATGGCCAGGCCCTGGGGCTGGCGGCCTGGCGTTCGACCGGACGGCTGCACGCCGACGACGACGAGCGGCTGGTCGACGTGCTGGTCGATATGGCCGGCGCGGCCATCGCCCGCTCGCGGCTGTCGGGGGCGCGGGCCGAGATCCAGGCGCGGGAGCGGACCGACCAACTGCGTCACGCGCTGCTGTCGTCGATCTCGCACGACCTGCGCACGCCGCTGGCGGCGATCCTGGCCTCGGCCAGCAGCCTGCGGGAATTCGGCGACCGCTTCGACGCGGCGGTGCGCGACGACCTGACCCTGACCATCCAGGAGGAGGCCGAACGGCTGAACCTGTTCGTCGGCAACCTGCTCAACATGACCAAGCTGGAGGCCGGGGCGCTGAGCATCGAGCCAGTGAGCTTCGGGATGAGCGAAGTGGTGGGCCGGGTCGTGCAGCGGCTGGGCAAGCGCGCGGGCGACCGCGAGCTGGTCGCGGGCGCCGGCGGCGACGATCTGGCGGCGCTGGGCGACCCGATCCTGACCGAGCAGGCGCTGGCCAATGTGGTCGAGAACGCCGTCCGCTTTTCGCCGAACGGCGCGCGGATCGAGGTCTGTGCGCGGCGCGCCGACGGCCAGGTCGTGGTCGAGGTCCAGGATGAGGGCCCTGGGGTGCCGGACGCCGATCTGGCGAGGATCTTCGACAAGTTCTACCGCTCGCCGGCCACGGCGGCGGGCCAGCAGGGAACGGGCCTGGGCCTCTCGATCACCCGCGGCCTGGTCGAGGCGATGGGCGGCGCCGTCGAGGCGCGGGCGCGGGACGACGGGCGGCCGGGCCTGGTGGTGGCGCTGCGGTTTCCGGGAGCACGGCCATGAGTCTCGCGCACCTGCTGCTGGTCGACGACGAACAGCAGATCCTGCGGGCCCTGCGCCCGGCGCTGAGCGCGGCCGGCTATGAGGTGGCCACCGCCGAGACCGGCGGCGAGGCGCTGGCGTACCTCGCCAGCGAGCCGTGCGACGTGGTGATCCTCGACCTCGGCCTGCCCGACATGGACGGCAAGGAGGTCATCGCCCGCATCCGCGAATGGTCGGAAGCCCCGATCCTGGTGCTGTCGGCCCGCGACCTGGAGCACGAGAAGATCGCCGCCCTCGACCAGGGGGCCGACGACTTCATCAACAAGCCCTTCGGGGTCGGCGAGCTGCTGGCTCGGATCCGGGCTTCGCTGCGCGGGCGCGAGCGGCGGTTCTCGGCCCATGCGGTGTTCCGCAGCGGCGACCTGGAGGTCAATTTCGCCACCCGCCGCGTGGCGGTGATGGGCGAGGAGATGCGGCTGACCCCGCGCGAGTACGACCTCCTGAAAACCCTGGCGCGCTACGGCGGGCGGGTGGTCACCCACCGCCAGCTGATCGCCGCGGTGTGGGGGCCGGACGCCCAGGTCGACGCGCAGTTCGTGCGGGTGCTGGTCGCCCAGCTGCGCCAGAAGATCGAGGAAGAGCCCTCGACCCCGAAGATCCTGCTGACCGAGCCGGGGATCGGCTACCGGCTGACCCCGGAAGACGAGGCCTGAGCCGCACCGCCTAGAGCTTGCCCGGCCGGGTCGGCAAGCCGTGGCCGCGGAGAAATCCCGCGACCAGCCCATCGTAGAGCTCCAGCCGCTTGTAGACGCGGAAGTCGGCAGTCGCCTCGCCCCAGGCGCGGGCGAAGGCGGCGAGCCGTGGCGGATCGCCCGCCAGCTCGTCGAGCGGCGAGAGCCACACCCTGATGGTGAACAGCGCCCCGCCGGTGCGCGGCAACCGTCGCAGGGTCTGGCGTTCGACCCGCACGAACAGTTCGGCGCCGGCGCGGGCCGGGTCGATGTCGCCGATCCGCGCGCGGATGGGGGCCGATTGCGGGGTGAAGGTCTCGGGGGAGTTCACGACGCTCCAGTTGCGGCGCTCCAGCACCAGGCCCGGCCGAAGCCCGTCGAAGATGCGCACGACGCGGGTCAGGAAGCGGCGCTCGAAGCCTTGCACGGGACGGTGGATGTCGCCGAGCGCGCGGCCGAGCACCTCATGGGCGGTGAAGAAGGTCGGGGCGCAGAGCGACAGCGCGCTGACCCGCCATTCGCCATGCGTCTTCTCCATCAGCACCAGGTCGTCGGGCGTGCGCCGCGCGGCGGCCAGCAGCGGCGGCAGGTCCCCGCCCTCCAGCAGAGCGCCGAGCGCGGCGGCGACCAGTTCGGCGGCCTCGGCCTGGCCGGGGCAGGAGCCCTCGGTTTCGCCCCAGACGATGTCGCGGTGGGCGGCCGCCAGCGGGTCCTTGCGGGCGGCGGGATCGGCCTCGCCGCCTTCCAGCCAGTCGGCTTCGGCGATGGGACGCAGGCCGATCGTGAAGTCCGCGGCCTCCTCGAAGGGGGCGTGGCGGAGGCTCATCGCGGCTTGAAGCGGCGCGCCAGCGCCCAGAGCCCGACGCCGATCACGATGCCGACGGTGTCGGCGAAGAGGTCGATCCAGTCGCCCTGGCGGCCGAACGGCATCAGCGCCTGCGCGACCTCGATCCCGGCCGACAGCCCCCAGACGCAGGCGATCACCGTCTTGCGCCGATGGGTCGACATCAACAGGCCGATGACGACCAGCAGGCCGAAGGCGATGGCGTGGGCGGCCTTGTCCCAGACCAGCTTGGCGCCCGGAACATCGTTGGTGGGGGCCAGGGTCAGGTAGAGGATCACGCTTACCGCGGCGCCGAAGATCGCCACGCGCAGGGGCCGCGGGATGAACGAGAAGAAGGTGTGCATGTCCATCTGATAGCCGCGCCCCGCGGCGACGGCGAGCCTTTCAAAAGCCCGCCTGGCCCGCTAGCTTCCGGGAAAATTCAAACACGGGTTTAAATTGATGGCGATCGAGGCGGTGATCTGGGATTTCGGCGGGGTGTTCACCTCCTCGCCGTTCGAGGCGTTCGCGCGGTACGAGGCGGAGCATGGGCTGCCCAAGGACCTGATCCGCAAGATCAACTCGACCAATCCCGACACCAACGCCTGGGCCCTGTTCGAGCGCAACGAGATCGACACCCAGGGCTTCGATGCGCTGTTCCTGGCGGAATCGACCGCGCTCGGCCATCCGGTCCCCGGCGCCGACGTGCTGCCGCTGCTGTCGGGTCACCTGCGGCCGCGGATGGTTGCGGCGCTGAAGGCCTGCAAGGCGCGTTTCAAGGTCGGCTGCATCACCAACAACATGGTCACCCACCACAGCCCGGGCGCCGACGCTCCGCAGCGCGCGGCCGGGGCCATGGGCCAGGTCATGCCGCTGTTCGACCACATCATCGAAAGCTCGAAGGCCGGGGTGCGCAAGCCCGACCCGAAGATCTACCTGATGATGTGCGAGGCGCTCGGCGTGACGCCGGAGGCTTGCGTCTACCTCGACGACCTGGGAATCAACTGCAAACCGGCCGCGGCCCTGGGCATGCGGGCGATCAAGGTGGTGGACGTGGCTCAGACCCTGGCCGAGCTGGCCGCCGCCACCGGTCTGACGTTCGAGGATGAGGAGCTGGCGTGACCCGCCCAACCAAGATCGGCGCCGAGGCGGCGCTGGCCAAGCTGCCGGGCTGGAGCCGGGCGCCCGGCGATCGCGAGGCGATCGCCCGCACCTACCGGTTCGCCGACTTCAACATCGCATTCGCGTTCATGACGCGGGCGGCGATCCGCGCAGAGCAGCTTGACCACCATCCGGAGTGGTTCAACGTCTACAACCGGGTCGAGGTGCTGCTGACCACCCATGACGCCGACGGGGTCACCGAGCTCGACCTCGCCATGGCGAGCTTCATGGACGAAGCAGCGAAGGCGGCCGGCGCGAAGGATTAGCCAACCAGGGAGGAGACGATGTCGGGACGGGTCGAGGGCAAGAAGGCCTTCATCACCGGTGGGGCCCAGGGGCTTGGCGCGGCCATGGCGCGCAGGCTGGCGGCCGAGGGCGCCAAGGTCTCGGTCGCCGACATCAATCACGCAGGCGCGCAGGCGGTGGCCGAAGCCATCAACGCCGAGCACGGCGAGGGGGCCGCCTTCGCCTTTCCGCTGGACGTGACCAAGGAAGACCAGTGGATCTTCGCCCTGGAGGAAGCCGACGCGGCGATGGGCGGCATCTCGGTGCTGGTCAACAACGCCGGGATCAGCCGCGGCGGGAACATCGAGCAGCTGTCCTTCGAGGACTGGAAGCTGGTGATGGAGGTCAATGTCGACTCGGTGTTCCTTGGGACCAAGCACGCGCTGAAGTACATGCGCCAGAACCAGCCCGGCTCGATCATCAACATCTCGTCGATCGCCGGCCTGATCGCGGCCCACAACTCGCCCGCATACAACGCCTCCAAGGCCGGGGTCTGGCTGCTGAGCAAGGGCATCGCCCTGCATTGCGCCAAGCAGGGCCTGGATATCCGCTCCAACTCGATCCACCCGACCTTCATCGACACGCCGATCCTGGACCGGCTGCGCGACCAGCTCGGCAAGGAGGTCGCCGAGGGCAAGCTGGCCCGCCAGATCCCGCTCGGCCACATCGGCGAGCCGGACGACGTGGCCAACGCCGCGGTCTATCTGGCCAGCGACGAGAGCAAGTTCATGACCGGGGCCGAGATCAAGCTCGACGGCGGCATCTCGGCGATGTGAGGGGCGGGCGCTCAGGCGCTGCGCGCGTCGAGGCCTGAGCGGACGGCGGCGAGGAAGGTTCGCCCCACGGGCACGGTCAAACCGCCGGTCAGGTCGATGAGCGTCTGATGACCGTCGCGGCGCAAGCCGGCGACTTCGTCCCGTGCGACCCACCAACGCCGATGCGCCTGGAAGCCGAGCTGCGGCGGCAGGATCTGCACGGCTTCGCTCAGCCGCATGTGAATGAGGGCCGATCCCCGGCGCGTGTGGACCATCACGTAGTGGTCCTGCGCCTCGAGGGCCAACAGGTCCCGTCCCAGTCGGTCAGGCACGCGCTCAAAGAACTGATCGGCGCTTGGCCCTGCTTCAGGAGGGGCGGGCCGAGCCGGCCGCAGAAACGGCCATGCTGCAATGCCGGCGATGACCAACTGGACCGTCGCAACTGAAAAATAGAGCGACACCAGTTCGCTTGGCGGCGTCGAGCGTCCGAAAACCAATGTGAGCGTCCACGCCACGACGAACATCATCGGCAGGGTCGAGATCAGTCCCAGGACTACGATCGCGGCGAACTTCGGCAGGCGGGCGAACGGCGCCGCAGGACGAAGGATCTGCAGGGTGGCGATCGCCAGCCCGTAGCCCGCCGCCACGAGGCTGAACCAGTAGGCGTAGCGTTGGGGGGAGGCCAGGGACTGAAACGAGCCGAACGGGCCGGCGAACCCCAGAAACACCCCCAGCGCGATCAGCCCGTAGAAGCTGGTGAAGATCGGCGAAGTCCAGGTTCGAAGCGAGATCGAAGGCATCGTGCGGCGTTGGCGAAAAGCGAATGCTATTCGCGGAAACCGGCGTTGTCGAGCCGATCGGATGTGAGCTTCACGGACCTGTTCCGCAGCAAATACGTCTGGACCCCAATGACGCTCGCTCATCGCATAGACGGCCAGATCCGACCGGTCGACGCGCCGCCTAATCAACCGCTCCCGTCGCTGTTGCGGGAGTTGCAGGTCTTTCTTCTTCGTCAGACCGCGCCCCTGTTTGGCGCAGGCGAAGGGCCATGGCTTCCTCCGTTCGGAGGACGGCCGCCGGTGGGGAGGCGCATTGAACCGAGCTCGACGATGAGCTTCGCGTCATGAGCGCCGCCGCTCAGCTCCAGGCCGGCTCAGGCGAGATCAAAATCCAGACCATGTGCGGGGCCCTGGATACGATCGGGGTCGCCCTGCTTCTCGTTGATCGCGCAGCACGGGTGCGGTCCTGCAATGACGTGGCGCGCCGCCTGATCGATGGCGGCCTCCTGCGCATTCAGGCCGAACGGCTGCTGGGGCCGGTGCGGGCGGACACCGCGCGACTTCACGGGGCAATCGAGGCGGTGACACGCTCGCCCAACGAACCGCCCCGCACGGTGATGCTGGAAGGCCTGGACGGCGCCGCCGGCCGCTCGGCCAGCATCGCGCCAGCCTGCTGCCCCGAAGGAGAGCCGATGGCGCTCGTCGCCCTGACGGCGCCATCCACGACCATCGCGCCTGACCGGTTGCGCCAGGCGTTCGGACTCACCGCTGCCGAGACCCGCCTGTTGTCGGCGCTCGTGACCGGCGAGCGGCTCGCCGAGTACGCCGAACGCACCGGCGTGAAGCGATCCACCGCCAAGACCCATCTTCGCGGGCTATTCAACAAGGTCGGCGAGAGCCGCCAGGCCGACCTGATCCGGCGCGTGATGGATGACGCCATCCTGCGCTCACCGTGGGACTGCGCGGCGGCGGCCTGAAGCCCAAGCGTGCGACAGGCGTTGGCGAAAAGCGAACGTCATTAGCGGAAACCGGCGTTGTCGAGCCGGTCGGATGCGAGTTTCACGGACCTATTCCGTCGCAGACTTCCGGACCCCGATGACCTTCGCCCTTCGCATAAACGGCCAGACCCGACAGGTCGACGCGCCGCCTGATCAACCGCTTCTATGGGTGCTGCGCGTGCAACTCGGCCTCAAGGGGACGAAGTTCGGCTGCGGCGTCGGCGCGTGCGGGGCGTGCACGGTGCATCTCGACGGCCAGGCCGTTCGGTCCTGCGTCACCCCGGTTGGCGCGGTGGAGCAGGCCTTGGTGATCACTATCGAGGGGCTCGCTGCGAAGGACGCGCTCCACCCTGTGCAGCAGGCGTGGATCGACGAGGACGTCGCCCAATGCGGGTACTGCCAGGCCGGCCAGATCATGGCGGTCGCCAGCCTGCTGGCGGAGACGCCGAACCCGTCCGACGACGAGATCGACGCTCGGCTGACCAACCTCTGCCGGTGCGGCGCCTACACGCGTATCCGCACCGCGATCCGCCGCGCGGCCGAGCTCATGAAAGAGCGTGCCGCATGAGCGCGGAGAGACTGACGACGTCCCGGCGGGATCTGCTGAAGGCCGCGGCCGGGGCTGGCGCTCTCTTGGTGTTCGCCCGCCCGCAGGCGGGCCGCGCGGCGGCGGCATTCGTGGGCGAGATCGGCCCCTTCGTCCGCATCGCGGCGGACGGCGCGGTGATCATCGGCTGCCACGTCGGAGAGATGGGCCAGGGCGTGTCGACCTCCCTGCCGATGCTCATCGCCGAGGAGCTGGACGTACCGTTCGAGCGGGTGTCGATCCAGGCGATGCCGCTGCACCTGGCGCGAAACGCCCGGGGCCAGGCGCGCTCCTTCCTGGGGGCCGGCCAGAGCACCGCCGGCGGCTCGAACAGCGTCAGGGTCGGTTTCATGCCCTTGCGGCAGGCCGGCGCGCGCGCCCGGCGGATGATCCTCGAAGCGGCGGCCGAGCGCTGGCGCGTTCCGGTGGGCGAACTCGCCACTCACGGCGGCGTCGTCCGGCACGCGTCGGGCCTCACCGCCACCTACGGCGAACTGGCCGCCGAGGCTGCGAAGCGCCCTGAACCGGTCGGGGAGATCGTCCTCAAGACTCCAGACCGTTTCACCATCGTCGGCAAGCCGCAGCGCCAACTGGATGCGGACCGGATCGTGCGTGGCGAGCCGCTGTTCGGGATCGACGCGGAGATGCCGGGCATGCTGCACGCCGTCGTCGCCCGCTGTCCCTATCTGGGCGGCCAGGTCGCCAGCCTGGACGAGCGCCATGGCCTCGGGCTTCCAGGCGTCGTCGCGCTCGTGCCGATCATGGTCGCCGATGCGCCGGCGCCGCCCCTGGCCCCGCAGAGCACGCCCCTGGCTTGCGGCGTGGCGGTCGTGGCGACGACCCTCTGGGCGGCGTTGCAGGCCCGCGAGGCGCTCAAGATCACCTGGAGCCGGGGCGCCGGAGCTGCAGCCGACGAAAGCTCTGCGCGCGCCTATGCCGACACCTGGGCGAAGATGGAGGCGGGCCCCGGCGACCTGGTCCGCAAGGACGGGGACTTCGCCGGCATGCGCGCCCCGGGCGCGCGAACGATCAAGGCCCGGTATGAGGCCGCCATGGTCGCCCACGCCTGCATGGAGCCGCCGAACGCCGTCGTCGCGGTCGATCCGGCCGGCAATCGCGCCCAGGCGATCCTCGCGACCCAAGCGCCGGACGCCGCCGCAGCCACCATCGCCGCGGTGACCGGCGTCGATCCGCTGCAGATCGATGTCACGCTGGCGCGCATGGGCGGGGGCTTCGGCCGGAAGTACGACCAGGACATGGTCGCCGAGGCGGCCATCATCGCCAACGCCCTGAAGCGCCCGGTCAAGCTGGTCTGGACCCGTGAGGACGACCTGCAGCACGATCTCTACCGGCCAGGAGCCTGCCATATCCTCGATGCGGTGGTGACCCCAGGGGGCCGCATCGACGGCTGGCGACACCGCCTGGCGACGCATTCGCGGGTGGCGGGCGCGGCCGGCGATCCTGCGCCGCGGTTGACGGAGTACTATCCGGACGGCTTCCCGGCCGGCCATGTCCCCAACATGCAGGTCGAGTACCACCTGTTGCCTTCGGCGGCCCCGCGCGGCGCCTGGCGCGCGCCAGGCCACGTCGTCAACGCTTTCGCGATCGAGTGCTTTCTTGACGAGATCGCGGTCGCCACGAACCGGGATCCGGTCGAGCTGCGGCTTGAGATGATCGGGGCCGGCGGCGCCCTCAGCTACATGTACCTGCCGCAGATGCCGCGCAAAATCTTCGACACCGCGCGCTACGCCGCGGTGATCCGCCGGGCGGCCGAGGCGTCCGGCTGGGGCCGGCCGCTGCCCAAGGGGCGCGGTCGCGGATTTGCGGCGCACTTCACGTTCGAGAGCTATGTCGCCCAGGTCGTCGAGGTGACGGTGGCCGATGGCCGCCTGCGGATCGATCGGGTCACCGCGGCGGTCGACGCCGGCATGATCATCAATCCAAACGGTGCGCGCGCCCAGATCGAAGGCAGCATCAACGACGGCTTGTCGGCGGCGCTCGGCCAAGCGATCACGGTGCGCGACGGCCAGGTCGAGCAGCGGAACTTCAACGACTACGAGATGCTGCGGATGGAGGGTGCGGCCCGGCGGATCGACGTCAGCTTCATCGAGTCCGGCGAGCCCCCCAACGGCCTGGGCGAGCCGGGCGTGCCGCCGCTGGCGCCGGCCCTGGCCAACGCGATTTTCGCGGCGACGGGCGTGCGCCTGAGGCGGACGCCGATGTCGCCGGACCTGGCGCCCGTGCTGGCCGCAACGACGCGCAAGGCCGCTAGTTGATCAGCATGGTTCCCAGCAGCACCCGCGCGCCCTTCTGACCCAGGATGCGGTCGGCGTCGCGTTGCAGGGCCTGGCCGAGGACGTCTGGGTTGGGCGGGGTCGCGGGGGTCATGCCCGAGGCGTAGGTCTGCAGGGTCTGGACGAAGGCGGCGCGGATGCGGGGGACGACCTGCTCGGCCTTGGCGCGAAGCTTGGCGTCCGGCACGTCGAGGATCGTCTGCACGGTCAGCACCCCGCGCCGGCCGCTGGGGCGCATGACGCTGGCGGCCAGGGTGTGGATCTCGACATAGGTGCCGACGCCGGTCCTCTTCTCGTCCTTCTTCTTCTCGTCCTTCTTCGGCGCGGCGGCTGTCAGCAGCGGCGCGGCGAGCATGAGGGCGAGGAGACGGCGACGGTCCATGGCGACACCACGCCACATCATGGTTAGAGCTCTCTTTACGAGCTTGGCTGGACAGTGCGGCGACGATTCGCAGTTCTTGTATTGGAGCGCCGCTTTTGGGCCGGTTCGCAGCCACCAACCTCGACCTCGACGGCAAGGTGATCTTCGTCACCGGCGGGACCGGCTCCTTCGGGCGCCGGTTCATCGAAACCGTGCTGATGCGGGCCAAGCCCCGCAAGCTGATCGTGTTTTCGCGCGACGAGCTGAAGCAGCACGAGATGCAGATCGATCTGGCCGAGAAGTTCGATCCCGAGACCCTGACCTGCATGCGCTTCTTCCTGGGCGACGTGCGCGACCGCGAGCGGCTGACCCTGGCGATGCGCGGGGTGGACATCGTGATCCACGCCGCAGCGCTGAAGCAGGTGCCGGCCGCCGAGTACAATCCCTCGGAGTGCATCCACACCAACATCATGGGCGCCGAGAACGTGGTCTGGGCGTGCCTGTCCAACCGCATCAAGCAGGTGGTGGCGCTGTCCACCGACAAGGCCTGCAACCCAGTGAACCTGTACGGGGCGACGAAGCTTGCCTCGGACAAGACCTTCGTGGCGGCCAACAACCTGTCGGGCGACATCGGCACGCGGTTCTCGGTGGTGCGCTACGGCAACGTGGTCGGCTCGCGCGGCTCGGTCGCGCCGCTGTTCGAGCGGCTGCTGGCGCGCGGCGAGAAGGAGCTGCCGATCACCGACGCGCGGATGACCCGGTTCTGGATCACCCTGAACCAGGGCGTCGATTTCGTGCTGTCGTCGCTGGAGATCATGCGCGGCGGGGAGATCTTCGTGCCCAAGATCCCGTCGATGAAGATGACCGACCTGGCGCAGGCCATGTCGCCGGGTGTCGGCGTCCGGGTGATCGGCATCCGCCCCGGCGAGAAGCTGCACGAGATGATGATCTCGGCCGACGACGCGCGCACCACGGTCGACCTCGGCGACCGCTACGCCATCGAGCCGGCCTTCGTGGAGTTCGGCCGCGAGTCCTACGCCAAGACCCATCCGATGGTGGCCGAAAACTTCTCCTACGCCAGCGACACCAATGACGAGTGGCTGAGCGGCGAGGGGCTGCTGGCGCTGCTGGCCGATGGCGCGCCCGAGCATCGCCGCCGCCGGGCGACGGATTGAGCACCATGCTGCCCTACGGCCGCCAGACCATCGACGAGGACGATATCGCAGCGGTGGCCCAGGCGCTGCGCGGCGACTTCCTGACCACCGGCCCGACGGTCGAGGCGTTCGAAGACGCCTTCGCCGACCAGGTCGGGGTGCAGCATGCGGTGGCCTGTTCGAACGGCACGGCGGCGCTGCACCTGGCCATGCTGGCGCTGGAGGTGCAGCCGGGCGAGGCGGTGATCGCCCCGTCGATCACCTTCCTGGCCACCGCCAACTGCGCGCGCTTCGTCGGCGCCGAGGTGGTGTTCGCCGACGTCGATCCGCAGACCGGACTGATGACCCCCGATACCCTGGCCGAGGCGATGACGCGGCTGGACGGGCGCAGGCTGCGGGCGGTGCTGCCGGTGCACCTGCGCGGCGACACCGCCGAGCTGCCGGCGCTGGAGGCGATGGCCAAGAGCGCGAACGCGGTGCTGGTCGAGGACGCGCCGCACGCCCTGGGCTCCAGCCTGAAATTCGGCAACACCGTGCAGCGGGTCGGCGACTGCGCCCACTCGGCGATGGCGACCTTTTCGTTCCATCCGGTGAAGACCATCGCCACCGGCGAAGGCGGCATGGTCACGACCAACGACGCGCGGCTGGCCGAGCGCCTGCGCCGGCTGCGCAGCCACGGCATGATCCGGCCGCAGGACGGCGATCCGTGGTGGTACGAGATGCCGGAGATCGGCTTCAACTACCGGCTGCCCGACATCCTCTGCGCGCTGGGCATTTCGCAGCTGGCCAAGCTCGACGCCTTCGCCGCGCGCCGCCGGGCGCTGGCCGCGCGATACGAGGCGGCGCTGAAGCCGCTGGCCCCGCTGGTCGTGCAGGCGAGCCGGCCCGACTGGAGCGACCCGGTGTTGCACCTGATGGTCGCGCTGATCGACTTCCAGGCCGCCGGCCGCACCCGCCGCGAGGTGGTCGAGGCCCTGCGCGCCCGCGGCGTCGGCACCCAGGTCCACTACATCCCGGTCCACACCCAGCCCTACTATCGCGAACGCTATGGCGTGCTGGAGCTGCCCGGGGCGAGCGCCTGGTACGAGCGCTGCCTGTCGCTGCCGCTCTATCCGGGCATGGCCGACGACGACGTCGATCGGGTGGTCGCAGCGTTGGCGGATGTGCTGGGGCTCTGAGAGCGCGGCGTCCGAGATCCGCGCGAATTCCGCTTGCCCGGCGGACGGCGCGGCCTAGGTAAGGGGACCGGCGCGGTCTCGCCCGGTTCCACGCCCATCCCGACCGATGAAAGGCCAGCCATGGCCCAGGACGACTCCGCCCGCATCAACGGCTCGGCCCTCGCGGTCGGGGCCGGCTGCTACCTGATCTGGGGGCTGGTGCCGTTGGCCTTCCAGATCATGGGCCGGCTGGGGATCGGCGCCTGGGAGATTCTCGCGCACCGTACGCTGTGGGCTGTGCCGACCGCCTTCCTGTTCGTGGCGCTGGCCGGCCAGACCAGGCAGCTGGCGGCGGTGCTGCGCAATGGGCGGACCATGGCCTGGCTGGCGCTGTCAGCCGGGGTGATCGCGGTCAACTGGCTGGTGTTCATCTGGGCGGTGAACAATGGCCGGGTGCTGGAGACCAGCCTCGGCTACTTCATCAACCCGCTGATGGCGATGGCGGCCGGGGCGCTGATCTTCCGTGAGCGGATGGATGTGATCGGCAAGGGCGCGATCGCCCTGGCCGGGGTCGGGGTGGTGATCCAGACCTTCGCGCTCGGCCACCTGCCGATCATCTCGCTGACCCTGGCGACCAGCTTCTGCGCCTATGGGATCATCCGCAAGCGGGTGGCCGCCGAGGCCCAGACCGGCCTGCTGATCGAGTGCCTGATCCTCGCCCTGCCCGGGGTGTTCCTGATCGGCTGGCTGCAGAGCCAGGGGCAGGGCCACTTCACCGCCAGCCCGGCCGCCGCGGCCTGGCTGCTGGCCTGCGGGCCGATGACCGCCCTGCCGCTGATGATGTTCTCGTGGGCGGCGCGGCGGATCCCGTTCTCGGCCATGGGCTTCCTGCAGTTCATCGCCCCCAGCATGACCTTCGTGATGGGGGTGATGCAGGGTGAGGCGTTCACCCCGCTGCGCGGCGTCTCGTTCGCCTTCATCTGGGGCGGGGCGGCCGTGTTCGCGTTCGGGGCCTGGCGGCGCAGCCGGATGCTGGCGGCGGCTTGATCTTCGGCGCGTGACGGACGCCGAAGCCGCGTCCCACTTTCGGCTATCGCGCTTACAGCGCGGCGTAGGCCGCCTCGATCAGCCGCTTGGCGCGGGCGTCGCCGATCAGGTCGGTGGACTGCTTGTTCATGACATAGGCGCCGGCCAGGCCGGTCTCCGGGTCGGCGAAGGCGCAGGAGCCGCCCCAGCCGGAATGGCCGAAGGTCTGCTCGCCCGGGCCCCAGACCTTGACCGCCGAGTTGCGCATGAAGCCGGCGCCCCAGCTCATCACGAACGGCAGCACCAGGTCCTGGCCGTGGATCCGTTCGCGCGAGGCTTCGGCGATCAGGGCCGGCGACAGGATGGTCTCGCCGTCCAGCCAGCCGTCATTGGCCAGGGCCCCGATCAGCCGGGCCAGGGCCGGGGCGGTGGCGTGGCCGTTGGCGGAGGGGATCTCGATCCGTCGCCACTCGGCCTGGCCGCGGCCGGCCGGCGAGGACCAGGGGGTCAGGAAGGCGGCCTTGGTGGCGGCGTTGATCTCGCCGAAGTTCGGCAGGCCGTTCGGGCGCTGCAGGTCGGCGGCGCGGTGGTGCTCGGCGTCGGGCAGGCCGATCCAGAGGTCGAGGCCGAACGGCCCGGCCAGGTCCTCGCGCAGGGCGGCGCCCATGGTGCGCCCGTCGACCCTGCGGAAGATCTCGCCGGCCAGGTAGCCGAAGGTGATCGGGTGGTAGCCGCTGGCCGATCCCGGCGGCCACAGCGGGGCCATGGCGGCGAGCTTGGCGCAGATCGCGTCCCAGTCGAACCAGAGCGAGGGCTCCATCTCCTCGGGGAAGCCGGAGAGACCCTCCTGGTGGCTCATCACCTGTTCGACGGTGATGGCGCCCTTTCCGGCCTGGGCGAATTCCGGCCAGACGTCGGCGACGGGCTGCGCGTAGTCGAGCTTTCCGGCGTCGACCAGCCGGGCGATCAGCAGGGCGGCGATCGCCTTGGTGGTCGAGAACACGGGGGTCAGGGTCGTCTCGTCGAAGGCCTTGGTGCGCTGGCGGTCGGCGAAGCCGGCCCAGAGGTCGACGACCAGCTCGCCGCGCTGCACCAGGGAAAAGCGGGCGCCCAGCTCCTGGCCGGTCGCGAAGTTGTCCTCGAAGGCGGCGCGGACGCCGGCGAAGCGCTCGGGGCAGAGGCCGTGAATCTCGGGGGTCATGCCAATCGCTCCAATCGTACGCTGGGGGAGGTCGCCTTCAGCCGCTGGGCCATGGCGACGATGGGAAGTTCGGCGGCCCCGGCCGCATGGGCGGCGGCGACGGTCTCGGCCACCCCGCCGACCGCGCGGGCGAGCGCGTAGGAGCCGCTCAAGCCGTCGAGGATCGCCGCGCCGAACAGGGCGCTCAGGAGGTCGCCGGTGCCCTTGGGGGGCGAGGGCAGGCGCGGGTGGGCGGCCATCCACGCTTCGTGCGGATCGACATAGATCACCCCGATCTCCTTGGCCCCGCCGATCGAGGAGACCAGGGCCGGCTTGCCGAGCCGCCGGGCGGCGACCAGCACGTCCTGCGGGGTGCGGGTCTCCAGGCCGGTCAGGCGGGCCAGTTCCCAGGCGTTGGGGGCCAGGATGTCGGCGCGCGGAACCAGACGCTCGGCGATCGCCTCGGCGACCTCGGCCGGCACGTAGAGCCCCTTGCCGGCGTCGCCGATGGTCGGGTCGATGATGACCACCGGCTGGCGCGGCGCTTCGCCGCCGTAGCCGCTGCGCTTGGCGCCGCGGACCGCGTCGATGGCGTGAGCGGCGGCCAGCACCTGTTCTGGGAAGGCGAAATAGCCGGTCAGCACCAGATCGGTCTGGCCAAAGAGCTTGTTGGCCTCGATCCCGGCCAGCACGCCCTCGAGCACGGCCGGCTCGACCTTGGCGCCGCCGGGCGGGCCCCAGCCGGGATGCCGACCGTAGAGCACGGTCGGGGCGACCATGGCGTCGATGCGCAGGATCGAGAGGGCGCTGGCCTGGGCCGCTCCGCCGACATGGCTGGCGGCGACGTGGCTGGAGATGATCAGCGCGAGCGGCATGGCCGCCCTGCTTAGCCGAGCGGCCCGGGCCCCGACAAGCTGGGGGCTACCAGGTCTCGCGGTAGGGCCGCACCTCGGCGAGGAACGACCAGGCGCTTTTCGGCTGGTGAGCCAGGTGGAAGATCTCGCCGGCGATGTCGTCCGGGGCGATGAAGAAGTCGTCGGGCGCCTCCTTCCAGCGTTCGCGGGTCCAGGGGACGTCGATCACCGCGTCGATCACCAGATAGGCGACATGCACGCCTTTGGGCCCGACCTCGCGGGCGATGGCTTCGGCCAGGATGCGCTGGGCGGCCTTGGTCGGGGCGAAGCCGGCGAAGCTCGCCTTGCCGCGCAGGGCCGAGGTGTTGCCGGTGACGATCAGCGCGCCGCCGCCGGCCTCGATCATCCTCGGCGTCACCTGACGGGCCAGGTGATAGAGCGCCATGACGTTGGTCGCGAAGTTCTGCTCCAGCACGGCCGGGTCGATGTCGAGGTAGTTGCCGAACGCCCCGCCGACCGCGTTATGGACCACGACTTTCGGCGTGCCGAAGCGGACGATGAGATCGTCCACGGCGGCAGTCAGCGCCCCGGCGTCGGAGACGTCGACCGGCACGGCGACGGCTTCCGGGATCTCCTGGGCCAGGGCGGCCAGGCGGTCGAAGTCGCGGGCCAGCATGGCCACGCGGTAGCCGTCGGCGGCGAACCTGCGGACGATCGAGGCTCCGGTCCCGGGGCCGACCCCGGTGACGATGGCGAGCGGTTTCATCTGGGCGTTCCTTCTGGGAGAGAGAGGACCTAGGCCGCGAGCGCGCGGCGTAGGAAGTCGAGGCGGTCGTTGCCGAAGAACAGCAGGCCGCCTTCGGTGACGAAGCTGGGCGCGCCGAAGACCCCGGCTTCGACCGCCGCGGCGGTGCCCTCCTCCAGCTCGGCGGCGCGTTCGGGGGCGTCGATCAGGTCCGCGGTGACGCCGAGGTCGGCGAGCAGGGCGGCGACGTCTTCCGAGGCGGCGAGCGGCGCGTCGCCGGCCCACATGGCTCGGAACAGCCGGCGGGCTGCCTCCTCGCCATGACCGAGCTTGCGGGCGGCCAGGGCGGCGTGCAGCAGCCGCGGCCCGTCGATGCCGCTCATGCCGGGATTGGGACTGAGCTGGGCGCCGTAGAGCGCGGCCCAGCGGCCGAGGTCCTGGCGGGCATAGGCCTGCTTGGGCTTGCAGATGACGGTGGTCGGCACGTTGCCGACCCGCTTCATGGTCTCCAGCACGTCGAACGGCCGCCAGTCGAACTCGCCGGGCAGGTCGTCCAGCTGGGTGCTGGCCAGGTAGCTGTAGGGGCTGCGGAAATCGAAGAAGAAGCGCGTGCGCGTCAGGGCGTCGGTCATGGGTTTCCTCCAAGCAGTTTCTTGAGGCCGGGGGCCGCGGCCGGGCCGGGGCGTAGGCGGGCCCGCTCGCGCGGCACCGGCTGGCCGGTCTCGGCGTCGACCAGCGCCAGCACCAGCGGATGGCCGCTCGCGCCGTCGACCAGTTCGATGGTCGCCGCGCCCAGGCCGTTGGCGTCCCAGCGGTCGCCCCATTCGCGCAGGGCGGTGACCACCTTCCAGAGGTCGGCGCCCTTGTCGGTCAGCCGGTAGTCGTGGCGGGGGGGATTGTCCTGGTAGGGGC